>DASVZC010000020.1:0-73996 GCA_036391835.1 Ktedonobacterales bacterium | reverse complement strand
TTGCGCTGGCCTCGCCCTGCAACACATAGCGGTCGGCGGTGGCGTTAGGCGCAGAGCCGTTCGCGCTTTTGCTGGCATGTTGCAGCGCTGAGTTCTTCGGATCATTTGTGAGCTCGTTCATGAGATATTCGTACGCTCCGTGGTGTAGATGAGCTCGTCGGGCGGCGCCTCGACTCGCGCGTCAGTGGGAATGAGAATTTCACGCGTGCGCTGACGCTTGCTCAGCAACGACTCAAACAATGAGAGATAGTTGTCGGTCATTCCCTGTGCATCGAAATACTCCTTTGCCCACGAGCGACAGCCACTGCGTGAAATCTGGCGTATTCGAAGGGCTGCGTCGGCCAATTCCTCATCTGTTTCGCGCATGAATCCGGTAACATCGTCTTTCAGGATTTCAGGCGCGGCGCCGAGCGGACACGTCAACACAGGCAGCCCACAGGAGAGCGCCTCGATAAAGACCAGGCCGAACGGCTCTGCCCAGCGAATCGGCAACAGCAGCGCAAGCGCCTCACGCATCAACTTCATCTTGCGCTGCTCATTCACCGGCCCGACAAATTCGATGAGTGGGTCGTCGAACAGCGGTTTGATGGTCTGCTCGAAGTACTTGCGGTCTTTCGGGTCCACTTTCGCGGCAATTTTGAGCGGAATCCCACAGCGCTTCGCGATGGCGATTGCTCGATCCGGTCCCTTTTCTGGAGAGATGCGCCCTACAAAGAGCAGGTAATTGCCTGGCTGTTCACTGAACCGCTGCGCCTCTACTTCGATGCCATGGTAGATCGTCGCCACCCAGTTGAGATCAGGCAGGGGCTCTCGCTGGCTGTCGCTGATCGAGACATAGTTCAGCTTGGGGAATGCCGAGAACGCCTCGCGGAAGCCGGGCACATTGAGCGCTCCATGGATAGTGAATACCGTGGGCGTGCTGCTGGTTGCGGCGAACGGAAGCGCTGGGTAGTCCAGATGGCTGTGAATGATATCAAAGTCACTTGCCCGCCTATAGAGGTTCGCGAGCATGGCGGTGTGGGCAGCGCCGACTTCCATCATTTCTTCGAATCCCATCGCGGTGGGCGCGCCAGCGACGAGGTGTGCGCTGGTGGTCGAGTCGCCTGTCGCGAACAGCGTGACCTCGTGACCTCGTGCGATCATTCTCTCCGTCAGCATGGAGATGACGCGTTCTGTGCCGCCATATGAGCGCGGCGGTGTGGAAACATAGAGCGGCGCAACTTGTGCGATTCGCATCGTCAACACTCCCTCATCAATCATCAACCACTGGCGCCATCGCCATCGATTCCGCTGGCGCGGCGGGATGTGCTCGAGTCGCATCTCTGCGCGGCTCATTCCTTGCGCCTCATCACTAAGTCTTGGCGCAAATTCTAGACCAGTAGCGTATGGGGGACTAAAATACGCATGTCAGGCGCCGCCGCATTCCCGCCAGGGCGCCAGCTTGTGCCTCCACGTGTTGTTGAAAGGGATGACTCAATCATGCCAGCCGAAGATCAGGCGTCCAGTGAAGTGTCGCGCCACCCCTATGTCACGCACGAGCGCCCGCTGTTCTTCGCCCATCGTGGCGGTTCGGCGCTGGCCCCCGAGAACACCCTGCCCGCCTATGAGAACGGTCTGAAGTATGGCGCTGACGCCCTCGAACTGGACGTGCATTACAGTCGCGATGGCGAGATCGTAGTCTTTCACGACGACACGCTCGATCGGACGACGAGCGGGAGTGGTCCCCTTGCGGCGCTGACGCTGGACGAATTGAAGCGCCTCGACGCCGGCTATCACTTCACGCCAGATGGCGGCAAGACCTTCCCCTGGCGCGGGAAGGGCGTGACTATTCCGACGTTACGTGAAGTGTATGAGCGCTTTCCAAAGACGCGCATCAATATCGAAATGAAGGTCAACGACGCGGATGGAGAGCGGAGGCTGGCGCGGCTGCTGCTCGACAATGGCTGGGAAGACTGGACAATGGTCGGCAGTTTCCACACAGATGCGATGACCCGTTTTCGCGCGCAGAGTGAGGGCCGCATCTCCACGTCCGCGAGCATGGGCGAGACACGCAACTATTTGATCGGGGTGTTGTTCCGTTCGACGCGCATGCTACGTATACACTACGATGCGCTCCAGGTTCCCGAGACGTTTCGCGGCATTCGTGTCGTCTCGGAGACCAGCATTCGCCTGGCGCACGAGCGCGGCCTAGACGTGCACGTCTGGACAGTGGATGATCGCGAGACGATGGAGCGCCTGCTTGACTGGGGCGTAGATGGCCTGATGACTGACCGGCCCGATACGCTGGCCGACGTGTACCACGCACGTGGCTGGCTGAGCGCAGAGCGGGCGTGACGACCCATGACGCGAGATACTCTCGATACGATAGAATTATGTGAATAAGATGTCGCGGGTTTGGTGCGAAATATGCGTTAATGCGCCACCGGAGGAACCCGAGGAGGCAAGGTACATGAATCGTTTGGTGCGGGGTGTGGCGATTGCTGCCGGCGTAGGCGCTGCGACGCTAGCGAGCGCGAGCGCGGGTATAGGCTACTATGTCGCCCATCGGTTGACGAAACCGAACCCGTCCAGTTATCTCGATGATTTTCATATGACGCCGTTCGAGACAGGCGTCGACTGGGAAGATGTCCATATCCATACGGCAGGGGAAGGGCGTCCGCTCGGCGGCTGGTGGTTTCCCCGGCCGAACACGAACAAGGTAATCATCGGCTGCGCAGGCTATCGTGGCAGCAAGTCTGATCTGATCGGTATCGGCTCGGCGCTCTGGCGGTCTGGCTTCAATGTGTTGCTCTTCGACTATCACGGGCATGGCACTGGACGCGGCGCGCCTGTGACGTTGGGCTATCGTGAAGTCCACGATTTCCACGCGGCGCTCGATTACGCGCTTGCCCGTGTACCAAACGCTCAGGTCGGCGTCATCGGATTCTCGATGGGTGGCGCTGTGGCCATTCTCGGCGCGGCGCAACGCCCAGAAGTACAAGTCGTCGTCGCCGATTCGCCTTTCGCCACGCACGCCGATGTGGTCGCCTACAATGTCCAGAGGGTCATCCATATGCCGGGCCAGCCATTCGCCGCCATTAGCGACTACTTCCTCGAGCGTAGCGCGGGTTACCGTAGCCGCGATGTGTCGCCACTCGCCATGATTAGCCAGATCGCTCCCCGCCCCCTGCTGCTGATGCATGGAACCGCCGACGAGATGATACCGGTGAGCCATGCGCATCGTCTGTATGAGGCGGCAAGCGAGCCGAAAGAACTGTGGATTACGGAGGGCGCAAATCACTGCGGCGCTTATTTCCTCGACCGTCCTGGATACTGCAATCGCGTGGTGAATTTCTTCGAGCACGGGTTCGCCGAGCAAAAGGAGCCGCTGCAACTACCGGTGCAGCCTCTGCCAGAGGCTGTCGGCGAGTAGACCCAGTTCGATTGGCTGGAATGGGTCGCCTTCATCAGGCGGATACCGTACGAGCATCGGGCGTTTTCCCTACGGTAGCGCGTCCAGTGGCGGCATAGTATACTGTAGCAGGCGCATTAGCAGTTACAGACTCGCTCTTGAAAGACACGCGACGCTCTGGCGCGCCAGCGTCACGAAAGGGTCAAAACAGCATGCTGGATCAGGACGCGGACCTCGGTCTCCTGTACCAAACGGAGATCGCCGATCCCGATTGGTATAAGACGAATATCCCTTGCCAGGTGGGCTGCCCTGCCCGCACTGATGTCTCGAACTATATCGGGCTGATCTCGCAGGGGCGCTTCGATGAAGCGTATGTGCTCAATCGCCGCTCGAATGTGGTGCCAGGTGTGCTCGGACGCACTTGTGCGCGCCCATGCGAGCCCGTTTGCCGTCGCAACAAGGTCGATGGCAAACCCGTCTCGATCTGCTGGCTGAAGCGCGCCTCGCACGACCACCGCGAATATCGCCATCTGCCAGAGCGGCCGACGGTGACGAAGACACAGAAGATCGCTATCGTCGGCGCTGGTTCGGCGGGCGTCGCCTGCGCTCGCGAGCTTGCGGAGATGGGCTACCCTGTCACCGTCTTCGATATGTACCCTGCTCCCGGCGGCATGATGGTCGGCGGCATTCCTGTCTGGCGCTTGCCGCGTGAGGTGACGCAGGAAGAGATTGACGAATATCTCGAGGCGCTCGGTGTCGAGGTCAAGCTCAACACGTTCGTCGGCAAAGATGTGCAACTGACGGACCTGCTGAACGAGTATGCGGCTGTCTATCTCGGCGCTGGCACGATGCTCTCGAATCCGCTGACTGGCCCCGATAACAAGGTTGTGCCGGGCGCGGACTTCAAAGGCGTCATCGCTGGCCTACCGTTCCTCGAAAAGATCAACTTCGGCGAGCCGGTCTTTGTCGGCAAGAAGGTCGTCGTCCTCGGCGCGGGCTTCACCGCGATGGACTGCTGCCGCTCAGCGATTCGCCTTGGCGCCGAAAAGGTCTACGTGCTCTATCGCCGCTCCAAGGAGGAGATGCCCTCCGACGAGTACGAAGTAGATGAGGCGATGCTGGAGCATGTCGAGTTCCAGTACCTCTGCGGTCCGACTGAGATTCTCAGCAATGACGGCGTGCACGTCTCTGGTGTGAAGATGGTGCGTAATCGCCTGGGTGATCCGGATGCTGGTGGCCGCCGCCGCCCGATGCCCGTTGCGGGTTCTGAGTTCGTCGTTGAGTGCGATCAGGTCATCTCGGCTTTCGGTCAGTATGCCGATGTCTCGTGGATTCCGGCGAAGGAGCTTGGGCTTGAGGTCAACCGCTGGGGCATCCCGCTGGTAGATCGCGATACCTGGATGACGACGAAGCCGGGCCTGTTTGCAGGTGGCGACTTCACCGAAGGCTCGCGTAACCTGATCTCCGCCATCGCCGATGGGCGTGACGCGGCTGGCACGATCAATCGCTGGCTCGGCTTCACCGATAGCCCAGCCGAATCGCCGGTCGAGATCGAGCTGCCCGACTTCCGGCGCGGCATGGTGGACGACTACGAGTCCATCCCGTATCAGGTCATTCCGGCGCTGCCGCTGCAGAAGCGTTTCAGCATCACCGAGGAGTCTGAGACGGGCTACAGCCCCGAAGAAGCGATTACGCAGGCGCGCCGCTGTCTGCAGTGCCAGCTGAACATCATGATCGACCCTAGCATCTGCATCCTCTGCAGTGGCTGTGTGGACATCTGTCCCTACGACTGCATCAGCATGCAGGGGCTGACGCGCATGGTCAAGGGTGATCCGCTTCACAAGCTCGCTGGCGCTCAGTGGGAAGGTGGCGCGGACATGATCATCGATGAAGAGAAGTGCATCCGCTGTGGTCTGTGCATCGTGCGCTGCCCCACGGACGCCATTTCGATGGTGCAGTTCCAGGTGAAGAGCGCGAACAACAAGTGGAGCGTCTCGAACCTGCCCGTGCTCAAGAACCTCAAGTAACGCCTGACCCTGGCAGAATCAGCGGAACGCGCCGACCCTCAAGCTATTGAGGAATCGGCGCGTTTTCGTGTTTTAGTGTATCCGCCTCACATCGATGTCCGTTCAATCAAGCCTTAGGGGCGGCCCCAGAACGGTCATCCCGTACTTTTCAAAGAGGGCTGCTACGACCTTGGGATCGGGGGAACCTGAGCGAGTAAGTGGACCTAACTCTTCGTAGAACTTGTGGCCGCCGCCCGGTGTATAGACCACAATGATCTCGCCCTGCTCATCGGTCAGGTTCAGGAACGCATGGGGCGTCTTCGACGGCAAGTAAGCGAATCCGCCTTCATCGCAATAGAAGACTTCGTCGCCGATGCGGATCTTGAAGCGACCCTTGAGTACCTGTATGGTCTCTTCTTGGCTATGATGCACGTGCAGTGGCGGACCGCCATGCGGGGCCACCTCGACGATGAAGTAGTCAAAGGCTCCATTCGTGTCCTCGCCTGTGACCTTGAAAATAAGGTCTCGGCCCGGCCCAGACTGAAGCCGCAAGCCTTCGCCTTCCTTCAGAACCGTGTAATTGCTGGTCTTGACGGACATCGCCGTTCTCCCTTCAGGTTCGTGATCTAGACTCGGCTCATCATAACTGGTAGTCCCGGCCACGATGTGGCGGACACCAAACCGCTTCTCGTCAGGCGCGTATGGCCTGCTGTTCCAGCTTGCTGAACACCACCGCCAGGCCCCAGAGCGCCGGACCCAGAAGCCCCGGCCACAACGGTCGAGAGCGACGCGCCACGACGAATAGGATGAGACCCACATCAGTGACGCTGGTCAAGGCCAAGTTGAGCCAGTATCCCACGGGGTTGTTGAGCCAGTTGTAGACAACAGCCATAGCAATCGCCGCGACGGCAAAGGCGGCCAGGTTCCAAACGCTCTGGTAGATGCGACCCTACGCCATTCCCACCGACTGCCGTTTTACCCAGCTTGTAGACCTGGAAAGCGGCATAGAGGTGCAGGAATCACCACGCGATGTAGAAGATCGCGCCAATCTTAGGTATGAGTGGTTCTCTCCTCTGGTTGGCCGACGCACACAGCGGATGGGATTTGAATCCTGGCAGCGGATTCAGACGAGAGTTCAACTCAGTCCAGACACATAGGCATCGCCCCCTCCGCTTGCATGGAGTTGTGAAACTCTGATATGATCAGATAATAAGGTAGCTAATGATATTTTGTCAAGTGGCTGATAGTAAGGCGCCTAATCATGAGTTCGCCCATCCGTATCGCGTCTGATTTCGACGCGCTCTATCCGAACGCAAACGCCACTGCAACTGAATGCGCAATGAACCTGGTGTTCACCGCTGACTTGTTGCAGAAACGCATCGCCACTCTGCTCCAGCCTTTGCGCCTCACTCCCGCCTCGGGGCTGGTGCTCAGCATACTGGCAGATTCTGAGTCGCCGTTACCGCCCAATGAAATCGCTGACCGGCTAATCATCAGCCGAGCGACGGTCACCGGATTGCTCGACTCGCTCGAACGTCAGGCATACGTCCGCCGCCTTCCCCATCCTTCGGATAGGCGCATGATTCTCGCGGAAATCACCGAAATGGGGCGGCAGGCGGCTAGCGACTTTCGCCCCATCGTGCATGAGCATGAGCGGGAATGGTTAGCGGTCTTGGGTGAGACGGAGCAGCGACAGCTCCTTGCCGCGCTCCATCGTGTACAAGAGCGGCTGCGGGACGCTAACTAAGCGGCCTCTGCATCATGCGCTGCCCCACGGACGCCATTTCGATGGTGCAGTTCCAGGTGAAGAGCGCGAACAACAAGTGGAGCGTCTCGAACCTGCCCGTGCTCAAGAACCTCAAGTAGCCGGTTCCCTCGCACTACCTGACATGAAGGCCATCCGAACGCTCGGATGGCCTTCATCGTGTCTTGCGGTCTACGATGCCGCGTAGTGTGTCAGGAACACGATTCCCCAGATACACATGGTCGTCGCCAGCGCGGTGAGTCGCACAGAGGGGCGCGCTGGAATGAGGAGCAGAAGGCTCGTAACGGCAAATTCGGCAAGCGCGCGAATGAATCCCCAGTCCTGCGTCCAGTTCGTGGCGGTCAGTGAGGCTCCTAGCAGGAGAAGGCCTGCCCAGGCGAAGACGACATGGTCGAACTCGCGCTTGCTCCACAGCGAGTAGGCCACGAAACCGACGAGCGCTAACAGGTACAGATATTCCAGATAGTGCATGCCAATCAGGAGTGGTGGCCAATCCTGTATGAGCCAGGCGCTCGGCCCGGTAGCCGCTCCAACGAGCGGCGCGCCAAGATTGAGATGCCCTCCTGATTGTAGCGCGGACTGCCCCCACCGCACCCGAAGGAAGAGTTGCCACATGACTTCAGCAAGAACGGGCGCCAGACCTGCCAGGATTGCCCCCCGCCGATCAGCCTGTGGTATGAGACGTATGAGGCGCAGCGCCGGCACGCGGAAAGAGACGTATGGTGGCAGATACGATACGGCCACAAGCGCCAGGAGTGCGAGCGCAAAGAGCAGCGTCGTCTCACGGGCGAGGACAGCCAGTGTTAGCAGGAGCGCCGCGCTGCGCCACTTCCGATTCATGATACAGAGCAAGCCGCCGAGCGCGCAGGCCAACGCTAATGGCTCGCTGAGGTCAGCCGCCAGACTCAAGAGCAGACCGGGGTAGAAGGCTACCATTGTTCCCGCCAGTGGTTCGCGGCCAAGGCGGCGGGCGATCATCGCCGCAAGCGCCGCGATGACGACGATGGCGATGAGGTTGACACTGATCATGGCCAGTGGCACATATCGCGCGTGACCACCGAGCGTGAGAAGCCATACCAGGAAGGGATACAGGATGCGCTGGGCGCGGTAGGCTCCAAGTGAGTAGTGTGCGCCAGGCAGCGTGGGCTGTGGTGAGAACGGATTCAACGCGAGCATATAGTAAAATTGCCCATCGAAACCGCTTGTGCCATGGAGCACCGTAAGCCCAGCACGAGCACCCGAAGCGGTGGGAATCAAGCGATCGCTCGCGACCACGAATCGTGAGAGGTCACCGTGAAACGCGTTGATCCGCAGCAGGACGAAAGACCCATAGGCAAACAATGCTACAAGCATGGGTCCCCACGGAGAGTTCAGGAGAGTTGCTATCCATGTCAGTCGTTGCTTCGGAGCCCGCAGAGGAAGAGTCGCAGCCGTAGCCGCACTTGCAGCAACGTTTTCCACCGAACGTACCCCCACACGCCACACATCCACACCACACACGCCTCAGCCCGGTAGCTCCATTATAACGAGCATGGCAAGCGCCCGAATCAGCAGTCTTATCCGCCTAGCGCATCGGTGGCGCGCTGACGATGAAGGTGACTAGCCACAAGGATGCGGTGGCCGCGAGGGTCGTGGCGCGCCAGCGTGGGGAGGCCGCCATGAACAGAAGCAGGCTTAACATCGCCAGCTCCATCGCGCCGCGAAGGAAGTTCCAGAAGTAGTCCCAGACGAAGACGGAGAGGCACAGCGTCAGGAGGAAGTAGCCTCCCCAGGCGATGGCGAGTAATCCGCCGCACCCCTCACGCACGATGAGCCGCCGCGCCGCCTCGGCCAGCCCGACCAGATACAACACGGCGAGGTAGTGCATCAGTTGGAGTGGCGGCGACCACAGCATGTGCCACGCGACAAACCCCTCCACCAGCCCAAGCAGTGGGAAACTGATGTTGTTCGCGCCCGCGGCGAAGATGCCCAGTCGACCCCAATGCGCCAGCAGGATTACTTGCCAGATAGCCGCTACCAGCAGCGGAATCGCGCCAGCCAACCATGCGCCGGGCCGGAGGGAATTGTCCTGCCGTTCGCCCACAACAAAACGTCTGATGGGTTCAAGACGTGGGACGACACGCGCGATTGTATCCACGGCGGCGATTACCAACAACGCCACCGCCATGAGCGCCGTCGTCTCGCGCGCAAGGACTGCCAGGCTCAGCGCCACAGGAGCCCAGCCCCAGCGACGATCACGCGCGAAGAGCAGCGCCGCCAGCGCAAGGGCAATCGCGAGCGGCTCGGCGAGGTCGCGCGCGAGACTGAGCAGCAGCCCGGGATAGAGCGCCAGCAGCAGTCCCCAGAATGGCTGTGCGCCGAGCCGCTGGGCCAGTTTCGCCGCCAGCCAGCCAATTGCGATGATGGCGGCGAGGTTCACGGCTACGAGCATGATTGGAACAAGCGCAGGTCGTCCGCCGAGGCTCAGCGCCCAGGTGAGCAGTGGATATAGGATGCGCTGGGCGCGATAGGCGGGAATGTCGAAGTGGGCGCCGGGGAGCGCTGGCTGTGGTGAGAAGGGATCGAGCGCCAGCAGATAGTAGAACTGACCGTCGTAGCCGCCCGCATGATGTGCGACGCTCAGGCCAACCGCTGCTCCACTCGCGCTAGGGATGTAGTCGCTGCCTGCCAGCACGAACCGCGTGATGTCGCCATGAAAGAATAGCAGCCGCGTGAGGAAATAGAGTGTGTAACCCAGTGCGGTCAGCGCCGCGACGCCAAGCGGCGAATTGAAACGCTGCGCCAGTGTCGCCGCCCGCTGCCCGACCATGGCCGATGCGACCGCCATGCTTTCGCTCTCCCCTCGCGCTCCGTTCACGTCATCCATGTACAAATGACGAACGAAGTTGGGAGGCTGTCTCGTCTAGCCAGCGCAATGTCGCCTCGGAGAGCAGAATGCGGTGGCGCAGTGTCAGTTGAGCTAGCGTCAACCGCATATCGTCGCTGTCGGCTCCGAGATGTTTGGCGCGCAGACGTTGGCGTTCCAGCCAGGCAGCGGTCGCCGCACGCTGACGTTCGATCAGTCGTTGCGCGGCAGGCGGGTCATCCAGTGTGAAGGCGAGTTTGAGCAGGAACGCCAGCCGCACTTCGCGTGTCGCCTCGACCGGAGCGTCCATCCAGGCGTCGAAGTCGCGGGCGCCCTCAGCGGTCAACGCGAAGATGTGGCGGGCGCGCCGCGAACCTGCGTCTATCTCATCGTGCGCTTGCAAGAGTCCCTGTCGTTCGAGTTTGCGGAGGTACGCATACATCTGGCTCATCTTCAGGCGCAGCGCGACTCCCAGCCGCCCATCCAGTGTAAACGCCGCCGCCAGCCGATAGCCGTGCTGCGGACCTTCCCGCAACAGGCCGAGCAGCGCATACTCCGCCACCTCGTGCTGATCCGTCGCGCCGAAATCATCTGTGTTCCTGGCGCTCCTGTCGCCCGTGGATTCCGCGTCGGTCATTGCGCCGCCTCCTCGACCTCTGTGTCCGCGGCCACCAGACGCGCGGCGTCTTCTGGAATCGCCAGGGTGACCGACACGCCCGGCGTGAGGCCCATCGTTGGCCATTCACGCGCGGAGAACGGCAAATCGAGCGCCGCATCCGTTGGCGCCGCGCCATCAAGCGCAACCTGCGCGTTCCAGAATGGCCCTGCCTGTGTCACCGAGCGTACCACGCCTCGCAAGACACGCAGCGCGTTCGCTGGCTCAGCATCCGCGTTTGTCGAAACGATGAGTCGTTCGAGACGTAGCGCTAGCCATGCGTTGGTCGCTTTGGTCGCTTTGGCCGTCTGCGCACATGCTCCATCTGGAAGCCGCAGCGTCTGCCCACATGCAAGCGTGACGCTGACGCCTTCCCGCTCTCGCGCCCACTGGGTGACCGCGATGACTCCGCCCCAGCCAAGTAGGCGCGCGGCCAGCATTGTGTCTGGACGTTCCGTCACATCCGCGACGGTCCCGTGCGCCTGGATGCGCCCACGCGCCACCAGAACCAGTCGCGACGCCAGCGCTAGCGCCTCGCTCAGGTCGTGCGTGACCAGCAGCGTGGGGAGGCCACTTGCGAGCGCAATATCGCGCAGGTCCGTGCGCACGGCGTTGCGGGTGAGGGCATCGAGCGCGCTGAATGGTTCGTCGAGCAGGAGCGCGTCGGGTTCGGCTGCCAGCGCCCGCGCGAGCGCCACGCGCTGCGCTTCACCACCGGAAAGGTTGTGCGGCGAGCGCGTCTCGTAGCCCGGCAGATGCACGAGGTCGAGCAGGGTCGCGACGCGTTTGTCGCGCGCGTGGCGATCGAGGCGAGTGGGCGCGCCATAGGCGATATTCGCGGCGACCGTCATGTGGGGAAAGAGCGCATAGCTTTGCGGCACATAGCCCACGCGCCGGAGTTGCGGCGGCAGGGCGATACCTGCGCTCGCATCGGCCAGCGTGCGGTCGTTCAGCGTGATCGTACCGCGCTCGATGCTTGCTAGCCCAGCGATGACTTGCAGGGTGAGGCTCTTGCCCGCGCCCGACGGGCCAAGCAGCGCAGTCAGCCCCGGCGGCGCGCTCAACTCAGCGCGGAGTCGGAACACGCCCCGCCGCAGGGTAAAGTCAGCGCGCAGGCCCGCAAGCGCCTCTGGGTCGTTGACCTCGCTCATGGCAGACCCCCCGGAAGCCGCGAACGCCGTGTCAGCAGGAGCACGGCGGTGATGACGAGCGCGCATGCGGTCAGCGCTACCAGCGCCAGGGGGAGAGCCGCTGGCGTGCCAAGTCCCGTCAATTGCACGTAGATATAGACGGGCAGCGTGTAGGGATGATAGGCCATCACAGCCGTCGCGCCGAACTCGCCGAATGCGCGCAGCCACGTCAACGCCAGCCCCGCGACGACGCCACTCCACGCTTGCGGCAGGCTAATCGTCCAGAAGACGCGCCAGCGAGACGCGCCCAGTGTCTGCGCGACAGATTCTGTGAGTGGGTTGACCGCCTCGAAGGCTGAGCGGGCCGCCACCACGGCGAATGGAGCCGCGACGAATGTCTGCGCCAACACGACACCCGCGAGTGAATCTGTCAACTCGACGCCGCGCGTGGCGAACGCAGCGCCAATTGGCCCATAGGGTCCGTAGAGCAGCAGTTGGACGATGCCACTGACGACGGCGGGGAAGACTAGCGGCGTGAAGATGAGCGCTGTCACGATCGGGCGCAACGGAAAGCGCCAGCGCGCAAGCGCATAGGCCAGCGGAATGCCAAAGAGGGCGACCAGCACCGTACTGATGGTGGCGGCGAGCGCCGAAACGCGGGTGGCGTCAATCGCCTGAGGATCAGCCAATGCGGCGGGAACCTGCGACCAGGGTTCGGCGAGCAGTAATTCGACGAGTGGCGCGATGAGGTAGATCAGCGCGAGCGCCGCGAGCAGCCAGATGGTGAGCGTCCCCCTCGGGAGGCCCCCTTTGGCGTCCGGACCTCTTGCGCTGGCGTCAGATTGCGCCTCATCGCGCCACAGCGTCGTCATGCTGCTACGAATTGCCTCAGACTGGCGGGAACCTTTGCGGTGTCACCTGTCAGTTTGAACGTCGTGGTGGCAAAGCCATCATTCCCGAAGATCGTCTTGCCTTTGTCGCCGAGCAGATATGCGACGAATGCCTCTGCCCCGGCTTCATTCTTTACGGTGGAGGGGATGGTCACGCTGAATGCGATGGGGCCGCCTTTCTTGGCCGCTCCGGTGGAGTCCGTGTAGCTCGCTTTGGCGTAGTCAGCGGCCATCGAGGAGTCGCCAAGGTTGATCTGTGCGGGCAGCGTGATCGTGGGCAGGTTGGCGTCTTTCACCTCGTTGGCGTAGAAGAAGCCTGCGTCGAGTTGGCCGGACGTCAGCCGCGCCACCAGTTCCTCCTCAGGGAATATCTGCGTGGCGTTCTCAGGGTCACCCAGCAGTTTCTTCGAGAGGCCCGGTTGCTGATAGTAGCTCTCGGCCAATTGGAGGGTGTACAGCGTATTTACTCCCTTGGGATCGAGTTTCGGATCAGTCCGTCCGAGTCGCAGCCCAGGCGTCTCCAAGACCTGATACCACGGAACCTGGCCGTTGGCTGCCGCTTGCAGTTGGCTGGCAAACTGGCTTTTCGCGCTGTACCCGATGACCATGCTCGTCGTGGCGAATGTAATGTACCATGTCACGACGTTGCCGTTCGCGTCGCCCTGCAGCGTTTTGTATGCGCCAGAAGATGCGCTGATAAAGACATCGGGCGAGATGAGTTTGCTTTTGATCTGATTCGCGAGCGCCGTCGAGCCAGCGCCCTTACCCTGGAATGTATAGCCCGTCGCGGCAGTGAAATTTGTCCCGAGGTTATGCTCCATCAGATTGACCAGCGAGCCTGCGTATGCGACATTCACCGGAGCCTTTGGCGGCGCGCTTGCCGTTGTGCTTCCACAAGCCACCAGGGTCGTCGCTGCCGTTAGAAGCAGCCCCATCGCTGAAAGTGCGCGTCGCCCTACATGTGTTGTCCTTGCCATGCCAGCCCTCCACTGAGCGCTCAGATACTCAATCAATGAGTATTCACAGGTTGAGTATAGAGAGCGAGGCGATGTAAAGGCAAGCCCTCGCGGTATAGTGAATGCGTGACTACTGCTAGTTAGGTCGGCCCAGCCAGCATGGTAACTGTGGAATCACTGAAATGTAGGAGCCTGCAATGGCGGATGACGAAATAGATGAACTGCTCGAGCGTCTGGCGCGCGAGGCCATGCCGCCAACGGCGCGTATATCCTATGGCGAGGCGCCATCGCAATTTGGCGACTTGCGTTTGCCAACCGACGGCAGCGCAGGTCCGTGGCCCGTCGCGATCATGGTCCACGGCGGCTACTGGCGGGTGCGCTACGACGGTTCATCCTATGGCGCGATTGCAGGGGCGCTGACTACCTTTGGCATCGCAACCTGGAATATCGAATATCGGCGACTTGGCGAGCCGGGCGGCGGGTGGCCCGGAACGTTCGAAGATGTCGCCGACGCCGCTGACAGCCTGCGTGGGCTGGCCGAGCGCTATCCGCTTGACCTGAGCCGTGTAGTGACGTTGGGCCATTCCGCTGGCGGGCATCTGGCGCTGTGGCTGGCTGCGCGTCCACGCCTGCCAATGAACTCTCCCCTGTGGCGCCCAGATTCCCTGCCCATTTCCGGCGTGGTTTCGCTGGCGGGCGTTGCGAACCTTCGCCGCGCATGGGAACTGCGCCTCAGCGACACCGTTGTCGAGAAGTTGCTTGATGGCGCCCCGAAGCAGGTTCCCGCGCGCTACGACGACTGCTCACCATTCGAATTGCTGCCATTGTGCGTTCCGCAGGCGATGCTTCATGGAACAATCGACGATATCGTCCCATTTGAAATCAGCGCGGGCTATGTCGAGCGCGCGCGCAGTCTGGGTGACAATGCGCGCCTACTTCCGCTGGAGGGTTGCGGACATTTCGAGGTGATCGACCCCTCCACTGCTGCGTGGCGTGATGTGGCGCAGGCCACCCGAGCGCTGATCGGCTCATAACGTGGTAGCCTAGAAGGTCACGTGATTTTCACTGAGCTATCGGGCCATCAGCAGGAGGACATACATGAGCGAGCATGTCGACGAGCAGTTTATCGCGAACCGCGATGATGGCTGGGTCGAGGTTGTCGTGGAGATTCCACGCGGCAGCCGCAACAAATATGAATTCGACCACAAGCGCGGCGTGTTCCATCTAGATCGCGTGCTCTACTCGTCAGTGCACTATCCGACCGACTACGGATTCATCCCCGGCACGCTCTCACTCGACGGCGACCCCCTCGATGTGCTGGTTGTCGTGGATGAGGCGACCTTCACCGGATGCCACGTACGCGCTCGCCCGATTGGCACGCTCATCATGGTGGACGAGAAAGGCGAGGACGAGAAGATTCTCGCCGTTCCACACGATGATCCGCGCTTCAATCAGACACGAAAGCTGAGCGACCTCGCGACCCACTGGCCGCTGGAAATTGCCGCGTTCTTCCGCACCTACAAGGAGTTGCAGGGCGTGCAGACAGAGGTTCGTGACTGGCACGACGTGGATGAGGCGTGGAAGATCATCGACGCGGCCCGCGAGCGCTACAGCGATGAGGCCTAGCGAAGTGTAGCAGGGAGCGGCGCTATGAGCAGTCAGGAGGTTTCCCTCCCACCATCGGCGCAAGCGGCAGTTCGACGGCTCGCGCAGGACGATGCGGTGGGCCAATTGCGACGGCGCGATGGCCAGATGGCGCGATTGGGGAGCGAAGGCGACGCGCTGAAACTCGATTGGGTCGAGGCGATTTCCTGGCTGCTGGCGCATCCCGACGCGCTGGTGAAGGTGGAGGCCGAAGCGCGTGACCTGCTCGCAAGTGGTGTCAGGCATGTTATCTGGGCGGGCATGGGCGGCTCCGTGCTCACCGTGCGCGTCCTGCAGGCGCTGGGATTCTGTGATGGCCCGCTGACGATTCATCCACTCGATAGCACTGACCCCGAGGCGCTCAATGCTATCGTCCGCGCGCTGGCCGACGCGAAGGGGCTGGCGCTGCCAGATAGCGCTCTGGAATCACACCCCAAGACGCTACGCCGGCTGCTGGACGACGTAGCTCTGGTAGCGGTCGCGCTTGGCATGACCTCCGCCGAGCCGATCACCCACCTCCACTGGTTGCGTGATGCGCTTACTATGGTCGGCCTCTCGACCTCCGAGCGACTGCGCGCGATGTCGCTGCCAGACTCCTACCTCGACCGCGACGCCGCGCAGCATGCTATTCCCCGCCTGCCGCTGCAACTCGACGGCGGCTCTGGCACAGGTGGCCGGATGAGCGCGCCTGGTACGCAGGTGTTCCTCTTGCCAGTCGCTCTCTGGCTCACCGCTCACGATGCGCCCGCCGGAACGCTGGAGGGCGTCCTGCGAGACGCCTGGGCCTCCTACGATCTTGACGGCGCGCAACGTGACCCTGGCAGCCATCGATATGTGCGGCTGGCGGCGGCGCTCGCAGCGGCCAGTCAGCGGGGCGCCCTGCGACTCACGATCAGCGCGCCAGGCGCGTGGGAGATCGTGCGTGACTGGGCAGAACAACTCTTCGAGGAGAGTCTGGGCAAAGGTGGCAAAGGGATCGTCGTCTTTGCGCCGGAGGGCCGCGAGCCGGAGTCAGCCGCTGACTCCGGCGACTTCTGGCTGCGCATCACGGATGGGGGCGAATCGTCGATGTCGCAGCGCATGTTCATGCTGCCGGAGCCGCTGATCACTTCTCCTGAGCCAGAGCGGCAGTTGGCCGGGCTGGCCTCCCTCTTCCTCGGTCTGCAACTGAGTATGGCGCTCTATGCGTATCTCCACGACATTACATTCGCGGGACAACCAGCCGTCGAAGATTACAAGTCGCGGGCTGCTGCGTTGATGGCGCTCGACGATGATCCTGTGGGGCCGCTCACTGACGCAAATGCGGTCGGCGTTGGTCGTATCACCGCGTTGGCGCCCGATGAGTTGGTCGCACGCGCAGACGAGCGTATCCCACGTGCGGTGACGCTGGCAGCGCTGCGCGATGTACCGCAGATGCGCCCGCTGCCCTATCTCGATGTCACCATCAACGGAGAGGCGGCCACAGACGCCATCGAGCGCCTGCGCGAGGGGCTGCGTGTACTGGCAGTTGAGCGGCTGGGCGTTCCATTCAAGCTGCGACGCGCGCCCGCCGCCTATCACTCTTCGGAGCAGAGCGAGATGGACGGGCCGCCTGCGCTAGTGAGCCTGCGGGCGCTGGCGCTGAAACGACGCGCCACCA
Source organism: Ktedonobacterales bacterium (assembly GCA_036391835.1). GTDB lineage: Bacteria > Chloroflexota > Ktedonobacteria > Ktedonobacterales > JADMIN01 > JAKAIY01. The sequence goes on along the minus strand of DASVZC010000020.1, from coordinate 57,075 downwards.
TCTCTGGCGGCGAATCGCTGCTAGGCGAGTATTCGTCGCGTTTCCTTCGCGCGCAGTCGGTCGCGACGTGGCAGGCGATGAACAGCGTAGGCCGCACATGCCTGCTGCTGCTTTACGATGGCTATCCCGATGAGATGATGGCGGAGCTGTCGGAGTTTATCGCCGATCTCGCGAGTGATTTGCCATAGGGCGTGGCGGTCGCGTTACCACTGCTGGCTCTGTAGCCAATCGCGGGCGGCCACCACCTCTGCCCGATTGAGCGAGTGCCCGCCGGGCTGCCAACTCTCCTCGACGGTCGCGCCATATCCGCGCAGCATACTCGCCAGACGCTCCGTCTCCTGCGGCGAAATCAGCGGATCGTGCTGACCCGCGCCCATGAAGACATACTTGCCATGCATGTCTGGCGGTGACTCTGGCTCCAGTGGGACCATAGCGTGGAGCAGCGCGCCGCCCGCCAGCGACTCAGGTCGCAGCAGGAGCATGCTCGCCGCGATATTCGCGCCATTCGAGAATCCGACCGCTACGACACGCGTCGGGTCGAAGCTATACGCGCCAGCCGCCTGCGCCACGAAGTCCGCCAATTCGTGCGTTCGAAGGCGAAGGTCATCGAGATCGAAGACGCCTTCCGCCAGCCTGCGGAAGAAACGCGGCATGCCGTGTTCGAGGACCTTTCCGCGCGGGCTGAGCAGGCCCGCGCCTGGAGCCAGAAGCCGTCCGAGGTCGAGCAGGTCATTTTCGTCGCCACCTGTGCCATGCAGCAGCAGTAGTGTGGGGATTCCCTCGACGGTCGGCGGAATGTAGCGATGGATGAAGCCCAGGTCGGACGTACTCGTCGCGCCCGTCGAGCCTGAAGTCATATCGTTCACAGCAGATCACCTGATTTCTTGCGGCGTTATGCGCTCCCCTGAACGGGAGATACACCGGCTTTATAGTTATAATTTAGTACTAAAGTGACAATGTGTCAAGACGTGTTTGATTGCCCTCGCGAAAAACGTGTCAGGAATCCGGCGTTTTTGGCGATAGGAAGGTGTATCCTGTCGAAAAGAGTGGGGGAACGTATGACGAATGCCATTACCGCGCCGATTGGGTCGCCTTCCAGGCGTCCAGTGGAGTCGCGTGCGGCGCTGTTGGGTGAGCTGAATAGCCAGCTTGCGGCGGCTCGCCCACGGCTGACTCGGCTGGCGCGCTTGAACGGCGCCACCGCTGACCAGGCCGAGGATCTCGTGCAGGAGACGTTGCTGACGGCCTGGCGCTCGCTCGACCATCTGCGCGATGCCTCCAGCTTCGACGCCTGGCTCGATGGCATTTGCCGCAACGTTTCTCGCCGGGCGACGCGTCGGGTGCGCCACGAGCGGGTATGGTCGGCGTCGCTGACATCCAGTGATGGCGTCGAGGGCGGACCAGCCTCGTTCGATGAGCTTCCGTCAGATACCCCCGATCCGCTTGACGAACTGAGCCGACAGGAGCTGGTAGCCCTACTCGACAGCGCGCTGGGTCACCTGAATGTGGCGGCGCGCGAAGCTGTGAGCCTACGCTATCTGGCGGAGATGCCAAGCGACGAAGCGGCGGCTCGCCTTGGTCTGACGATCAACACGCTAGACGCCCGCTTGAGCCGCGCCCGCAAGCAGTTGCGCACGGCGCTCAGCGGTCCACTGCGCGAGCGGGCTGTGGAGTTTGGGCTGACATTGGCTCCTGCCGATGAGCACGGATGGCGTGATAGTCGCCTGTGGTGTCACTTCTGTGGTCAAACGCGCATGCAGGGCATTCTCGAAACGAACGAGGATGGCACGGGCCGCATGGCGCTGCGATGTCCGGATTGCTGGCGCACGTATGGCATCATGGAAACGAATATCTCCTCAGCGCGTTTTCTTGCTGGGCTGACCTCGTTCAAGCCGGCGATGAAGCGTTTGATACAGGCGACGACTCCGCCAATGGCGCGTGGGCTGCGCCAACCTAGCCTCTGCCCCATGTGTAGCTCGCCAATTCGTTCGCGAGTGGCCACAGCCGCCGATCTGCCACGCGTAATGTTTCCTGATCCAGCTGACCACTACTATGTCGTGTCGACGTGTCCTGTCTGCGGTGTCTGTGTGACAAGCGCATCTTCGCTGGCCGGACTTTCACACCCCGACATTAAACGCTTCATTCTGGAGCGTGATCGCATCGTGCTCGAACCCGACCTGCTCGTGAACTACGCGAACTCACCAGCCATACGCTTCTCGCTGCATGATGCAGGCGCTGGCGAGCGCATGATCTTCTACGCCGACCCCGAGACACTCGACATTCGCCACGTTGAGCGCGCCTGAGCCTTACCGAAGCGACCCGTACCTCTGAATTGACGCCCACACATGAGGAGATTGTCTGGATGACGGACCAGTCTGGCGCCGTGACCGCTGATGCGCCCACCAATACTCCACATCGTGGCGGCGGCGGTGTGTTGGGACCGCTGCGCTATCGAGACTATCGCCTGCTCTTTTTTGGTCAACTCATCTCCGCGCTGGGCGACTCGTTCTACGCCGTGGCGCTGCCGTGGTACATGCTGACGCAAGGGGGTGGGCCTGCCAATCTGGGGCTTGCGCTTACCGCGTACGGCGTTCCGATGGGCGCGATGTCACTGCTTGGGGGCTGGCTGAGCGATAAACTGCGCGCTCGCCGCGTCATGCTCATCTCCGACTTCGCCCGCATCTTCGTGGTCGGCGCGCTCGCATGGGTGACGTTTGGAACGCATGCGCCGCTCTGGGAGATTGCGGCGCTGACCGCGACTCTCGGCGTCTTCGATGGCCTGTTCATGCCAGCCTCGATGGCGGTCGCGCCTGACCTGCTGCCCGACGATCAGTTGCAGGCTGCGAACGGAATGTACTTCGGGCTGATGCGATTGGCGACGATGGTCGGCCCAGCATTGGGTGGTCTCGTCGTGTCACAAGTGAGTAGCTCCGCCGCCTTTGTGGTGGATGCCTCGACTTTCGCCATCTCTACGGCGACGCTTCTGTTCATCCGTAATCGCGTCACCTTCACGCAGACGAGTGACGCTCAGGCTCCCACGGCTTCTGTGGAAGGCAACGGCGCTCCCGATGTGGCTGATGCCCATCACAACAGCTTGTGGCGATTTGCACTGAGTGCGCCGTATGTACTTGTCGTGCTGCTGGTAGCGATCATTGGCAACATGCTGAACGGAGCAGTCTTTCAGGTGGCGATTCCATCTCTGGCGCAGGGGCCGCTGCACGCGGGCGCGCTTGGATATGGACTCATCGATGGCGCATTTGGCGGTGGCATGCTGCTTGGCTCATTGCTCGCCGGCGCGCTGGGGAACCGCATTAGTCGTGGTATATATGCGCTGCACTTCTACGCGTTTCAGGCGGTTACGATCGCCGCGCTTGCACTCGCCATCAGCCTGTGGATGGCTATCGGGCTCATGATATTGACGGGGTTGTTCAATGGCGTGGCCAATGTGACCTTCTTGACGCTGCTTCAGCGGAGGCTGCCGCGCAACTTCTTGGGGCGTGTGATGGGCGCTCTGATGTTCGCCAACTTTGCGACATTGCCACTTTCCGCTGCTCTTGGTGGATTCGCGACGGCAAAATTTGGTCCCGCGCCGATAATCGTCGTCGGCGCCTGCATCCTGCTGGTGGCCATCCTGATCGGCTATTCGAGTCGCGACCTGCGCGAGATGTAGGCTCATTGGGTGACGTGTACGGGACGTGCAACGAAATCACAGCAGTAACCGCAGCCAGGAGACTCGGCCGCCGCTACTGCTGTGACACTTCCCTGCGCCACTGTGCTAGAGACCGAGACTCCAGACATTGTCGAGGCTTTGATCGAAGCTCGGCTGCCACACCAGTTTCGCGCCGTGGTCAGTTGTGCCGATCTCGAACACTAGATCGCCTTCCTTCGTTCCTCCGGCTGCCAGTTGGCCAGCGCCCAAGAGCGCATTAGAGGGCTCGGTCGACAGGATGACCGGCGTGTCGTCCGTGCTGCCTGCGCCGGTCAAAATCTTGTACTCGATTTCGTTGTAGTTCGCCGTATTTGAGCCTTTGTTGGTGATTTTGATGTGCAGTACGAAGTAGCTATCGCCTGCTTGTGGGGCCTGGTCAATATCACCTGGTTGGATGGTCTTGACGCTCACAAGCGTTGTGCTGACTCCGTCGACCGTGATGGTGTCGCCCACCTTGGCCGGCGCCTTCGCCTTGGCCGAACCAGCGCCGCTAGCTGCCCCGCCGCCGCTGGTCGTGGTCGCGCCACCACCGCCACATGCCAGAATTGATATTGCTAGTGGAATGAGTAGTCCTAGAATAGCGAAACCTCCAAGGCGACGCTGTGCAGTTGGTGCGATTGTAGAAGCGTTCATTTCCACGAGATCCCCCAGGCGTGATGAGCGCCGTATACTCAGAGTTGGCGCTCAAACAGGCTTGAACCGGTGTCAAGCATGGGAAGTATGATGCATAAATAGTGTAATGTCAATAGTAATCGTATTTGAAAATGCAATCAAAATACATTTATAGAGCAAATTACCAATGTGTCTCCGCTGGTTTGACGTTTGAACGAACTCTACTCCGTTCGCCTCCTCTGGACGCTTGCCATATGCTATACTTGACCTATTGTGGTGAAACATTTGTTTCACGCGATTCAGCCCGTGTGACAGTCGCCAGCGGTGTGGGAGGCGCGCGATGCCCAGCGTGAGCAAGCGGAAGAATGCGGAACCGTTGACCTTGACGCTTGAGGAGGCGCGCGGTATAGCGCTGGCGGCTCAGGCGCTCGACGCGCCGGGAAGCGATCTCATCCACCCAGGCGCGGCCACCTCATCGCGCGACCTTGCCGCGATGATCGACCGGCTCGGGGTGGTGCAGATTGACACCATTAGCGTCGTCGCTCGCACGCAATATCTCGTGCTCTGGAGCCGTCTCGGCGCCTATCGCCAGCGATTGCTCGATGAGGCGCTCCATCCCCGCCGAGAGATTTTCGAGTATTGGAGCCACGCCGCGAGCATCGTGCCGATGGTCGACTATCCCTACTATCGCAGCGAGATGCTTCGCGGAACCATGCATCTCTGGGACACGCTTCGGCAGTGGATGGCGGAGAATCCCGAGGCAATCCAGCGGACGATGGAAACGATTCGCGAGCGTGGTCCGCTGGCTTCAGCTGACTTCGAGAATACCACTCGCGAGCGTCGCGCCGAGCCATGGGAGTGGTACGGACCGAAGGAGAGCCGCCGCGCGCTCGACATCCTCTGGACCAAGGGCGATCTGATGATTCACAGCCGCCGCGCCGGGCAAAAGACGTATGAACTGCGCGACCGTGTGCTGGCGGAGGCGTTTGGCGACAAGATTCCAGATGATAGCGCATTGCCAACTGCGCAAGAGCGGCTCGACCATTTCGCCCGCCGCACGGTCCGCGCGCTCGGTCTCGTCACGCCGTCCTGGCTGTGGGACTACTTCCGCCTGGGCGAACGAGACGCTGTAGAGCACCCGCACGCGATAGGCGCGAACGGCAAGGTGCGCGGGGCCGCCATGCTCGCCGCGATGGCGCGTGATGGTCTGGTCATTCCCGTGACGGTCGAAGGACTCAAAGAGCCTGCCTACCTCGCGCCCGACCGCCTGCGCGACCTGAAACGCATACGCTCAGGCGCCACTCCTGCGCGTACGACGCTGCTCTCACCGTTCGATAGCCTCATCTGGCATCGCCAGCGCGCTCGCGACCTCTTCGGCTATGAAGTCTGCTTCGAGGCGTATGTCGTGCCGGAGAAGCGGCGCTATGGCTATTACTGCCTCGCTATTCTGCATCGTGGGCGTCTCGTCGGTCGGCTCGATCCAAAGTTCGATCGACGTGAAGGTCGGCTGATTGTGCGCGCGCTCCACCTGGAGCCAGGCATTACACCTGATGTCGACCTACTCGATGGTCTGGCGGGCGCGCTGCGTGACCTCGCCGCGTTCCTAGGCGCGCAGACGGTCACCGTCGAGCGCGCCGACCCAGCCGAGGCGGCTCCCCTGCTGGCCGAGCGCGTGGCGTAAGCGTTTACGCCACGCCAAATAGATGCGCTAGCAGCCCGACCGCAGCGCCAGCGAGGATCAGCCACGCGGAGTTGATCTTCCAGCGGAGAAGGATGACCAACGCGATAATCGCGACCCCGATAGTCACGGTGTCGACGAGCGCCGCGTGCCCAAGTTGGACGCCAACGCCAGCCATCAGCGCTAGCGCCGCGATGTTGAGGCCATCGAGCAGAGTGGCGCTCCAGGTCGCGCGGCGTAACCACGAGGCGACCGGCCAGAAGAGGGCGATATAGACAAAGCTGGGTAGGAAGATGCCGAGCGTCGCGATGAGCGCTCCCTGCCAGCCTGCGACGAGGTAGCCCACAAACGTCGCGGTGGTGAAGAGTGGCCCAGGTGTGAACTGGCCAATCGCGACCGCATCGAGCAGTTGCCGATCACTCAGCCAGCCTAGTCGCTGCACGAAGTCCGTGCGCAGGAATGCCAGTAGCACATAGCCGCTGCCGTAGAGCAGGGCTCCGATCTTGAGGAATGTCAGGAACAGCGTGGTTACGCTGATCGGCGTCGCGGCGACACTGGTTGTCGCAGCGAGCGTCCCGGCGCTAGCGAGTGGCGATGCCGCCAGCCGTGCGCCTGCCCCGCGCAGCCAGCCCGCGACTGAGATGGCGGGAAGGCCAACCGTGAGCGTCGTTCCGCCAGCCCAACGGCGCCGCCCCATCGTCACGAGCCAGTATGCCAGCGCGCCGCCAAAGAGCAGCAGTAGCGTGTTGACGTTGAACAGGTAGAGCGCAATGATCGCGATTGCCAGTGCGACGGCTACTACGCCTTTCATGGCTGTGCGCGCCAGTCCTACGAACGCCTGCACGATGATCGCGATAACGACTGGCTTGATGCCATAGAGCAGCCAGCCGATCTGGGGCGCCGCGCCGTAGTGGACATAGGCCCACGCCAGCGCCAGCACGATCGCCATCGCCGGACCTATGAAGCAGACGCCAGCCGCGACCAGCCCGAGCCAGCCCGCTCGCTCGTAGCCGAGATAGATTGCCAGTTCGGTCGAGTTGGGACCAGGAATGAGGTTGATGACGCCCAGTAGATCGAGAAATCGCTGGTCGCTCACCCACTTGCGCCGCTGTACCACTTCTTCACGCATCATCGCGATGTGCGCGGCTGGTCCGCCGAACGCGGTGAATCCTAGCCGGAGGAAATAGCTGATGACCTCGCGCAAGGTTCCTTCGCGCTGGCGTTGTGGCTCCTGCGGTTGCGCGTCGTCTTCCATGTCTGCTCCCAGTCCTCGCTGTATGCTGTCGTTCTGTCGTTTCCTTGCCATTGTATCAGCGGATGAATAGCCTGGAATGCGCGTGACTGTTTCCATTTTGAGCACGGGCGATTCGAATGTAAGATGGCGCCTCTTGCACCGTTGGTGATGGGCGCCCAAGTGTTGTCAATGGACTGAAATACACTGAATCGTGGAGGTTGCAATGCGGTATGGATTCATCTTGCCGGGTGGCAGCGCGCGAGTGGTTGCGGAATCGGCGCGTGCGGCTGAAGCGGCAGGATGGGATGGCTTCTTCATCGCCGATTGCGTCTGGAGTGTGGACCCGTGGGTGAGTCTGACGGCGGCGGCGATGGTGACGGAGCGCATTCGCCTGGGAACGATGCTGACGCCTATCTCGCGGCGGCGACCCTGGACATTAGCCAGCCAGACGGCGACGCTCGATGACCTGTCCGGTGGACGAGTCATCTTGGCGGCGGGACTCGGCGCGATCGACACCGGATTCGCGGAGTTCGGTGAAGTGACAGACCGCAAGACCCGCGCGGAATTGATGGACGAAGGGCTCGACATCATCACAGGACTCTGGCAAGGTCAACCATTCAATTACGATGGCAAGCACTATCATGTGCGCGAGACGACATTCTCACCTCCGCCGGCGCCAGTGCAGAAGCCGCGTATCCCCATCTGGATGGTGGGCGCGTGGCCCCGCCCGAAGTCTATGGATCGTGTAGCGCGTTGGGATGGTCTGCTGCCTGACAAGATTGGCCCCACTGGCGAGCGTGAGAGCGTCGGCCCCGACGATCTTCGCGCGATGGCCGCCTATCTCGCTGAGCGACGACCCGCAGGCGCTGGGCCGATAGATATCGTCGTCGAGGGCGAGACACCGGGCGACGATCAGGCGAAGGCGCGTGAAATGGTGCAGCCGATGCGTGACGCGGGCGCGACGTGGTGGCTGGAGTCGCGCTGGGGCGATGGCCGCGACGACGAGGCGCAGGAACGGCTGCGACAAGGTCCGCCACGCCTGGCATAGCGGTCCATTACTTTAGATTCTGACGACCTTGTGAAGTGAGCGCGGGCGAGCAGATTGTTAATGCGCATGCGATTTGGTGCATAATAATCTGTATGCTGAATGAAATTCCCCTGCTCACTCACGAGGACGCCGGATGATTGAACGATACACTCGGCCTGAGATGGCCCGTGTCTGGTCAGACGAAAACAAGTTTGACACCTGGCTCCGGGTGGAGCTGTTGGTCTGCGAGGGCTGGGCGCGAGAAGGCGTCATCTCGCCGTCTGATATGGCGCTGCTACGCGAGGCTACCTATGACATCGCTCGCGCGCACGAAATCGAGCGCGAAACACACCACGACGTCATCTCGTTTCTGCGCTCCGTGCAAGAGCAACTAGGGCCAGAGGGCCGGTTTCTCCATCTTGGCATGACCTCATCTGACATGCTCGATACGGCGCTCGGCGTGCAACTGAGCCAGGCAGGCGCGCTGCTCGCTGAGCAACTCGACCGCCTGACCGAGACCGTCTCGAAACTGGCAATCAAGCACCGTGCGACGCTCATGGTCGGCCGCACGCATGGCATCCACGCCGAGCCAACGACGTTTGGCTTCAAGCTAGCGATGTGGGTGGACGAACTGCGCCGCAATCGAGTGCGTCTCGCCGCCGCCATCGAGGATATCTCCGTCGGCGCAATTTCGGGCGCGGTTGGCACGCATGCCACCATCCCGCCGCACATCGAAGAATATGTCTGCGAGCAGTTGGGGCTGCGTCCGGACAATGTCTCCACGCAGATTATCCAGCGCGACCGTCACGCGCATTTCCTCACGACCATCGCGCTGGTTGGCTCCTCGCTCGACAAGATGGCGCAAGAGGTTCGCCACCTGCAGCGCACGGAACTCAGCGAGGCGTTCGAGCCATTCGGCGCGAACCAGCAGGGGTCGTCCGCGATGCCGCACAAGCGCAACCCCGAGAAGGCGGAGCGCGTCTGCGGGCTGGCGCGGGTGCTGCGCGGCCACGCGGTCACTGCGATGGAAAATGTGGCGCTGTGGCACGAGCGCGACATCAGTCACTCCTCGACGGAGCGCATCATCCTGCCAGACGCCTGCGGGCTCCTGCACTATATGCTGTGGCTCTTCAACGAGGTGATGGAAGGGCTGGAGGTCAACGAGCCGAAGATGCTCGCCAATCTCAATCTGACACGCGGGCTCATCTACTCCTCGCGCATCCTGCTGGCGCTGGTGGAGCGTGGCATGGATCGCCAGGTGGCGTACAAACTCGTGCAGCGCAACGCCCAGAAGGTCTGGCGCGACGAGGATGAAGGGCTGGGGCTACTCGGCATGCTCAAGGCCGACCCGCAGGTGATGGAGCATATCAGCGCGGAAGACCTCGACGCCATCGCAAACCCCGCCGATTATCTGACCTATGTGGACACTGCGTTCCACCGGCTCAATCTGTCGTAGCAGTGCGGTCTAGTCGTTTGAAGCGCCACTGAGCGCGCGACGCAGTTCCGCTGGTAGGGGCCGCGCGCGCTGGGTGGTGGGGTCCATCGCCACAATGGTCATGCGTCCCTCCGCCAGCGTGGGCGCATCGTCGGGGCTATCCGCTTTGCGCGCTGTGAAGTCCAGTGTCCATGAACTGGAGCCGACCCGCTCGACCCGCGCCTCCACGTCGAGCTCATCATCGAAGAGGATGGGGCCCTTAAAGTCCGCTGAGACGTGGACGCGCGGAAAGGCGACATCGAGCAAGGTGGTTGAGTAGGGCAGGTTCAGGTTACGCATCAGCGCGTGCTCTGCCACCTCCCAATAGCGCATGACCGCTGTGTAGTGGATGCGATTGCTGCTATCCACATCTACAAATGGCACTCGAATGCGAACCTTTGCGCGCGGCATCGCTGCTCACTCCTCGTCTTGTAACGTTCTGGCCGGAGGCGCCAACAACGCGGCGCGCAACCTGGAAGCTCCATTCGCCGTACTGGTAGGGCAGCGCAATACACGCGCTCCTTGCTCATGCTATCACAGGCGCCCATCTCAAATGGATCACAGTGATTGCCTGCTCACGATGAGCGTGAACAGTGAGCGACGTCACAGACGCAGGCGGCAAGGGCCATGCGTTTTGACACTCCCTGCGCTCAATGCTAAACTGCCTCATGGGTCGCCAGCCCTTGAGTTTACCCGTGTTCGCGTCCGCTTGCGATGAGCGTCAGCCGGACGTGAACGGGCAGCGTCCTCCCTAGCGCAGCGGATGCGCTCCAGTACGTCACATGTCGGGAGCTGTCAGCAACATGAATAACACCATCGGCGGCGCAATACGTCGACTGACGAATATTTTCATCGTGCTGTTGCTCGCGATCAGTGGCGTCGCCGCCTATGTGCAGGTGAGTGATCGCGCGTTCTTCAATGGCCCGGTGCTATCCGAGAGTGACGCATACAATGCCAGCGGACACTGTCCACCCTTTGACGCTCCAGTGCGCGGCACGATCTACGACCGCAACGGTGTGAAACTGGCGTGGTCTGTGCAAGATCCGAATCACCGCTGCGGCTATCGGCGCGTCTATGCCGACCCGACGCTCTCCCCTCTGATCGGCTACTTCAGCTACAAATACGGCACGGCCGGCATCGAATCGACCTACAACGATCAGTTGTCTGGCGCGCAGACAGGGGTGACGCTTCAGCAGGTGACGAGTCATCTTTTGCATGAGCCGCAGTATGGGCAGGACATCTACCTGACGATTGACGAGCGCTTGCAGAAGTATGTCAATCAGGTCTACAACACTTCTGCAATTCACGGCAACGTGTGCCAGGCCTACGGCAGCGACCCGAACGGCTCGGTAACCATCGAGAATCCGAACAATGGCGAGATTCTGGCGATGGTCAGCCACCCGTACTTCGACGCCAATCACATCGACGACCCTGGCTATTTCGCACAGTTGAAGAGTGATCCCAACAGGCCGTTGCTGAACCACGCGACGCAGGGACTCTATGATCCCGGCTCGACATTCAAGACGGTGACGCTGAGCGCGGCGCTCAACGAAGGCGGCACGACGCTCGACACGACCTTCACAAAGGATGAGGCGACCCACTTCGTCGCCAATGGCGAGCACATCGATTGGGTGGACTATCTCAATGGCGAATGGCAGAATGCGCAATTCCCACTGACGGTGCGCGACTCCTTCGCCTATAGCGATAACACTGTCTTTGCGCGGCTGGCCACGCAAGTTGGCAAAGATCAGTGGCTGTCGTATGCGCGTGGATTCGGCCTCACCACTCCCGGCAATGGCGTTGCGAAAGACCTGGGTTTCGACGCGCCGTACTTCCAGAGCCAAACCTACAATGCGGTCACGAATGGTAGCCCAACTGATTTTGGACCCAATCTGCTTGCTGAGAGCGGCTTTGGCCAGGGGCAGTTGCTCGTGACGCCGCTCACGATGGTGACGGTGGCGAGCGCGGTCGCAGCGAATGGCTATCTCTACACACCGCATATCGGGCTCAAGACGGTACCACATGGCGTGGATGCTGGCAGCGTCTTGCCGACGGCGTCGTCTGTGTATAACCAGGTGATGCGGCCAGAGACAGCAGCCGCAGTTCGTCAGGCGATGTGGGCTGTCGCGCAGTATGGCACTGGCTCAGCTGGCTTGCCATCTCACAATGGCTACCACGTCTATGATTCACCCGCGCACATGGGCGGCAAGACCGGCACTGCCCAGACCGACCAGGCGAACCCTGAGACATGGTGGATCGGCGTGGCGCCAGACGACGCGGCAGGCGCGGGCGGTGGCCCAGCGAAGTACGCCGTCACCGTGATGAAGGAGCACTCGGGTGAGGGCGCCTGTCAGGTGTACGTGGCCAACGATTCCGTGCTCTATGCGATGCAGAACAATATTGGTTATTAATGGCGAATGTGCAAAGACGCGCGACGAGCGCGATGAGCGTGCGCCGATGGGTATCGCCGCCTTTCAGTGAGGCGCCGCGAAGTGTGAAACGCGCCGCGAGGAGGCGTCATGGGTGAGCTGCAAGGTCGCATATTCGGCGGCTACCAGCTACAAGAAGAGATTGGCAGCGGCGGTGTCGCCGAGGTCTACCGCGCACGGCAGGCCGACGGTGGCCGCGAGGTCGTGGTCAAAGTCATCTTCAAGGAATTTGCGCGCCAGCCTGGCTTCGCGCGTAATATCGCCTATGTAACCGAGGCGTCGTCGCGTCTGTCGAATCACCCGCACATCCTGCCGCTCGTCGCTCATGGCGAAGAGGGCGATTACGTCTACCTCGTCACGCCTTATGTGAAAGAGGGCACGCTCGCCAGTTGGATCGCCAAAGGTGGCAGGCTGGGCGCCGCCGACGCTGGGCCATTCTTCCAGCAGTTGTGCGGCGCATTGAGCTACGCGCACAGTCTCGGCGTGGTGCATGGCAACATCAAGCCAAGCAATATTTTCCTCCACGAGGGACGGCATGTCCTGCTGGGTGACTTCGGGTTGCTCTGGGATGTGCGGGCGCTCGATCCATCGTGGTCGGGCAATGGCGTCGAGGCGTTCGAATATCTGGCGCCCGAAGTCTTTGGCGGACAGATCACCCAGGCTAGTGATATGTATAGCCTGGGCGCGACGCTCTTCCACGCGCTCACCGGGCATACACCCTTCCATCTGAACAAACTCTCCGAATTGATCGCCGCCGCGCAGCAGCAACGTCCGCCCAGCCTCGGCCAGGAGCAGCCGCCGCTCGCGCCCGGTATGATAGCGCTCGACCCGGTGGTGGCGCAAGCAATGGCCAAGCGACCCGAGGAGCGCTACGCTTCAGCGATGCTGCTTTCGCAGTCGATTGATGGCGGGCTGCGGCAGGCGATCGCGCAGTCGGCGGGCATGCCGCAGCCGATGGGCCAGTGGCAGGCGATGGCGTCCACTCCTGTGTCGGCGGGTGTCTTCAATCCTTCCGCCGCCAGTTCGTCTCCGTCAATTGCGCCTGTGTTTGGCGCGCCGCCAGCGCAACCCGGCGCGCTCGCTGGATTGCTCGGCAGTGATGTCGATGGCGGTATGGAGGCTGGCGGCGCCGCGCTCGCGGGCGGAATGGCAATTGCTCCGGCTGCGTCAAATCTGCTGGAACCTCCGACGATGCGCGTGCCTGCTCCTCCACCGGTCGACCCGCCTACGATGCGAGTGCCAGCCCCGGGTTTGGGTGGGCTCGGCATGGATATGGGCGGGAGTGGAGTGATCCTATTCGACGGCGCAGGCCAGCCAATCACTGCGCCGCGTATACCAGCGGGCGGCGCGCTCTCAGGAGCCCTCGGTGATTCGCAGGGGTTTGGCGGCAGCGGCCTCATGCCATTCGATCCGCCCGACGCGCTGCTCGACGCCAGCATCAAGCGTATTTCGGAGCGGCTACCGGCGGTTCAGCCAGACAGCGCATCGGGCGCTCAGTCAGGCGTCTTCTCACCGACTCAACTTGGTTTGCCGCGCCTGACTGAACCTTCGCTTGGCAATGTGCCTGCCAACTGGGCGGAACTCCTCACCGATGAGAACGCTCGTAAGCGGCACGATCCCTTCGCAAAGTCACACGACCGCATGGCGCCCGTGGATTCCACGCAGCTACCGTCTGTAGGGGCGCCGCCATACGTTGGTCGCAGCGCTGACGCTGGCGCACTCGGGCATGCCGACAACTGGCCGAGCCTGGAGGAACCCATCAAGTGGGACGCCTCTACTCCGATCGAACTGACAGGCGAGACGCCGTTGTTGCCCCCGCGACACACGCGCCCTGTTGACGAAGAGGCGAGTGAGCGAAACGCGCGGTCATCGCGCCGCCAGCCAGTGCCCGAAGATGAATTCAACGATACACTGCACGATCAAAAGGTCTGGACAAACAGTCACGCTATCGCGATCGCCGCCAAACGGCTGAGTGCGACACCATTCGTTGTGTTGCTCCTGGCGCTCGTAATTCTGTTTGAGTTGACCGGCTTCGCTGTGTCGCGACCAGACCTCTGTGTGACACACGCGTGCGCAGTGGTGGCGGCCCAGGTTGAGAAATACGCCCCCGGATTGCGGATTCCTGGCGCGCCCGCGCCGATAACATTTGCGCCAACTGCGTTGAAACTGAGCGCTATGACCAACGGCTCTGGCTCAACGACCATCACGCTGACCAACGCTGGTAGCCGCGCCGTCACCTGGACGGCGGCGACGACGCTTGGTTGGCTGTCGGTCAGCCCGGCGACTGGTAATCTCGCGAAGGGCGCAAAAGTGGACTTGACAGTGACGGCTCACCCCAACGGTGTGACACCAGGCGACTATGCCGCCGGTCTGGTGGTGGACGCGGCTACAGGTCAGTCGGCGGCTCCAGTGGCGCTGACCGTGTTAGCGGGTCCCGTGCTGTCGGTGACGACCGCGAAACTGGCGTTCGCCCACTGTGGCGATACGCAGCAATTGCCAATCGCGAATACCGGTGGATCGAAGTTGACGTTTAACGCGTCACCGTCGCAAGAGGCCGCGCTCAGCATCAGCCCGAATAGTGGTACGCTAAATCCTGGCGACAAGACCAATCTTGCGGTGACATTGTCGTGTGGCGCCACGCAGGGCCAGACCTATGCGGTCATCCTGGTGAGCGACGGCGGCAGCGCGCAAACCCAGGTCACCTATGGGTCATAGCGGCAGCCGCCACTTTCGACTGAATTTGATCATCGAGCGTCATGGGCGCTCAGGAGCATAGAACATGCGCTTTCTCGTCACAGTGGACGAGCGCGAAGTCAGTGTCTCGATCGATGACCCCGACGGCCCAGCGACGCACGCCGAAGTAGATGGCACGGAGAGTTCACTCGACTGGCGTGTCGTCGGAGCAGCTGCCCGCGCGTTGGTGGTTGGGTCAGATGACGCGGGACATTACAGCTTGCTCGTCGGCGACGTCTCCTACGATGTCTATGCGCGCCCCATCGCGGCGAACGATGACGCCGGTGAAGGCGCTCTGGCGTACGAGGTGACCGTTGGCTCGCGTACCTTCACGGTGACACTGCGTGACGAGCGCACACAGGCGCTGGCGCATCTGG
Source organism: Ktedonobacterales bacterium (assembly GCA_036391835.1). Lineage (GTDB taxonomy): Bacteria > Chloroflexota > Ktedonobacteria > Ktedonobacterales > JADMIN01 > JAKAIY01. Next base: position 41,802 of record DASVZC010000020.1, on the reverse strand, counting down.
CGGGTGGCGCACACCATGCTGGCGCGGCGACGATACGCGCGCCAATGCCAGGACTTGTCTCGAACGTTCTCGTCCAGGAGAACCAGGAGGTCGAGCGCGGGCAGGCGATCATCATCCTGGAAGCGATGAAGATGGAGAACGACCTCGCCACACCGCGCGCTGGCGTCGTCAAGAGCATCCGCGTGACGAAGGGGCAGACGGTCAATCAGGGCGACACGCTCGCGATCATCGGTGACCCTGACGGCGCGGATGCGCAGAGCGACGCCGATGAGGATGGCGAGGAAGAGGCTGTCGTTTAGTCGCAATCGCGCCGCTCGCTCCAACGCTCGACCCAAGGAATTCGCATGATACCACTCGAACTTCTGCTGCAAGCGACGGGCGGCGAGGCGCTTTCACTGGGCGCCCGCACGTCCTTCGGCGGATTCGCGCACGACTCCCGGCAAGTGTCGCAGGGGGATGTCTTTGTCGCGGTGCGTGGACTGCATGGTGACGGACACGACTATCTGGAAGAGGCGGCGGCGCAGGGCGCGAGCGCTGTGCTGATCGCCCGCGAGCGGCGCGGCGCGCTGGAAGAGATGCGCCCCGGCATCTTCGAGCGTCTGGAGCGCGCTGGCGTCACCGTCCTGCTTGTGGATGATACTCGCGCGGCGCTACGAGCCTACGCGGCGCAGGCGCTCCGCCAGTGGGCGCCGACGGTGATCGCGGTGACGGGTGGCGCCGGCAAGACGACGACCAAAGAGGCGCTCGCCGATACCCTTGAATTGCTCGCGCCAACCTTTCGCTCGTGGCGCAATTACAATGATTTGCTGGGGCTGCCGCTTTCGCTCGGCAGGCTGGAGCCTGGGCAGCGATTCGCCGTAATCGAGATGGCGGCTGACCATCCCGGTGAGATCGCTGACCTGTGCGCCATCGCCCGCCCACATGCTGGCGTCATCACCAACTTTACGCCGACGCACCTCGAATATTTCGGCAGCTTGGATGACCTGCGCGCAGAGATGGCGCACGTGGCGACCGTCCTCCCCACTGACGGCGTGCTCGCGCTCGACGCAGCCGACCCTGCATCGCTCGCCATCGCCAAGTCCACCGCCGCGAAATGCGCTCCTTTCGGCGTGTGGGATACGGCGACGCCCGAGGCGCTGCTTCCGAAATTACGCTATCGTTGTGGGCCGTTGGCGACGACTCGTTTGGGGCCGGGGAGGCTGACGCTGCAGCCAGTCGATGCGACGGGCGCGGTGCGTGGTGAGTTGGTGGTCTTTTCGCATCTCATTGGCGCGCACTGGGTGTCGGTGGCGCTGGCGGCATTGACCGTCGCGGTAGAGTTAGGCTGCGACGAGGACGCAGCCTTGGCGCGGCTGCGGGAAGTCATGCCGCTGCCGGGGCGCATGCGTCAGTTCGCTGGAGTGGGCAGGCTGACGCTTTTGGATGACTCGCACAATGCGACACCCGCGAGTGTCTCCGCGGGTCTGGAGGCGATGCGCGCCTGTGGGGAGGCGCTAGGCGCAGCGAAAATCGTGGCGCTTGGCGATATGCTCCAGTTGGGGGACGCTGCCGCCGAGGCGCACGCGCAGGTTGGCGCGCTTGCCGCAGCCTCCGCCGACTACCTTGTTACTCGTGGGGCACGGGCTGAGCTGGCAGCGGACGCCGCCATCGCAGCCGGCATGCCCGCGAGCCATATCGCGCGGACGCTGACGGCGGATGACACTGCCGCTGCCGTTCGCGGCTTTGCGGGCGATGCTCCGACGTTGGCATACATCAAAGGTTCCGAAGCGCTGCGTATGGAACAGGTGACAGCGCTTCTTATGGCGCGTCCTGAACTCGCATCTACGGAACTCGACCGGCAAAGTGAGGCATGGCGGCGCGTAGTAGTCATGCGGCCAGAGCGCCCGACGTGGCTGGAGATTGACCTGGGAGCCATCGCACGCAATACGCAGCAGGTGAAGCAGATTGTCGGCCCGCAGACAAAAGTGCTCGTCAGCCTGAAGGCCGATGCGTACGGTCATGGCGCCTTGCGTGTGGCGCGTGTGGCGCTTCGCAACGGCGCGGAATGGCTCGGCGTGGCGACGGTGAGCGAGGGCCGACCGCTACGCGAAGCGGATGTGCAGGCTCCCATCCTCGTCTTTGGCTATACGCCACCTTGGCAGGCGCGTGAGGCGGTCAGGCTCGATCTGCGCGCCACCGTCTACGACCTCGATTCCGCGCATGCGCTGGCCCAGGCGGCGCGTGAGCAGGGGCGTGTGGCGCGTGTCCACGTCAAAGTGGATACGGGCATGGCGCGACTTGGCCTGCGGACAGAGGATATTCCAGCGATTGTGGCGTTCGTTCGAGACTTGCGTGCGATTCCTGGGTTGGAGGTCGAGGGCATCTTTACGCACTTTGCCACCGCCGACAGCCGCGATCCTGGATATGCGCATCGCCAGTTCGAGCGGTTTCAGGCGACGCTCAATGCGCTCGAAGCGGACGCGCCGCTGCCGCCGATCATCCATGCCGCGAATAGCGCCGCTCTGCTGATGCTACCAGAAGCACGCTATTCGATGGTTCGGGCTGGCGTCGCCGTTTATGGCCTGCCACCGTCAGACGAAGTTGGTCTCCCGTCCGCGTTCTCGCCCGCGTTAGCCTTCCGAACGCTGGTCGCGCAGGTCAAGTGGATTCCAGCGGGCGAAGGTGTTAGCTATGGCGCGACGTTCGTAACGACCCAGCCCACACGTATCGCTACCCTTCCCGTTGGCTATGCGGATGGATTCCGCCGGGCGCCGCGCAACTGGGGCGAAGTGCTGATTCGCGGCCGCCGGGCGCCGCTCCTCGGGCGTGTTGCGATGGATCAGTGTATGGTCGATGTGACGCATATCCCCGGTGTGGAGCAGGGCGACGAGGTCACGTTGATCGGACGGCAAGGCGACGACGAGTTGACCGCTCAATCCGTCGCCGAGCGACTCGGCACCAGCGCCTATGAAGTGGTGGCCTCTCTGCTGGCGCGTGTCCCCCGATTGAGTTGATTTCGGCACAAGATGTGCTCGCTCGGTGTGACAAAGCCCCTGCTCGTGTCGCTATATATATGTGAGAGAGACCTCGCGATGTGAGTGTAGAGGCATGAGTAGGGGAGCGTCAGGTGAAGAACTGGAAACGGGTACGCGTGTGGCTCGATGCGCTGTCGCAGCCACGCGCCCGCGCAGTGACTTATGTCAGCGCCTGGGCGTTGCGCGGTGTTCTCTGGCGCAATCGGCTCAATAAGCGCATCGAGACGACGCTCAGTGTCTTGCATCGCATCGAACCTGCGCTCCATCTCCCGTTCTTCGTGCTGCCAGGGCTGGTCGGCGCGAATAAGGAACCCAAGGAGTTGGAGAAGTATGAGTTTACGCCACCAGCTCAGGCGCGAGCGCGTATTATCGCCAACCCTGCCTCTGGCTCCATGCACTCAGATAGCGCTCTGCGCGACCTCTCTGATAGCGCGCAATGGCTAACCGAGCACGGCATGCCGACTGAATTGCGCCTGACGCGACGCGCGGGCCACGCCACCGACCTGGCGCGCGAAGCCGCCATCGCCGGATATGAGATGGTGGTCGCCGCAGGTGGCGATGGCACCGTCAACGACGTCATCCAAGCGCTGGCGGGCTACCGCACTGCGCTCGGCGTGCTGCCGATGGGCACGGTCAATGTGTGGGCGCGTGAGATGGGCATCAGCCTGACGGCGGCGGAGGCTCGCCAGACCTTGCTGGACGGCGTGCGCCGCCGGGTAGACCTTGGGCGCGCGGGCCAGCGCTATTTCCTGATGATGGCGGGCATCGGCCTGGATGCCGAGGCTGCGCGTCAGGTGGAGAAGCATGGTCGCCTCAAGCGATTCGGCTTCAAGATCGTGGAATATTTCGCTACTGTCATGCGGCTGAGTGTGACGCGCCAATCGGATTCCATCCTGATCTCGACGGGAGCCCGCAAGCGCCGTGAGCAGGCGCTGATGGTCATCATCGGCAATACGCGCCTCTACGGAGGCGCCATGACCTTTACGCGCAACGCTGTCGCCGACGATGGCGTGCTGGATGTAGTAGTGATCGGCTCTGGCGGAATCCTCCACCGCCTCAATGTGTTTGGCCGCGCGCTGCTTCGGACGAAGACGCCAGGGCCGAATGTTCGCTATGACCGCGCGCAGTCCGTGCGCCTCGAATCTCGCCGCCCAGTTCCGGTGCAGGTGGATGGCGAGGTGATTGGGTATCTCCCCATGACCTTCGGCATTGCGCCGCTGGCATTGTCGGTCATCGTCCCGGTGACTGCGCCCGCTAGCCTCTTCAATCTCGCTCCAGAACCCCGACGCCACGACTAGCGCGCAGTCCAAGTCGAAACTGACACCGAGAGCCTGATATGAACTTGGAAATCGGGCTGCGCAACGCTATATGACAAACGCCGCCATGTATGTTGTGTGGCGGCGAGCTTTTTTATGGCGTCATCCTCGCGCATGCGGACCGCGACGGTTGGGTAAGCGCCGCGGACCTGGTCGAAGGCGTAATAGGTGGCCGTGGCATATCCTTCTGGGCTGACGGTAGCGCCAGGAGATTGTGCGCCCACATCAGGTGGTAAGGAAGCAAGCGATAAGGGAAGGAGGTTACACACTCTTCCCACTTTAATTTTACAGCGCACAGGGGGGCTTGCGGCAAGCCGTGGGTCGTGTCGTATACTCGCGGACCGAGGCCATAGGCCTTTGAAGCTTCCAGAAACCCACGGCATTAAGAGGCGCAACGTACGTCTGCGACCGAGCATGCCGTGGTGGTCGCCGACGTCAGGCTGTCCGAGTAGCCGGCATTCGGTCCGGTGAGACGCTGCAACAGGCTTTAGAGAGCGCATCAGGGAGGGAGCGAATGGACCGCTACGTGTTGGGCTTCCTGGAGATCGACCAGACGCAGGTCTCGGTCGTTGGCGGCAAGGGCGCACACCTGGGGGAGCTTTCGCGGATCGAAGGGCTCCGCGTGCCGGCTGGCTTTTGCGTGACGACGGACGCCTTCCAGCGGATCATGGCGGAAGCTCCGTCGATCGATGATTGGCTCGATCAGCTGTCACGCCTGACGCCAGACGACCGGGAGGCGATCCGCGCGCTCAGTGCGGATATCCGCCGGACGCTCGAAGAAATCGCCATCCCCGACGATCTGGCGGCGGCGATTACCCGCCCGCTCTCCCAGCTCGGCGAGCACGACGCCTACGCCGTCCGATCCAGCGCGACAGCTGAGGACTTGCCGACAGCCTCCTTCGCGGGCCAGCAGGACACGTACCTGAATATCGTGGGGCCAGCCGCGATCCTCCAGCATGTCAGCCGGTGTTGGGCTTCGCTCTTCACCGAGCGGGCCGTGACCTACCGCCTGCGGAACGGCCTGGACCAGCGGAAGGTTCACATGGCTGTGGTCGTGCAGCGGATGGTCTTCCCGCAGGCGGCCGGCATCCTTTTCACCGCCGACCCTGTCACGGGCAATCGGAAGGTCGCCTCTGTGGAAGCCAGCTTCGGCCTCGGCGAGGCCCTGGTCTCCGGCCTGGTGAACCCGGACGTGTACAAAGTGCGGAGCGACCAGGTGATCTCCAGGACGATCGGCGCCAAGCAGCTTGCCATCTACGCTGCGCCGACAGGTGGAATGCAGGAAGAGGTGATCGAGCCGGAGAGACAGGCGCAGCCAGCGCTGACAGATGCGCAGGCTGTGCGACTTGCCCAGTTGGGTCGGCGGATTGAAGCGCACTTCGGCTCACCCCAGGACATCGAATGGTGCCTGGTCGACGATGACTTCCAGATCGTCCAGAGCCGGCCTATCACTACGCTATTTCCCATCCCCCTGGCTGGCGACCAAGAGAACCATGTCTACGTCTCTGTCGGGCATGGGCAGATGATGACCGACGCCATGAAGCCGCTGGGAATCTCCGTGTGGCAGCTGACGGCAGCACGGTCCATGTTCGAGGCTGGCGGGAGGCTGTTCGTCGACGTCACCCAGGGCCTGGCTTCGCCAGCGAGCCGCGCAGGCCTCCTGGAGGTCATGGGGAAAGGCGATCCACTGATCAAGGATGCGCTGCAAAGCATCCTCGATCGCGGCGACTTCATCCGGTCGCTCCCGGACGAAAAGCCTGGCGCTGCTCCGGCTGGCGGCGCCCCCGCCCCGATCGAGACCGATCCACTCATCGTCGCCGAACTGATTGGTCGCAGTCAAGCCTCTATTGCTGCCTTGAAATGCGACATCCGAACGAAGTCCGGTTCGGAGTTGTTCGACTTCATTCTGGCGGACATCGGGGAACTGAAGCGGATTTTGTTCGATCCGCGAAGCCTTCGGGCAATCATGGCAGGGATGGAGGCCTCGTGGTGGCTCAACGATCAGTTGCAGACATGGCTGGACGAGAAGAACGCAGCGGATACGCTCACGCAGTCCGTTCCCAACAACGTCACGTCTGAGATGGGGCTGGAGCTTCTTGACGTCGCGGACGTGATCCGCCCGCATCCAGAGGTAGTGGCGTTTCTGCAGCGCGTCGAGGATGAGGGCTTCCTGGACGAGCTACCCAGGCTCGCTGGCGGGCGGGAAGCGCGGGACGCCATCCAGGCATGGCTCGACAAGTACGGCATGCGCTGCATCGGGGAGATCGACATTACGAGGCCACGTTGGAGCGAATGCCCTTCCACACTCGTGCCCATGATCCTTAGCAACATCAAGAACTTCGAGCCGGGCGCCGCCAAGCGTCGCTTTGAGCAAGGGCGGCAGGAGGCCTGGAAGAAGGAGCAGGAGCTCCTGGAACGTTTGCGGGTCTTGCCGGACGGGGAGCGGAAGGCTGCGGAGGTCAAGCGGATGGTCGACCGCGTTCGGACCTTCACTGGGTACCGGGAATATCCGAAGTACGACATTGTCAGTCGCTACTTCATCTACAAGGTGGCCTTGTTGGAAGAAGCCGAGCGCCTCGCGCAGGCCCATGTGCTTCATGAGAAGGAGGATATCTTCTACCTCACGTTCCAGGAATTCCACGACGTCGTGCGCACATGCCAGGTGGATGACCAACTCATCAGCCACCGCAAGGACGCATTCCGGTCGTATCAAGCGCTCACGCCGCCACGCGTGCTCACATCGGAGGGCGAGGCCGTAGCTGGATCATACCGACGCGAGAATCTTCCGGCTGGCGCACTGGTCGGCCTACCGGTTTCCGCTGGGACCATCGAAGGGCGAGCCCGCGTCATCCTGGACATGGCGGAAGCTGATCTGGAGCCGGGCGATATCCTTGTTACCACCCACACGGACCCCAGCTGGACGCCGCTGTTCGTCGCGATCAAGGGTCTGGTGACGGAGGTGGGGGGCCTGATGACTCATGGCGCGGTGATCGCACGGGAATACGGCGTGGCGGCCGTCGTGGGGGTGGAGCATGCCACCCACCTGATCCGGGATGGGCAGCGGATTCGCGTGCATGGAACGGAAGGGTACGTCGAGATCCTGCCCTAGCAGGCCAGCCGCCAGCGAGGTTTGGCAGAGCAGTATCTCGCGACCAATGCGGCGGATCAGCCCGCGCTCAAACAACAACTGCGCCAACTCCAGTCGCCGTTCGATGTGACTATGCTCCAGGTCTGGACACGTAGCGAGGATGCGATTCCACAAGACGGCAATACTCTGCGCTTAGTTGTCCGTCTACATCATTGGGAGAAGTTACCCGGCGCCTCCGTCCTCCAACCCTGCCCTCCAGCCGCCAGTAGCTTCGCCCAGTGGAATCGACACGCCGCAGATGCCTTTGCGTGCGTATTTGAGGCGACTGGAAAAGCGTAGATGCCCGACGTGCAGTCCGACGAACTTCGCAGCCGCGACGACGCGGGTTACCTGATCGTTGACGAACGCTGGCGTATTCTAGCGGCTGATGAACAAAGTGCCCTGACAGGTGATGCGGGCGCTGAAGCCTTTGTTGGGCAGAGCGCCTACGACGTGCTGGGGTCCAACGTCATCGCATCCCTCGAACAGCAGGGAGCGGCCTCATTCACACTGGATAACGCGGCCTATGTGCTGACGGTGAACACGTTTGCATTGCCCTCGGGTGTGATTCGCGTGGTGCGCGCCCAGGAGGAACAGGCGACGGTGGAGCGCATCATGTCGCTGGTGGTCCACGAGGTGCGTAATCCGCTATCTGCGATGCGTGCGCTGGCGCAGGGGTTAGATGAAGCCGTGGCGCTCGACGAGACGGGCCAGGCTTACGTCACACGCTTGACCGACGAGATCGACCGACTCAGCCGCCTGCTAACCTCTATGTCGCAGGCGGCTCGGCTCCGCGCGGAGCCTATGCGCCCGTTGGAACCCTCGCAGGCATTGGAGCGGGTTGCGATGATGTTCCAACCAGAAGCCGCGCGCCGCAATGTGCAGATCATCACCAGCAGTACGCCGCGCGTCGCGACCATCCGCGCGGACGCCGACCTGATTCAACAGATGCTGGTCAATCTGGTCATGAACGCTATCCAGGCGATGCCCGATGGCGGTACCCTCTTTCTACGCGCCCGACTCGACCCACGGGGCTGCACCGTCATTCAGGTCGAGGATACGGGCGTGGGCATGACCACGGAGAGGATGAAGGTCGCCATGCTGCCAGGCCAGAGCACCAAGCCAGGTGGAATGGGTTTAGGGCTGATGGTTGTCCGTGGCATCGTGCGCCAACATCAGGCGCGGCTCCGTCTGACGAGCGCTCCCAGCCGGGGTTCAATGGTGTCGATCACCTTTCCTCTTGTAGACGATGCGCCAGATGAGACATACACTGAGCTTGGAACGGATTCGCAATCGCAGCGTGGAGGAAATCAATAGCCATGGCGCAAGCACATTCGGGATCATTGACCGCAGGACCACGTACGTGGCGAGTGCTTGTCGTGGACGACGAAGAGAACCTGAATTGGAGCATTGTCACCTCACTCCGGCGCGAACAATATGCCGCTGATGGCGCGCTGACAGCGGAGGACGCGCGCCGCCGCATGGTTGATATCCCCTACGATTGCGTCATTAGCGATATCCAGATGCCTGGCATCGATGGATTCCAGTTGCTGAGTTGGGTGCGTGAGCAGCGACCGGCGCCGCGCGTGATTATGATGACCGCGTTTGGCTCGCCCAGTGTTCGCCAGGAAGCCCTGCGTAACGGCGTCTCGGCCTATCTGGAGAAGCCCTTCGACCTCGGCGCGCTCAAGCGTGAACTCCGCAAGGCGCTCGAAACGCCAGCGCAAGCGCCAGCAACCTACGATCTCATCGAGATTACGCAAGTGATCAACCTTGCGCGGCGCGATGTCGCAGTGCAGGCGCAAGTTGGTGATCAAATGGGCATGCTGGTCTTCGAGCGAGGCGAACTGATCTTTGCTCAGCTTGGCGCGTTGCGTGGCGAACAAGCATTCTTCGCGATGTGTGCGAATCCAGCGCAACAGGTGACGCCTGCTCCGGCGCCGGAACGGGTCGAGCGTAATGTGCTCCAGCCGCTCTCCACGTTGATCTTCGATGCGTTGCTCAAGCGTGACACAGGACTGACCGCCGCCTCGCCCGCCGCGCAATCCCGATTGACCTCTGGACCACCTCCCATGGCGCGGGCTCCCATCACGGCGTCTCTAGTTGCGGTTACAAGCGCGCAGACGTCCAACGTTGGCGGTCGCGATGCGCAGCGAACGCTCGCGGGGCTGGTGTCCAACATCGCGCTCCCGTGTGCGGTGGCGCTGGTACGCCCAGATGGCACGCTCATGGCACAGGCCCAAACGTGCCAGCCACCAGTCACTGAGGCGGTATTCATCCAACTCGCGCAAGGATTCGCTGGGTTCGTGCGCGCTGCGCAGATGGGCCAGTTGGGCGCCCCACGCGAGGCCTGGCTGACGGCCAGTGGCGCCCAGGTGTTGGTGCGGATGATCGCTCAACGCCCGAGCGCGCCCGTGCTCGTCGTGGTCGCATCAGCCGATGCGGATACACGGCGCATTGACGCGAACATCGGCATCCACGACGGCGAACTGGCTGAGATTGCGATGTGACATCGCTTCAAGGGGCCACCCAGTCGCGCTGCTGGCGCTACACGCCGCCACATCAGTGGACAGGACCGTGAGGCTAGCTGTCACCCTACATACATGGCCGCGAGATGGGAATCCCTATCCAAGCCGAAGAGCATCCGCAGAGGCAAGATGCGGCGCACGAGCAGTTCGTACACGGCTAGCGTGACGCAATACGTCAGGATGACCATAATCGGAAAGCTCAACACGGCAGGCATCTGGTTCACGAGCAAGGGAAGGCCGATCAGGTAGAGCACCGACAAGTGGAGTACGTAAAACGGGTACGACGCTTCGGTGAGGTATTGTCCCACTCGGTTGGTGATGGTCAGGTAGCGCATGCTCAGCCCGAGCATGCTGGCGACAAATAGCCAATCCGCCAGCGTGAGCAATACCATAACCAGGAAACCCGCTGTCCCGTAGCCATGCGCGATCGACGGAATCCCCAAGATTCCCAACCATGTGGTACGTGCGGCGACAAAGGCAATGAGCGCAACAACAAGCGATGCTACGCCGCTATCGCGCCGTAGAGCCTGGCGCAGACGCTCGTCGGAGTACAGCACGAATCCATACACATAGACGATGGCATAGAACAGGAATTGCGACACCACATTCGCCGTATTGGGCGCGCCGACTACCTCCCATCCTTGCCACTGCCAGCCAAGCGTCGCACTCACTACGCCGAGCGGAATAGCGAGCAGAAATACGCCACCTCGTCTACGCTCGCACAGATCCGCCAGCCACGTGATGGCTTTCGCTCCGCGCTCCGTCCGGAGGTAGAGCAGCAATGGCAGCGTGAGTAGCGAGATGACGAATAGGCGCGGGATGAACCAGAGTTGGCTCCAGAAGATGAACTCGTATTGCGGCGTGTAGTGTACGAGATATGATAATGAAGCGCCGACAAAGTAAAGGTAGAACGACACTGGGGAGTCGGCGTAATGCGGATCCCATCCCGGCGGCGCGGAAATCTGGCTGACCACCCCAGGAAAGTTATGGAGGATGAGATAGTCTTGCAAGGGTATGAGCGTCAGAGAGGCGAACAGAAACGGAACCAGCAGCCGCAGAAATCGCTCGCCGATATATTGCTGCGGTGAACGGGTTGCAAGGGCGAAACGCGCCGAGGCGCCCGCGACGAGGAACAGGAGCGCGATACCCCAGGTCCCAAGGTTCATCATCGTTGAGAGCCCAATCGGGCTGGAATACTGCGTACCGTAGTATTGGGCAGTCGTGGTGGTGAAGAATCCGAGGGCGTGGGCTGGGACCAGCAATAGGATGATCAAGGCGCGCAACCAGTCGAGTTCATGGTAGCGCCTTTTCGGCGGCTGTGCTGGCAAAGAGGGACTTGGCGCGCCTCGGGCGACAGCAAGTAAACGTTGCATTGTCTTGCCCCCATACGTGCGTCATCGTCGACGAAGGCGCAATCACTACGCTCATCCAACCATGGCGAGCGCACAATTCGCGCACAGTGAACGCCTGGCATGTCACATCGCCGTCACGTGGAAAGCAGGGCGCGCTGCCTCAGGGGTATCTCAATGTGATTACTGGGATGTTCTACTTGACATATTGTGAAGAGGCGCTGGAAATTGTATACTAAGATGTCCGAATGTGACACCTTGCGGCAACGGTCTCGACGTAGTCAACGTATGTTTCGGATGCGAGTCGAGAAGGCGCCCGTATTGACAGCGACAGAGTATTCCCACTAATGGAAGCAGATAGAACAACCTTTACAGACGATCATCAGAGCGACGACGATTTGCGCGCGCTTGAGACTGTTGGCTCTGACCAGGAACCACAGCATTCGACGAAGCGCCGCAGTCCACTTCGCTGGATTGCATTAGCTGCGATTCTGCTCGTCGGCAACCTTGCCAATGCGCTTTCATGGCATTTTGCCGTGCCAATCGATAGTGGCGTGTTCTCGATTTCGCTGGCGGTGGGCTTGTATGTCACCCCGGGCTTGAGTGAGTTGCGCCGTTCGCGTGTGGCAGCGCAAGGCTGGCGTTATTCCTGGAAGTCCCTTGCGCTGGCAGTCGCCGCAGGGCTCGCGCTGGCAATCCCTTCGATCGTCTTTTTTGTGGTGGCCTCAGGACATGGCGGCCTCGGCTATGGCGCGATTCCGTCGCTCCCTGTGCCGTCGCTGCTCATGCGTGAGTTGATCGAGATTCCGCTGCTGACCGCGATTCTCGAAGAGTTGGTCTTCCGCCAGTATCTCTGGCGCTTGTTCGCCCAGAAGCGGCTGATAACGACGGTGCTTGTCAACGCTGGAATCTTCACGCTGTGGCATCTGGTCGTCAATGCGCGCACAGTCATGGCAAGCCATGTGGCGGCGTCACCGCTGCTCGACGCAGGCGCATATGTTGGTTCACTTGCGACGATCTTTGCCGCTGGAGTAGTGTTCGCGCTGGTACGTTGGCGTACAGGTAGCTTTGCCTACTCCGCCATCACTCACTGGGTGTTGTTGGGCGTCATTACACTGGCGGCGTGGTTACTGTAACGCCTTCTAGCGCCGTGGAGACCTCGATTCGACCTCAGTCGTCTTCTGGTTCCGCGGCGCTCACCTGCTCCACGCGCCTGCGTGTGGCCAGAGCCGCGCCTGCACGTCCCTCCCATTCGCTGCGGGCCGCGGGCATGAGCGGAGTAGATGCTGGCTGGCGCTCGATCTCCGCGAAGAGCGCAGACTGCGCAAAGCCGTCGGCGGCGGCAGGATGCGCGGCCAGCGTCGCCAGCCGGTCGTTGAGGGCCAGATAGAACTCGACGAGCGAGCCCTGCGCTCCGACATGCGCCCGCGTGTCTTCTAGCAAGCCGAGCAGCACCTCATATTCATCTGCGGCGGCCTGCGCTTCGGCCAGAGCCAGCGCGAGCGGATCATTGGGATTTTCCGGCGCGGAGCGGCTGGCGCTCTCCTCGTCGTCCTCGTCGCCGTGGCTGCCAGCGAGGCGACGACGCTCCAGCAAGAGCGCGCCGATCAACTCCGTCTCGCGGATGCGACGGCGAGCCATCCATGCGCGCACTGCTCGCAGACGCGCCTGTTGCGGCGCGCCCAGTGGGAGCGTGATCTCATCATTCGCCCAGGCGGAGTTCGCATCCTCTCGTAGCGGCGCGTCGCTGCCATCGTCGCTCTGACTATCGGGCTCCCAGCTCAACACGCCGCCGCGCGTCACCCAGCGGCCGCCGCCAGCATGCGTGGTCGTTCCGGCCTCATCGTCCACATCGGCGATTGCGGGTCGGAGCATGCCGTCACTAGCCCCCGTGGCGTCACCCACATCGTGCGGCGCGTGTCCGTTCGCGCCGATAGCTTCGTCATCCCAATGGTCAGGGTCAAAGCTATTCCAGGAGTCGTCGTTATTTCCCATGTTCCTCTGCGTTCTCTGCTCGCACGATCCTATTCCCACTCGATGGTCGCGGGCGGCTTGCTGGTGATGTCGTAGACGACACGGTTCACCTGTGGCGCCTCGTTGACGATGCGGTTAGCGACGCGGCCAAGCAGGTCGTAGGGCAACTGCGCCCAGTCTGCTGTCATGAAGTCGCCAGTTGTGACTGCTCGCAGGGCGACGGTGCTGGCATAGGTGCGGTTGTCACCCATGACACCCACGCTCTGCACCGACGTCAGCACGGCGAACGCTTGACCAATCTCGCGATAGAGACCGGCGCGGCGTAGTTCCTCGATGAAGATGGCATCGGCGTGGCGCAAGACATCGAGTCGCTCGCGCGTCACCTCGCCAATCACTCGAATCGCCAGGCCGGGGCCAGGGAACGGATGTCGCCAGACCCACTCCTCAGGCAGTCCGAGCTCACGTCCAACCTCGCGCGCCTCATCTTTGAAGAGATAGCGCAACGGCTCGACTAGCGCGAATTTCATCCCCTCGGGCAGTCCGCCAACGTTGTGGTGCGTCTTGATCTTTTGCGCGGCATCGGCCCCGTTGGCGCTTGCGCTCTCGATAACATCAGGATAGAGTGTGCCCTGCGCCAGGAATCTGACCTCGCCCTCCGCCTGGAGCGCAGCGGCCTCGCCCTCGAACACTCGCACGAACTCAGTCCCGATGATGCGCCGCTTCTGCTCAGGGTCGGTCACGCCAGCCAGCTTGCTGAGGAAGCGCTCACTGGCATCCACCGCGACCAGCGGGATGTGCAGATTTGCCCGGAATGTCTCGACGACCTGCTCAGGCTCGCCAGCGCGCATGCAGCCAGTGTCTACAAAGATGCAGGTGAGACGATCGCCGATTGCCTTGTGGACGAGCAGCGCCGCCACGGCTGAATCCACCCCGCCAGAGAGTCCGCAGATCACGCGACCTTCTTCGCCAACCTGCGCACGAATGCTCGCAACTGCTTCCTCGATGAACGTTCCAGTCGTCCAGTTTGGCGCGAGCCCGCAGACGCGATAGAGGAAGTTTTCGAGCATCTGCGCGCCCTGCGGCGTGTGGCTCACCTCAGGATGAAACTGGATGCCGATGTGGCCGTGGCTGTCGCCCATCGCCGCCAGCGCGCCACTGCTCGACCGCGCAATGACCTCGAATCCGGCTGGCAGTCCGCCTACGCTATCGCCGTGGCTCATCCAGACGGGGATGCCTGCGCCCGTGGCGTCTTCTACACCCGCGAAGAGTGCTTCTGGCGCTCGATCAGCGCGCGACGCGGCGTCGGAGTCGCCCGTCAGGTGAATCTCAGCGGGCCCGTATTCGCGCCGACCAGTGTGCATTTCGACACGGCCACCCATCTGATGCGCCAACAAATGCATGCCATAGCAGATGCCCAGCACCGGAAGATCACTGTCGAGGATGGCCTGGTCTACTGTGCGGGCGCCTTCGTCGTAGACACTATCTGGCCCGCCGGAGAGAATGACGCCACGCGCGCCCATCGTCTGAAGTTCCGCTAGCGTGGTTGTAGCGGGGAGTAATTCGCAATAGACGTGGCACTCACGGACACGCCGCGCAATGAGGCGGGAATACTGCGATCCGTAGTCCAGAATGGCGACCATGTCGCGCGTGCGCATTGGTTGTTCCGCAGTGGACAGCGCGAGGCCAGAATCCGTCTGCTCGGGGGTCGCAGGCATGAGTGTGATTCTCCGTCTCCCTGGCGAATGGCGCCTATAGGCGCGATGGGTCCGTGCTACATGGCTGTTCGGCTATGTGCTGTGTTTGCCTCTATTATCCGTCACAAAGGCCCTGATGTGCCAGTTGATAGACGCTTGGCTCTGGCCGCATGGGAGATGGTCATGCACGAAAAACGCCGCGCTCTCGCTCGATGAAGCGAAGGCGCGGCGTGCTAAGGACAGGCGCGTTAGTAGGTGACAAATGTGGTATCACCCGTAGCCGTTTGGCCATCGATCGTTGTGGTGGCGCTGACATCTATGGGACTTCCACCGCCAACGTTGCCGTAGTTAAGCGGGGCAGAGGCGACCCCATAGGCGTCAGTCGTGATTGGGCCAATGCTAATGTCGCCGTTGGGTGTGCTCGCGTGGAAGTATACCTTGGCGTTCGGGGTCGCCATCGCGTTGTTCGACACACGCGCGTAGACCGTCACTGTTCCGCCCTGTGGCAACGTGTCAGAGACCCACACGCCCATGGTGTACTGTGGCGCCGTGGGTGTGGGGCTTGCATCCGTCGTGTTGAGCGGTGAGATCATCACTGAGCCGCCGGTTGTCGCCTGTGGGAGCGGTTGCTGCGTTGTGGCAAGCGCCCCCGCGGCGTGTCCAGCCGATTCGAGCGCGAGGTAGCCGACCGCGAAGGCGACGGCGATACCTAGCGCGATCGCGAGCATTGGCATCACGCGGCGACGCCAATATCCACGGCGGCGCGCTCGTTCTCGCCAGGCGAATGGCATCTTTTCAGAGACATGGCTCTTGATGCGTTCACCTACCGTTGGCTCGACAATCCAAGCGGTTGACTGATTGCGTGGCTCGCGCAACTTCTGCGTGAATTCGGAGGCTCGGCGCATGCGGTCGGAAATCACCGATTTCGTCGTATTTGCGCCCGACTGCAGGATGTCACGGAGCCCTGGGAGGTTCTCGGTGTCTGCCTCGCCTCCAGGGAGGAGCGGATCATCCCACTTCTGGCGCGCGTCGTTTGAGGAGACACCGCCGCCGGTTGGTCGCTGGGTGTGACGCATGCGGGCGCTCTTTGCGGCGTTTACCCGACCGGAGGACATCTCCCAGACTTTCTTGAGTCGCTGCCTTGCAATCGCGGTGCGTTGGCGCATCGCTGAGTAGTATGGGTCCACTCATGGCCTCCATGTTGATCTATCGAATGACCCATCAGCTGAACAACCGCCTCGTGTGTAAGAGATACGAAGGGGCGCGAAGCCAATGTGCTGCGGAAAATGATATGTCGCGAAGAGGATCCTTCATGGGTGGACGCCTGGCAAGGTGCGACAGGGCGCATGAATGCGTGGCGCCGTTCTACCCCCTACGAAATAGGTACGCGCTCGGATGCTTTGAAGTCACACCCAATTGCGTCGTTGGGACCGGCTCGCTACTGTATATGACGTTCTACTCCGCGTCATCCGTGCCATTTTGCTCACGGTGGCGCCGGAGATAGGCCTCCACATCCAAAATAGCCTCTTCAGGCGACGGCAATTCTCCCAGCCGGGGGATGTTATGGATGCCTGACAAATCAGGGGAGAAACCACTCGAATCCACGATTTCTCCGGCTTCCGCGCTGTTCAGTCGCTGTTCGAGGTCATGCACGTAGGCGGTCACATCTGGGTCAGCGGCGACGAGGTGTGAGACGCGATTATTGAATCGCTGTGCAGCCCGCCCCAAATCCTTTAAGCTGAGGTTAAGGTCGTAGAGATTGTCGAGCTTTTGCAGCAACGCCTCGGCGACGGGCAGGTTAGGTGAGGCTGCGACGTAGTGTGGCGCGCCCGCCCATAGGCTCGTCGTGCTGATACCTTCACGGCGAGACGCGTCTTGCACCGCTGTCAGGATGCCTGTCGGACCTGAATAGCTCGCTCGCTCGATGCCAAGCTCCTCCATCTTCCGCAAGATGGCCGCGCGGCTGGTTGCGCCAGAGATCTGTACGGGCGCGGTATGAGGCGCTTCGGCGGAGAAGACACCCAGCAATGCGACTTCCTCGATGTGCAGTTGGCGGGCATAGCTGACCATCTCGCGCGAGAAGGTCTTCCAGCGGAGATGTGGCTCCTCACCAATGAAGAGCACGACATCGCGGCGTTGCGGGTCACGCTCGCTGGCGCGGTAGATGTAGTAGCGGTTGGCTGGCCAACTCAAGCGGCGGATCGCTCCACCGGAGATGCGGGTCGTCGGGCGAGTCTCGCTAAAGTCGAAGAATGCATCTGGGTCGATCTCGGCGAATGGCTCGGCGTCCCATTGGTTGACCAGAAACTTCACTGCCCATGTCGCGGCGCTCGCGGCGTCGTTCCATCCCGCGAATGCGCCGATCAGGATGGCGCGTTCGAGTTCTTGCGGTTTGGTGATGTGTATGTGTTCCATATGCGCACCGCTCCCCTGGGCTCTGGCCTCCAGTTACTCACCGACGCGATCGCTGCCACGCAGGCGGACGCGGACGTATCTCCGCATCAGATTGTAATCGCTGGCCGCCATGCTCTCGTGCGCGTAGTATACCATCGCGCGACCAGGTGACGTGGTGTCCAGCGTGGTCGCACGAGGTTGGCTAGGCACTGCTAGGCACTGCTAGGCACTGCTAGGCGGCAGCTAGGCGCGGCGCGCGGTCCGGCGTTGCGTCCGACCTTCTTCCGCGCTCAGGCGTACGGGCTCCTGGCGCGGAGGAAGTAGGCCAATGTTCTCGGCGTCGTCAATCGTGTAGCGGTACCCCTGCTCCGTGAGGAAGAGTTGACGATTTGACGAGAATTCCTGATCGCGCGTGTCGCGTGTGACAATCGTATAGAAGTGCGCGGGTCGCCCATCGGATTTCGGGCGTAGCAGTCGCCCGAGGCGCTGCGCTTCCTCTTGCCGCGAGCCGAATGTGCCGGAGACCTGAATCGCGACATTAGCGTCTGGCAAGTCGATCGCGAAGTTGGCCACCTTACTCACCACCAGCTGCTTGATCTTGCCCTGCCGGAACTGGTCATAGAGTTTTTCGCGTTGGCTGTTGTTGGTGCGGCCCGTCAGCAAGGGCGCCTTGAGCAGTTGCGCCAATTCCTTGAGTTGGTCGAGATATTGACCAATGATGAGCACCTGATCGTCGCTGTGTCGCGCCAACAACTCGCGTGTAACGTCAATTTTCACCGAGTTTTCGGCGGCCATGCGATACTTCTCGCGTTCCTCCGAGACGGCATAGGTCAGGCGATCTTCGTCAGGCAGAGCCACGCGAATCTCGTGGCATTCCGCCGTCGCGATCCATCCCTGGCGTTCGAGTTCGCGCCACGGGACATCGAATCGCTTCGGACCGATCAGACCGAATACATCGGCCTCGCGCCCGTCCTCGCGTACGAGCGTCGCCGTCAGTCCGAGCCGTCGGCGCGCCTGAATTTCAGCGGTAATGCGGAAGATTGGCGCTGGCAGCAGATGCACTTCGTCATAAATGATCAGACCCCAGTCGTGGCCGGTCATCAATCCGAAGTGGGGAAATTCGCCATCTTCGCTCGCGCGATAGGTGAGCATCTGATAGGTAGTGACGGTCACCGGGCGGATGTCTTTGCGCTCGCCGGTGTACTCACCAATCTGGTCCGCTGTGAGCGTCGTCTTGTCCAGAATTTCACTCATCCACTGGCGCACGGCGATAGTGTTGGGCGTCAGAATGAGCGTCGCACGGCCAATCGCCGCCATCGCGCCGATGCCCACGACGGTCTTGCCAGCGCCACAGGGGAGCACGACCACGCCGCTGCCGCCACTGGTAGAGCCATTCGCGTAGAACGCATGCACGGCGTCGCGCTGATATTGCCGTAGGTCGAACTCATCGCCCTGGGTGGTTTGCGTGCGAACGTCGAGCGGCATCGTCTCGCCCTCAGTGTATCCGGCGAGGTCCTCGGCGGGAAAGCCAATCGCTACGAGCGCTTGCTTCACGTGGCCGCGACGGGCAGCGTCGATCACTAGCGTGTGTTCGTCGCGCTGTTCCAGCACGTATGGCTGCGTGCGCTTGTGGCGGGCGACCTCGGCGACCAACGCGATATCGTCTGATCGCAGGATGAGGTCGGCGCCGTCGCGCAGCAATTTCACTCTGCCGTAGCGGCCAATGTAGTCGCGGATGTCAGCGACGACGTTCGGCGGCAAATCGTAGCGGCTCAGGTCGTTCAGCGCTGTGAGCACGGCGGGCGCGGCCAGGCCAGCGGCGGCGGCGTTCCACAGGGAAAGCGGCGTCAACCGATACGTGTGGATATGCTCAGGCGACTTCTCCAGCTCAGCGAATTGCGCCAGCGCATCTCGCGCCTCCGCATACATCGGATGATCTACTTCGAGCAATATTGTTCGATCGCCCTGTACGACGATTGGATTGGCTGTATTTGGCACGGGCGCCCTCACCTGCTATGTCGCTCTACGATTGCCTGATGAGTACGAATCGCTATCCAGTGACGCGCTCATACGCCGGGTGTTGATGCCCAGCGCAACAGATAGTGTACAACAGCCTGAGACGCCGTCGTCTCATACCCACGCATGAGGTGACGCGCGCCAGAGATGATCTTCAGCCCACGCGCAGGCAGGCGTTCGATCAATGGCTCCAGCTTGTGGCGAGGCGACACCTCATCATGCTCGCCGGTGATGAACAACTTGGGTCGATCAAATGCGCCTACTTCGGGTGTCAGTCGGAAGACGGGCGGGCTTATCGCGACGACTGTCTTCACTCGCGGATCGTGCATGGCATAGACCAGCGCGACGTAGGCGCCGAAGGCGTGACCGACGAGGCAGAGTTTGTCGCGATTCGCCCCAGGCTCACCCAGGGCGAACTCCACTGCGCCCGCGACATCGAGTGGCTCCAGGCGGCCGTCCGACTGTTGGCCTTCGCTTTGGCCCACGCCGCGAAAGTTGAAGCGCAGCGCAATGAAGCCAGCGGCGGCGAGGTCGCGCGCAATTTGGACGAGTAGCCCATCATCCATCGACGATGTCAGCGGCTGTGGATGGCACAGCACGGCGACGGGTCGCCCAGCCTGGCTGGGGGCGCCGACGGCGTTGCTCCTGGTGAGCACACCCTCAAGCAAGACCTGCGGTTGGGCGCCGCTGGCCACGGTGACACGTCGCTCGAGTATGTCTGACATCTTGCCTCATGGCGCAAGGCGCCGCGATTGGCCGCATCCTGTGTAGCTTGCGATGAGGGGAGTCGAGCGACAGTGTCAGTGAGGTGATCAAAGGCTCGGCGTCGTGCCACTCACACGTAGGGAATCCAGGCGCGGCCATCCTTGTGTGCTTCGGCATCATCAGCTTCGCGGTCATCTTCGGGACCACGCAGCCGGGTGAGCCGTTCCACTTCGTCGCGGCGATAGAGCCGCGTGCGTTTCATGCCCTGGCGATAGCTGCCAAGCAACCCACGACTGACATAGGCATAGAGCGTCGCTGGCTTGACTCCCAAGATCGCACAGGTTTCCTGAGCGGTCAGGAACTCCTCGCCATCCATTACCAACATGCCAGCCTCCGTGATGGATGCCTCACACCGCGATTGCGCGGAGGCCTCGCCCACTTATGTTGCAAGCCAGTATACGGCGTCTCCGCGCGGCTCGTCAACCACGCGCGCCTGTCTGCTGCGCGCTCGCAACACCCTACAGAAGCAACATAGCGTCCCCAAAGCTGTAGAAGCGATACTCCTGCGCAATGGCCTCCGCATAGGCGCGGGCGATGAGTTCGCGGCCAGCGAAGGCGCTCACCAGCGCGAGCAGTGTCGAACGCGGCAGATGGAAGTTAGTGATCATCGCATCCACCGCGCGGAATTGATATCCAGGTGTGATGAAGAGCCGGGTGCGTCCCACATACGGCGCGACTACTGCTCCATTCGCCTCGGCGTCGCCCTGCGCTTCGGCTGTCAACTGCGCCACCGCTTCGAGCGTGCGAACGGACGTGGTGCCGACGGCGATGATGCGCCCGCCAGCCTGGCGCGTCGCGTTGATGCGCTCTGCTGTCTCCGTCGTCATCTCGATCTGTTCGCTGTGCATGACATGGTCGCTCAGGTCGTCCTTCTCGACAGGCCGGAACGTGTCGAGGCCAATGTGCAGCGTGACATAGGCGATGCCCACGCCCATTGCTTCGACCCGCTGGAGCAGTTCGCTGGTGAAGTGTAGCCCGGCTGTGGGCGCCGCAGCGGACCCTGGTTCACGCGCATAGACGGTCTGATAGCGCTCGGCGTCGGTCAACCGCTCGTGGATGTAAGGTGGCAACGGCATCACGCCGATGCGTGACACGGCTTCCGCCACGGTCCCCTCGCGCGGAATCAGCCGGACGATACGGCCACCCGCAGCGGCGCGATCGAGGACTTCGATGGTCAGCAGTCCATCGCCAAAGATGAGGCGTGTCCCTGTATGGATGCGCTTCCCTGGCCTGACGAGCGCCTCCCAGCAGTCGGCTCCGACATCCGCGCGAGCAGCCAAAAGCAAGACTTCGACGACACCGCCCGTTCCCTCTTTCACGCCGAGCAGGCGCGCAGGCAACACGCGGCTCTGGTTGGCCACGAGCAGATCACCGGGGCGCAGGTAGTCGAGGATATCGCGGAAGATGCGATGCTCGAACGCGCCGGTCTGTCGATGGACGACCAGCAGCCGCGAGCTATCGCGCGGTTCAACTGGCGTCTGGGCGATGCGCTCAGTTGGGAGTGTGTAATCGAAGTCAGAGATTCGCATGGATAGTTGTGAGATTCCCGTACATATCTACAAGCGACGCCCTCTCGCATCGCCACACGATAGTGTACGCGACGACGCGAGAGGGCGTCCAGTTGGCGACTAGATAGTAGCTGCGTTACTGTGTGAGGTGCACGGGACTCTGCCCGAGCGCAAGCACCTTGATACCCAGTACGTCGCTGTCGTTGAGCTGTGGAGCGATGGCGCAGAGTGTCCAAGCGCCTTTCGTGTAGTTCGCAGGAAGGGTAATCTGCTCATCCTTCCACAGGCCATTGTAGATGAGGTCCTGGTTTACCGTCGGTTCCAGACCCGGTATGTTGCCGAGAAACATTGTCGTGCGCCCACTATTGGGAAACTTGAAGCTGTTCCCGTTGGGCGTAGGATCATAGCCTGCTGCCTGGAGTTGGGCTTGGGTCGCCGAGCAAGGATCGGCCAAGCCGAGTGGAGGGGCGACAGCATAGATGCTGACACCGTTATTATTGCCAATCAGATCACCAGGATCATACAGGCTGACATCGATGGTGCGGCCGTTGAATGGCGTGTCGATGACGCCAAGTGGATACTCCGTGGTCTGCGTGAGATTGGCGCCATTGCCCGGGAATGTGAAGAGCGTGTCGCTGAGATTCCAACCACTAATCACGGCGCCGGGTGGCGGTGTGCAGGTCGGCACGCCAGCTTGATTGGTGCCACTTAACGGGCACAACTTTAGCGAATATGAATGCCCACCCCAGCCCATGTATGGGTCTGTGGGTTTCCCGTAGTCGGATGCGACCACCATGACACGGTAGTAATTGTTTGGCTCCAGTCCCACGGGGTTCCAGTTCACGCTGCCTATGCCGCCCGTTTGGTTGCCCAGAGGACACCAGTTGTTCGCGCAGGCAGAAGTGACGCAGCCTGTAGTTGTGCCTTTCGGGGTGGAGCCGAGTAGCATGTAGCCGCCGTTGCCACATCCGCCAGTCATCAGCGGGAATGCTTCGAATGTCGCCAATGGCGCTCCGACATTGATGGGGTCGGCCAAGCTGTTGATCTTGTACACCGAGTAGGTAATGCTGAACATGAGTTTCGGATCAGTGCATGTGTACGGATCGGTACATGACGTGCCGGGGTATACGGGATAGGGAGAGGAGGATTTGCCTGTACCCTGACAATTGAACTCGTAGTAAATGTCGTAAGACGTGCTCCCCTGGCCACCCTGCCGGCCATTGCAACTCTTCGGCTGCGCTGGATTGAAGGGCGCGTTCCACACCCAGAGGCCGACATCACTGGTCGTGGTCATTTTCGTCGTGTCGACGAGGAACGCGTATCCGCTGCGATTACCCGTTGTCCCCACACCTGCAGCCCCTGTGAACGTGTTGTTCAGGTCAGGGTTCGTACAGTTCGCTGACGTAGGCTCGGTTCCATACGGGACCGGATTATTGTTCTGCTGATGATTTGTCGGAAGCCCGGTGTAGGTAGTGTACGGCTCTGGAGTGACATTCGCCGTCGTGTCCTGCACTAGGTTTGACGGGCCTTCTTCACAGGAGACGAGCGGATCACCTTGCTCTTTGAGTTCACCTGGCCCGTTGATATTGCCCGCCCAGTTGCGAACGCTACCCGCGCAGATGCCCGAAGCGCCCGAACATTCGCCAAACGTGCCCCACGACCCAGTGCCACCGACACCGCTGGGATCAGATGCGATCTGCACGGGCGGGATAAACTCCGCGGTCGCCGTCGCGCTGATGCGCAATGGCCCAACATTTAGCGCGCTGATGAAAAGCACGTTGATGTTTTCGGTGATGGTCACTCGCAAGTCATATGGCTTCAAAGCATTCGTGTTGTCATAGACCTGGCAAACGGCGATTTCTACCGATGAGACTGTGCTTGGACACGGCGTCGCAGGTGTCTGTGAGGGTGTTGTGCAGTTTGGCCCGAAGGAATTCTTGAACGACTCTTGCAGCGCGCGGCAGACCGCATTGTCGCCAGGCGCATTGGTCAGATTCGTGGTGTAGTTCGTCGGCATGTAGATGACGCCCGCGAGCGCGCCAGCCTCCGCCGCACGCTGCATGCGCGCGTAGATGTCATAGAGGCGAATCGTGTCAATCGCGAGCCCTAAGAAGCCGATGAGAATCGTGAACGTCAGCGCGAAAATGATCAGCGTCTGGCCGCGACTCACCTTGCGCTCGCGCTTCACTGATCGACGCGCTCGGTCAGCCGCTACTAATCGGCGCATGTGCTTGGCGCGATGTGTGAGCGCCCCATCTGCTGCGCGGGGCCGATAGTGTATCTTCACGAAATTCTCCCCCACTCAGGGTTCTATGGGTGTCGTTCTACAGACATGCGCTGAACGTTGATTGCGTCTGCGCCTATGGGGTCGCTGTCGGCCGTGGCGTGCCGATGACAATCTCAATGGGCATCACTGAATCGTCAGTGGCGCTGAAGACCCCATTTCCGGCCGGTGTGAATTGATCACCCAGCGGGTTGAACTGGTAGGTGTACGAGTACGATATTGCGACCCCGATCGAGTCCTCCTGGAACGGTGTTGTTGACCGAACTGAAGGAGGCCAACCAGTTTGGGTCGCAGCCGGCGATATTGTGCCGTCGGAGTTGCACACGGCATTGCCGGGGTAGACGTCCTCCAGCGCCGAAGACTTTGGTTGGCCGTTGGCGTCTGCCTGGTAGATCGCAATCTGTTTGACGTTGACACCACGGCTGTTCGAGAGTGCGGCCTGCACGGCGCCGATAATTGCGCAGTCAGCGGTGTATTGCGCGGGAGCCGGAGGGCTGTATTGGCCGATAACCGAGCCAACGCGCGCTCCAGCGCGGGCGGCGTACACGACATCCAGATGATTGTTGAGCAGCGTTGAAATATCAGTTGCGCCGATGAGCATAAAGAAGAATAGCGGCACGAACAGCGCGAATTCAACCAGCGCCTGGCCGCGACTCACTCGGCGCTTGCGCTGCGTTCGTAGCGATTGACGCGCAGGTAGCAATGATAGATGAACGTTCATGCGCGCCCTCCTGAGATGTCTATGTGCGCCCGCCGAGTATCGAACAGTATGTCGTCCTGGGCAGGCCCGGACAGCAGGAAACGTGCTCCCAGGTCGGAAGCGACGAGCGCCGCTAGCTGTTGTGGCGCTCGCTTGCCATACTCCTGTGGCTCAATGCGTTGCACGGAGGTTGCCGTCAGATAGATCTGTGGCGTGGTGATAGCGAGCAGCGCAGTGAGATAGGTATAACTATAGCTGATCTTTACGCCAAGGTAATCGGCGTTCGCCAGTTGGTCGTTACGCTTGTAAGATTGCCACGTGTTGGATGTGGAGGACCATGTCCCCCCCGATGGCGTCCAGATGTCTTCCTCGCAAGCGGCGGAGCTACCACTGCCTGTGATAATGCAGGCGCCTGTCTCACTCGCGTGGAAAATCTCGATCTTCGACATCTGCGCGATGACAAGGCCACTCAGACGCGGCAAGATGATGTTGTTCACGATGTAGGTGTCGGCGTCGATCGTCGTGCCGCCTGGGCCAGGCGCTCCACCCTTTCCGAGGATGGCTCCTTCGCGCGCGCCGTCTTTCGCCGCGAAGTTGTACGCGCCCACCGATGCATTGATCAGCGAGTATTCGATGACGCCAAAGAGCAGCATCAAGAATAATGGCGCGACCAGAGCAAATTCCACCAGCGCTTGGCCGCGCGACCGTCCCGATGAGCGCATGAACCACGTGCGCATCGGGAGATACCGCCTCGGCGACAGTTGCGTCGTCATGATCTCCAAGGAAGCTTGCTCCTGTGCCATCCCGCGCCTGGTGGCGCTCGATCCTCATTTTGCGAAAGCGCGCCGCACGTATTGTCTCAGTGCGCGCAACCCCGCGGTCACCCCAAAGTCCTGTCTCGCGCGGCTGCGTCATGCCCAACGCATCCACACCGACGCGGACAGACTCGGTGCTCTGATACAATTCATCGGGATTCCGGCGCACTCAATATCCTGCTCATTCGTTGTAACGATGAAGCCAGGCGAGAGTTACGAAGCAGGCGCAACCGTCCTACTTCTGGCCGGGGTGGTCCGCTGATCTGGCGGAGATGTGCGGCGCTCGTTTGTTCTAACGAGTAAGCGTAGTGGTGAGGAACATCTGTGACCTCCTTGTCAGACGATCCCAGAGATGAAGTTCAGGACCCCACACTGCCGCGTGCGCGTGTGCGACGTTCCGCGCCACTGGACCCGATACAAACACCCACAGCGCCGTACCCGGCTGTGCGCCTCGCTTCGAATACCTCGCCATCACTCGACATCTTCGGCGTATCTGGGTTCTATCACATGAGTCCGGCTGAAAAATCGGCAGCGCGCAAGCGCATCTGGTTGTGGGTGTCGACGTTGGTGGCTCTGTGCCTGCTCTTCGCGCCGATGCGTCCAGGTGTGAGCGACTACTTCTCGGCGGCGACACAGGCGCGACTCGCCTTTCGCTATGATCTGGCGCTGGGGTTTTATGCGAAAGCCCATACGGAGGCTCCATCCGATGCGCGTCCGCTCTGCGCCAGCGGCGATGTGTACGTGCTGCAGCAACTGCCAGCTCAGGCGGTAAGCGCCTATCGCGCCTGCGCTGCCCTCGCTCCCGATGATGGCTCGGCGTGGCTTCGTCTGGGAGATGCGCTCGCCGCCGCCAACGATGACGCTGGCTCGGTCAGCGCATGGACACACGCCGGCGCCGCTGGCGACCTCACGGCCTACGCTCGACTGGCGAAACGCTCTGAAGGACTGGGCCAACTCGACGATGCGGCTCGCTGGTGGTTGCGTTTGCCGCAAGACGATGAGCAAGCTCAGGGGAGACTTGGGTTGCTCGCCCTCGCCGCAGGTAACGCCGTCGCGGCGCGTGGGCATCTCTTCGCTCTGAGCCGTTCGAAATCCGCGCTGGCGCTGCACTATCGGCAGGCGGGTGTGTTTATTCTCGACCTGCAACCACCGGCTTCAGCGCTTGAATATGAAGACATTGGCTATGCCCTGCTCATGTTGGATGAGCCTGGGGTTGCGGCGACGCCACTACGGCGCGCGGCGCGGCTCGATCCTCAAGATGGTTCGGCACGCGCCTACTATGGGTACACGCTGTGGCTTCTCGGACAGCAAGATGCCGCTCGCCCTGAGATCGCGGCCGGCCTGCGGCTGAGCCCATCGCTGCCATTCGCGCTGTATGCGGCGGGTCAGGTGGCGATGGCTGACCATAACTATGGGTTGGCGTTGGCGCGGTTTCAGACCGCTACTGAGGTGACGCCAAGGAATCCGGCGCTGTGGAGCGCTGCGGGTGATGCGGCGTTGCAAAAGCACGACTACATCACCGCAGAGCTCTCCTACATCAACGCCGCACAGTACTCTGACGACCCCGCCTACACCATCGCGCTGGTTCAGTTTTATCAAGACCATGGGCTTGGTGTGGATGACGACACGCTCAACCGTACGGCGTTCGCGGCGACGAGGCGGTTCCCATCGAACGAGACACTCGTGTACCTGGAGGCGCAGATCGAAGCTGCATATGGTCAATCCACTGACGCATACTATCTCTATCAGCGCGCCATAGCGCTCGATCCTACAGACCCCGGGCCATGGCTCGCGCTTGGGACAATGCAGGCGGCGAGTGGAGACACCATACCGGCTGTTGTGGACCTGCGAACGGCGCTTGCATTGCAGCCACAGGGCAGCTACGCGCCCCAAACGCGAAAACTGCTCGCCAGCATCAGTGGCGTGACGTTGTAGGCGCCTTGAACCGAAACGGTACGCATGTGACGCATGGGTTACCGCCGGACTCTGGAGTGGTAGAATGGCAGTCTAGCAAGACTGTAGGCGCCGGGAACGGCGCTTGTGCCTGGAGACTGGCCTTACGGCGGCGAGAGAGGCAAGCATGGCGGATGTGTTCGGCAACAGTGGACAGCGATTTCCAGACCAGCCGCGTCGTGACCAACGCGACCAAACCACACAGACGCCGATGGTCAAGGCAACCCTTTCGGGGTTCCCTGCTGGCGCTGGTGGGTACGCAGCGGCGCCCGCTCGTCAAGAGCCTACGCCTGGGGGCGATGCGACCTCACCTTTTCAGGGAAGTACACATTATCAGCTTGCCCCCGGAACGACGTTGCAAAATGGTCGCTACGTTGTAGAGGACGTGATTGGCCAGGGTGGGATGGGTCACGTGTATCGCGTGATGGATACCCACCTGCACAAGCAGCGTGCGCTCAAAGAGATGATCCCGCAGATGGGCGACCCGCAAGCCGAGTTGATCAACTATCGGCGTGAGGCGCAGATGTTGCTCAACCAGGAACATTCGGGCATTCCACAGATCTATGATTCGTTCACGGAATACCGGCGGGCCTACATTGTCCTCCAGTACATTCCCGGCGAGAATCTCGAACGTCGCCTGACGACCGCCTCGGGCTTCCTCCCGCAGGAGACGGTTGGCGAGTGGATGCTGCAATTGTGCCATATCGTCGCCCACCTGCACTCACAGCGTCCGCCGATCATTTTCCGCGACATCAAGCCAAACAACATCATTCTCACGCCGAATGGGCGCATCGTGCTGGTGGACTTCGGCATCGCCAAGACGTTCGTGCCCGACGAAGAGCATACAAGCGTCGGAACGAATGGCTACGCGCCGCCCGAACAGTACAAGCGCCAGGCCGAGCCGCGTTCTGACATCTATGCGATAGGCGCGACGATGCATCACCTGTTGACGCGCACGGATCCGCGCAAAGAGCCGCCTTTTACATTCGCCGACCGCATGCCTCGCTCGCTGAACCCTTCTCTCTCTCCTGAGATGGAAACTGTCATCATGAAGTGCGTCCAGATGAAACTCGAAGATCGCTACCAGACCGCTGAGGAGTTGGCGCTGGCGATCGAGAGCGCGCTTGGGCTGGCGCCGTTTGATGATACAAGTCACTTCCGGGCGATGCGCGCCTCTGCGGGACCCGCGCGACCGACCTGGGGGCCAGCCCTCGGACCAACGTCTACTCTGATGGGCGCCATTACGCCCGTGTGGACGTTTGAGACGCAGGATGAGATTCGCGCGACCCCGTGTATCGGCCCCGCCCTGCTCTACATTGGCTCCTATGATGGCCATCTGTATGCACTGGACAAGCGCACTGGCGCTCTTCAGTGGTCGTACACCACGGATGGTGGCGTCTGCACGCAGCCGGTCCTCTGGCGCGATCAAGTCATCTTCGCATCCGAAGATTTCAACGTCTACTCGCTCAACGCGCTTACGGGCGCTGAGGTCTGGCGCTATCGCACGTGGCACAAAGTGCGGTCTTCGCCGCGTGTCTTTGGCGACATCATCTATGTCGGCTCCGACGATGGCCATATGCACGCTATCGATCCGCGCACCGGGGCGATGCTCTGGCGATTCCAGACGTATCGCGAAGTGCAGTCGTCCGCCGCATATGCGAACGGGATGGTCTACTTCGGGTCGCGAGATGACTACATGTACGGCGTTGATGCGCTGACAGGCGAGAAGAAGTGGGGATTCCGCACAAACGGTCCCATACTCTCGGCGCCTGCCGTGGTAGATGACTTCATCTACTTTGGTTCGTTCGACTTCTCGATTTACTGTCTGGAGGCGAAGTCGGGGTGGCGAGCCTGGGAAGAGCGCACCGAGCGCTTCGTGATCTCGTCGCCCACCATCGTTGGCGACCAACTCTACATCGGCTCGGCCGATGGCCATTTGTATAGCCTCAATCGGCGCACAGGGCGCCGCAACTGGCGCTACAAGGCGAGAAGCCAGATCAATTCGACGCCTGCGGTTTCGGCGGGCGTTGTCTACTTCGGTAGCATTGACCGCGCACTCTATGCTCTGGACAGCGCTGACGGGAAATTGCTCATGCGCTTCGAGACGGACGACATCATTCCCGGATCGCCCGTCGTGGATGAGAGCATCGTGTACGTTGGCAGTGTCGACCATCGCGTCTACGCGCTACGAACAAACCTTCGCTAGTGGTATCGTGTCCAACGCGCGCCCGAGCGTAGTCCGACGAGAAGAGGGAGACACTGTCTGTCTCCGTGTTGAAGAAAGATGTGGTATGGACATCCAGGATCCGCAGCATACGCCAGAAGAAGAGCCCAAAGACGGTGAGGCCACCAGCCAGGAGGCAGTGGCGCAGTCCTCGACCGTCGGGGATGAGGCGCCTGCGGACGCGAGTCTTCCCACAGCCGAATCGGAGGCTGCTTCCTCTCAACCAGAGGAGGCGTCAGTGTCAGCGGAAGTTGCGTCAGACGATGAAAGCGCCGCCACAACGACATCGAGCGCCCCCTCTGAGGACGCGGAGCGCGATAGTCTCGAAATCACGACGCGCTTGCCTGCGCGCCCCAAGGCAACAGTCGCCACGGCGCCTGAAGCTGAAGCGCCTCTTGGCGTGGGCTCAGTGATCGGCGCCTATCGTATCGCGAGCGCCGCGCCTGCTGGTCAGCCGGGTGTGCTCTTCGTGGCGGAGCCCGTGGAACCTACGCCACCCGAAGAGGAACTGCCCGGTGTGCGCTATGTCGTACGCGAAGTGCGGGCTGAGGATGCGACCGATGATCTGGCGCATATCGTGGCGATGGGTCTGCGTCATCCTGTCTTGCTCGCTCCGGTCGCACTGGCGCGAGAGTCGGGTCGGCTGCTGCTAATCTCGGCTGAAGTCGCGAACGAGCGTGGCGCGGCCGTCGCTCCGATGAGTGAAGGCGAGCGTCTGCGCGCTGTTGACGCGCTACGAGCGGGCATCGAACTCGCTGATGCGTTGGCGACCCTCCACCGTAACGGATTGGCGCACCTGCACATCTCGCCTGAGGTCGTGACGCTGCACGAAGGGCGCATCTACCTGGGCGGCATCGAGAAGGCCACCGTCGCCGGGCCAGATGATGAGTCGGCCAAGCCGCTTTACACCCGCGACGTGAACTATCTGGCACGTACGATGGGTATGGTTGGCGGTGTCACCGATACCCCGCAACTCGATGAAACGACGAGCGCTCATCGCAGTCTGCGCGAAATCGCTCACCGTGGTGAGGTTGGTGGGTTCGCCAAGGCAGAGGAATTGGCTGAGTCGTTCGCGCTGGCGCTGCAGGCGCTAGCCTCGGCGGGCGCGGGTGTGGGCGCAGACCTGCGCTCCGTGCGGCTGGTCGTCTCCGCAGATGCCGCCACGACGGTTGGCCTGGTGCGCGCCGCCAATCAGGACGCCTATGGCGTTGCATTCTTCAACGTCCATGATGACGCAGCCGCCGATGCGCCTGTAGGCGTGTTCCTCATCGCCGACGGCATGGGTGGTGAGGCGAAGGGTGAGATTGCCAGCCGCTTGGTGGCGCGTGCGGTGACCACTGAAATGACACGCCAGTTCTCGCTGCCTGCGACTCTCTTCCCCGCGCTCAATGTGCTCGACGCGGACAACGCGGCCGAAAATGCGCCGCGCTTGCCGCTCGCACAGGCGCTGGAAGCAGCGGTGAAGGAAGCGAACCGGCAGACACGTGCCTTTGGGCAGCGGCTGCAGGCGACTACTGGCTCGACGGTCACCGCACTCGCAATCTCAGGCGCACGCGCAGCCATTGCGCACCTCGGCGACAGTCGCGCGTATCTGCTGCGCGACAACCAACTGCTGCAACTCACCGAAGATCATTCGCTGTTGGCGCGAATGGAAGCGGTGCAGCATCCGCTTCTGGACGATCCGAACTTCCTTGTGCCGCGCAGTGTGCTCTATCGCTCGGTTGGGCAGGAGGATGACGTTACACCAGACATGATGGAGTTCGTCGTGACGCCGAACGACCGTATTGTGCTGTGCAGCGATGGCCTGTGGGATGAATTACCGCCGCAGATGATCGGGCAGACGTTGGCCGAGGCGACCACGCCGCGCGCCTGCGCCGCCGACCTCGTGTCGCTGGCGAATGCCGCTGGTGGCAATGACAATAGCACAGCCGTCGTCATCTTTATCGACGCTGAGCCGGTCGACGATGCCCTGTCGCGGCGCGGAATGCGCTCCTTCGGCGAGGGCGCAAAGCCCGCAGATAGCGCGGAGGGCGCCTCCAGCGACGCCAAGGCGTCGGAGTCTACTGCGTCGGCTGAATAGCATTCACTCGGCCTGCCCTCAGTCCTCCGTCAGTAGGCGATGGTGGAGTGAGGGCATCTTCTTTCGAGCGAGCAGGAGGAAACCCTATGAGCGCGCCAACGTCACATGAGAATACGTACGATCTGCGTGGGCGGGTCGCGCTTGTCGCAGGCGCGCACGGCGGTCTTGGGCAGGCTGTCTGCCTGCGTCTGCTTGCTAGTGGCGCTACGGTCTACGCGCTGGGGCATGGGCATGACGACGCCGCTGCGCAATTGCGCTCGCTCGCCGGATCGGATGGCGAGCGCCTCCACGTCATCTCCGCGAATGCGAGGGACGAGGCAGATGTCAGCGCCGCTATTACGGCGCTGGTGGATGCGGAGTCGCGGTTGGACATTCTCGTGAATCTGATCGGCGGATTTGCCGCTGGCAAGCCAGTCACCGAGATGGAGACAGACACCTTCACTGGCATGCTCGACCTGAACCTGCGCCCCACCTATCTGCTCTCGAAATATGCTGCCCGCGTGATGGAGCGCATCGGCTACGGGCGCATCATCAATATCTCGTCGCGGGCAGCGGTCAGCGGTCGGCGCAACGCTGCCGCCTACGCGGTGGCAAAGGCGGGCGTCATTACGCTCTCCGAGGCCCAGGCGGAAGAAGTGCGGGAGAGCGGGGTCACGGTGAATGCCGTGCTGCCCAGCATCATCGACACTCCCGCGAATCGAGCCGCTATGCCGACCGCGCATTTCGACAAATGGCCCACGCCCGAACAAATCGCGCGTGTGATCACGTTTCTGGCAAGCGACGACGCTGGGCTCATCAGTGGCGCCAGCATCCCCGTCTACGGGCGGGCTTGAGCCCTACCCACAGATACAGCAAACGCCCCCTGCTCATATGCATGGAGGGCGTTCTGTTCGCGTGGGCGCTAGTCGCCGATGGTCACTTCGTTGCGAACGGCGAGGACACCAGGGAGGTGCCAGACATCCTGCTCCGCCGAGGAACGATGGCGTGATGATGGCAGTGTGCCCAACAGCGTCACTTCACCTTCGCGCACATTGACACGCAGTTTCCCCTGATAGGGCGCGATCGCTGGATTCTCGTTCAGAATCTCCCAGACGGCGGCTGCTAATTGGCCGTCCGTGCGTAGCAGCGCGCCTGAAGCAATCTGCTCGACCGATGCGTCGATATGCAGTGTCAGGCCTGAAGCGCCAAACGCCAGCATGCTCTCGGACTGTGAGACCGAGACTGCCCACGCGGGCGAAATGAGCACCTCTTGCCCCTGCACATCCACCAGTTTGAACATGGGATCGCTGGAGAGTGAGACGTCAGCCAACACGTCGCGGCGCACGCGCAAGATCAGGTCAGAGACGAGGCCTTCATGCGCATCGATGATCAGCCCCGCAAGACGCCCGACATAGCCCTCATGGCAGCGCACACGCATGCTACCGCGCAATTCCAGCGCATCGGGAGTGGGAGCAGGCGCCTGCGTAGAGTTGATTGGCGCCGTGCGAACTGTGCGGCTGAGGTCGCCAGCGCTCAGACGCAGCCAGACCTCGCGGCCACGAGCACGCAGCCGTGCGCCGCGAAGGCGACCTAGCGCGCCATCGTCTATGCCGCGCACCCGCTGCGGGGCTGTAGGCAGCAGTCGGCCAGAGATGCGCTGGCCGAAACGGAGAATGCGGCGCGCGGGCTCATCACCGTGCAGATTGCGCTCGCTAAACAACGATATCTCTCCCACTCCATGCGGAGTCGTCCTCAAGTGTGTCAATGGCATCAGCGGCGCTTTAGTCTGATGGATTGTAAGGCGCCCCCAGCCTCGTAGCATAAGCTACGCGACGCCTTCGCGCAAGCCTCATACGTGAAACGAGCAGACGCGCGCTGCCGCTACACTTCCTGTCTAGTGAATTCAGATTCATTGTCGCACGTGTGAGACGCGACGGCGCCGTGTTTGCGGTAGCGCTTGCTACGACGATGTGACTCGAAAACGTGTAGGGAGGGACATATGTTGGTCAACGTGATCGTTTTGATCGTCGCGGCGGTGCTTGCGCTTCCGGGTGGTCTCTTCGTCGCGGCGCTCATCAGCCAGCCGAGCGCACGCAAATACGCAATGCTTGGCGGCGTGATTGGCCTCCTGCTGACGACTGCTGGTCTGGAATATTTCGTCAATGCAGCAAACGTGACCATTGACGCGGTATCGTGGTTCATTGGCGCATTCCTCGCTTGCAGCATGGGCGTGGCGGTAGGCGCCCTGGTGGTCGATTTCCTGACCGATCCCGGGCGCGACACCGACGTGCCGATCAGCGAGCCGTAGCGCTACGCGTCGAGGGTCCAGGCTGGCGATGTTGGGTTGGCGCCGCCGAGCGTCAGCCCCAGCACATCGCCGAGGTCGCGTATCGCCGCTACCCGGTCTGACGTTGGTTCTTCGAGTGTGGCGGCAGCCAGACCGCTGAGAATCTCTATTGCAGCGGGCGTGTCGAGGTCATTGTCGAGCGCATCGAGGAAAGCTTCTCGGGCGCGTTCGGCGACCGTGTCACGCTCGCTCGGCGTTTCTGCCTGTGGTGTCGCGTGCGCGGCGGCTGTGAGGCGCTCTGCGAGACTCGCCGATTGCGCCATATCACGCTGGAAATATTCCCATGGCGTCCGGTAGTGGTTGCGCAGAAGGAGAAGCCGAATCGCATCGGGCGAATACTCTTTGAGCAGGTTCGCCGCAAGGATCAGGTTGCCGAGCGACTTGCTCATCTTTTCGCCGTCGAGGCTGACCATCGCACAGTGCATCCACACTTGCACGAAGGGGCGCTCGCCGGTCGCATTCTCGCTCTGCGCGATCTCACAGGTGTGATGCGGGAAGATCAGGTCAGCGCCGCCGCCGTGGATGGTGATGCGCGGCCCGAGATAATGCGTTGAGAGGGCCGTACACTCGATGTGCCAGCCAGGTCGGCCCTCGCCCCACGGGCTCGGCCAAGCGGGCTCGCCGGGCTGTTGCGCCTGCCATAGGACGAAATCGAGCGGATCACTCTTACGTGGATCATCTGGGAAGTTGCCACGCTCGTTGGCGGTGGCTAGCCACTCATCGTAGCCGTGATAGCCTGCAGCCTCAGCTAGCGCGCCGAATCCTGGGTCGGCGCTGACGTCGTAGTAGACCCAGCCGTCACGTTCGTAGGCCAGCCCGTTCGCTATCAGCGAAGTCACCAATTCCACGATACGCGGAATGTCGCGGCTGACCCGCAAATAGTGCGTTGGCGGCAGCACGTTCAGCGCGGTGAGGTCGGTGATGTAGCGTTGTGTCTCGCTTGTGCCGAGTTCGTCCCATTTGCGACCAACTTCA
Source organism: Ktedonobacterales bacterium (assembly GCA_036391835.1). Classification (GTDB taxonomy): domain Bacteria; phylum Chloroflexota; class Ktedonobacteria; order Ktedonobacterales; family JADMIN01; genus JAKAIY01. Next base: position 6,760 of record DASVZC010000020.1, on the reverse strand, counting down.
CGCGCCTTCCGCAGAATGTCGTCGTCGATGTCTGTCACATTTTGGACATAATTTACCTGTTGACCGCGCCCGAGCAGATGCCGTCGCAGAGTGTCATAGACCACGTTGATGAAGGCGTGGCCGAGATGCGTCGTATCATACGGCGTGATGCCACAGACGTAGAGTGTGACCTCCTCATCGTGCGGCTGCACGGACTCGACGGACTGCGAAAGGGTATTGAACAAGCGCATGCGCTAGACTCCATGTTCGGGCGGTGGTGGCAGACGGAACAACGTCGCGGCGTTGCGCGAGGTGGCCTCGGCCAGTTGGTCAATGGTGAGCCCACGCAGGTCGGCGATGCGGCGCGCGACCTGCGCGACGTGGCGCGGCTCGTTCCGCTTGCCACGATAGGGCGTGGGTGTGAGATACGGACAATCTGTCTCGATGAGCATCCGGTCGAGCGGCGCCCACGTCGCGACTTCGGCTAGTTCGGTGTTCTTTGGGTACGTGACGGGACCTGCGAACGAGAGATAGAAGCCCAGATCGAGCGCGTCTTGCGCCATCGCCTGATCGCCGATGAAGCAGTGGAAGACGCCGCGCAGACCCTGTCCCTCGGTGCGCAGGAGCGCGATCATGTCTTCATGCGACTCGCGGTTGTGCAGGATGATTGGCCGGTCGAGTTCGCGCGCCAACGCAAACTGGCGAGTGATGGCGTCACGTTGGGCCTCGCGGGGCGAGAGGTTGCGATAGTAGTCGAGGCCAATCTCACCAATCGCGACGACATGTGGCGAGCGCGCAAGTTCACGCTGCTCGTTCAGCGCCTCGTCGGTTAGCGTCGTGGCGTCGTGCGGGTGAGTGCCGACAGCGGCGAAGATGCGTCCCGGATAGCGTTCGGCGAGGCGGATCGCGAGCTTACTGGTCTCGACATCCGTGCCTGGCGTCACCATCTGCTGCACGCCATCCGTGAAAGCTGCGGCGATGACGCTGTCGCGGTCGGCGTCGAATTGGCGCATCTGTACGTGCGCGTGCGAGTCAACGAGCGCCGACATATCCCTCCTGGTGGCCAGTGCAATCGCTAAGATCACGGACTCCCCACTGAGCCGCGCAGACGCGAGAACCGCTAGCCATGCGGGCGTCCGTTACAGAGTATAGGGGCCGCCGAGCGCATGCGTCAAATTGTGAAGCGTTGTCACGCGCTGCGGATTCGGGGACTCATCGAAAGCGCCGTTTGGTCATCTGGTCGCATGAAGACACGCATGAATAAGGGCAGGCCACAGGGAGCGTCATTCCCCTGCCTGCCCTTCTAAGTCGATTCGCGGTTGTCTAGTGGGCTTGCGGTCGCGTGTCAGCGGTCATGCTGGGTTGTGGCGTCATCGCCGGGATGGCTCCGAGCTGCTGCAATAATCCGAACGTATCCCAGTTGGTATAGGCTTCGACGCCCTTCCCGTTTTCATAGCGTGACAACGTGAGTCCCGTGACGGTACTTGCCTTACCGGTAGGGGGCATGCCTAGCAATGGGCCTGTGTTTGTGCCGCGTGCGGTCCAGCGCACGATGACCTGATTATCGCCCACTGCGCTGACCTCATCCAGTGTGAACTGTACGTCGGGGAAGGCAGTGCGATACATCAAGATGTTTTGTTTGAATGCGTCCAGATTCAGGAGACCTCCTGGAATGGACGGATCATGTTCGATGTAGTCTGCTGAGAGTAGGTCGTTGAGTACGTCGAGACTACCTTTGCCCCAGCATTCATCGAAGACGCGTCGAGTGTTGGCAATGTTATCCGCCGCTGTCATAGTGTTTCTTCGCTCCTTCCAGGCTCCACGCTGTCCCGATGGCTGCGTGGAGATGTGCGTTTGTTTGGCGGCGCCGCACGGGCGCGCGTCACATTTCACTCACTCCGAGGGAACCGGGGCCATACACTACGGAGTTGCAGTACAGGGGTCGCGCTACATACCACACCTCGTCACCGCATCACGTACTCCATCGCGCGTACGCAGTCATATGCGCGCAGTTTCGGCGCCGTGAAACTGCATGAAAGTGCCGATTATATCAGCGCCTCCCTGACATCGACGCTGCCGAATGCTTCCGTATGCTGGCGCTGCTCGCAGGGAGCCCCTTGACAAGCGTTCATGACTTCGTGTAGTGTCTTAGTCAACAACTGCATAACGACACGACACCTACTCTCATCACGAATGGCAGAGGGATACGGCCCAAAGAAGCCTGGCAACCCACCAGCATAGACGCTGGCAGGGTGCAAAGTCCGGCGAGACGCAGCAGCGTCGAGCAAGATGAGGGAGGAGCGTCAACATGCGCATGATGCGCAGCCGACGGTCCGCCCTCGCCAGTTTGCTTCTGGTCGAGGGCGTTGTTGTTTTATGCGCATATATGGCGATACGAGGACGAGTACGCGAATCGAACGTGGCAGCAGAGAGCCGTAGTTGGTGAAAATCCGGCGCCATCTTCCTCGCGGAATATGCCCCTCGGAGCCGCACGCGGAAATCGCGCGGGAACACTCCCGCCGAGAGTAGGCGCCGCCGGGTAAGCTCCGTTATCGGCTGTGATGATCTTCTGCTTGGCTTCACGCCGTCGCTCGCGACAATGCGCGCATGGCTTGCTCCCACATCCAGGAGTCGTCGATGAGGCTGGCGTAGCGATGCGCCAGCGAATCAGGGTGGTACAGCGCAACCTCTCGCCCCTGCCAGGGAGAGAGGTGTTTTTTGCGCCCAAAACAGGCAAGCAAGCATTGATATGGGTGACCGTGCGGTGGGAGGTGGACACGACATGACAGCATCCGAGGCGACCCGCAGCGCCGCGTGCGAAGCCAGCGACAAAGGGGGATGGTCAGGCCCGTGCAGCCTGACGCTGCCCGCGCTCACGCTGGAAAGCGGCGAAACGCTGGCGTCTGTGACCGTGGCCTACGAGACGTGGGGCCGCCTCGCGCCAAAGCGTGACAACGTAGCGCTGCTCTGCCACGCGCTGACCGGAGACGCGCACGCCGCCGACTTCTCCCGACCCGACGACCCGCGCGCCGGTTGGTGGAATCCGCTGGTCGGCCCGGGCCGTGTGTTCGACACGAATCGGCTGTTCGTCGTCTGCGCGAATGTGCTGGGGAGTTGCTACGGGACGACTGGGCCGACCAGCGCCCGCTCCGATGACCCCAACGTCTGCTGGGGCAGCGACTTTCCGCGCATCACCGTCGGCGACATGGTTCGAGCGCAACGGGCGCTGCTGGCGGCGTTGGGCGTCGAGCGGCTGGCGATTGTCGCGGGCGGCTCAGTTGGCGGACTGCAGGCGCTGGAATGGGCAATCACGTACCCAACACGGGTGGAGCGCGCCATCATCATCGGCGCGGCTCAGCGGCTGCCCGCGCAGGGCCTCGCGATTGATGACATCGCGCGGCAGGTCATTCTGGCTGACCCCCGCTGGCAGGGCGGGCACTATGCGCCCGGTGAAGGGCCAACGACCGGGCTGGCATTGGCGCGCATGCTGGCGATGCTGACCTACACCAGCGCCGCCGGACTGGATACTCGCTTTGGCCGCGCTCCAGCTTCGCAGGCGAGCGTCTGGCCCACGTGGGGTCAGCGCTATGACGTCGAAACCTATCTGCACCACCAGGGCGACAAGCTGGCGCGGCGATTCGACGCCAACAGCTATCTCTACCTGACCAGCGCGATGGACGCCTACGACGCAGCCTTAGTTTGGGGAAGCGACGTGGCGGCGCTGGGGCGCATCCAGGCGGAAACACTGGTGGTGGGCATGTCTACGGACTGGCTCTATCCACCGGAGGTCGTGCGCGGGCTGGCTGAGGGCATCGTCTCAGCGGGCGGGAGCGCGCATTACGCCGAAATACAGTCACTCGATGGGCACGATGCATTTCTCAAAGACTGGGGACAGATGGACGCGCTGCTGCGTCCGTTCGTGGATGATCACACGAGGAACAGGCGGGATTGAGCATGCCTTTGTTTGGATGGCTGCACCGTGAAGGCGCAGACCAGGTGACGGGCGACACGACACGCACAGCGAGTTCATTGGCAGGAATATCAACGGACACGACGGACAGCACAGTGGGCGGCATAGTGAGCCCAGAGGAGGCACAGCACGTGGCGGATCTAGATGTGACAACGCCGGACACGGCAAAGGTTGAGTCAAACGGGCACGCGTCAGAGGTGAGCGCAGCGGCTGAAGCGCCTGTGTTCCACTTCGAGACATTGTCGCTGCACGCCGGGCAGGAGAGTCCCGACCCTGCGACGCGCGCCCGCGCCGTGCCGATCTATCAGACGACCTCCTATGTCTTTGAGGATGCGGAAGACGCCTCTGATCTCTTCGCGCTGAAGAAGTTTGGCAACATCTATTCGCGCATCATGAATCCGACGCAGGATGTCTTCGAGAAGCGCATCGCAGCACTGGAGGGCGGCGTCGCGGCGCTGGCCACCGCATCTGGCCAAGCGGCGGAGTTCATTGCCATCGCCAATATTGCCAGCGCGGGCGATGACATCGTCAGCAGCACAAGCCTCTATGGCGGCACCTACAATCTGTTCGCGCAGACGCTTCCGCGTCTGGGCATCACCACGCACTTCGTAGACTCAACCGATCCGGAGAACTTCCGCAAGGCGATCACGCCGCGCACGAAAGCCATCTATGCGGAATCGGTCGGCAACCCACGCCTCGACACGCTCGACTTCCGCGCAGTCGCCGACATCGCGCACGAGCATGGTATCCCACTGATCGTGGACAACACGATTCCCAGCCCATATCTGATTCAGCCGTTGAAGCACGGCGCTGATATCGTCGTGGAGTCCGCCACCAAGTTCATCGGCGGCCACGGCACCAGCATCGGCGGCGTGATCGTGGACGGCGGCAAATTCGACTGGGCGGCAAGCGGCAAATTCCCCGGACTGACCGAGCCGGATCCGTCGTACCACGGCGTGCGCTATGTCGAAGCCTTGGGGCCGATCGCCTACATCATCAAGGCGCGAGTGCAGTTGCTGCGCGACCTTGGCCCAGCCATCAGCCCGCTCAATAGCTGGCTCTTCCTGCAGGGGCTGGAAACGCTGCCTTTGCGTATGGAGCGCCACAGCGAGAATGCGCTGAAAGTTGCGCAGTTCCTCGAAGCGCACCCGTCAGTCGCGTGGGTTTCGTATCCCGGACTGGAAAGCCATCCGACGCACACGGTCGCAAAGCGCTACTTCGAGCATGGCTACGGCGCGATTATCGGCTTCGGCATCAAGGGTGGCCTCGCTGCGGGCAAGCGGTTTGTCAGCTCGGTCAAACTCTTCTCATTGCTCGCGAACATTGGTGACTCAAAGTCGCTGGTGATTCATCCAGCGAGCACGACCCACTCGCAATTGACCGAAGATGAGCAGCGCGCAACCGGCGTCACACCCGATTTCGTGCGGCTCTCCGTTGGTGTCGAGCACATAGATGACATCCTGGCGGATCTCGACCAGGCGCTCAAGGTCGCCGCGCAGTAGGCGGCCTTGAGCGAATACGTAGCTCAGGAGGAATAGGACGATGCGCGTCGTCAAATTCGGTGGTAGCTCGGTCGCGGACATCGCACGCCTGCGAAACGCCGCCTCCATCGTCGCGGAACTACGCAGGCAGGGGCCGGTTGCAGTGGTCGTCTCGGCCATGGCGGGCGTGACCGATGCGTTGTTGCGCGCGGGGAGAAGCGCCATCACCGGAGACGCGCATCTTCCCGAACTTCTAGAAGACATCGAACTCAGGCATTATGAGGCGTGGAGCGCATTATCAGATGAGCCACCCAGGGAGTTCGAGCGGCAATGGGCCATGCTCTCGCAGCAGGCGCGTGCGCTTGGACGCCAGAGTGTTGGGCTCTCGTGGTCGGCGCGGGAACGGCTGATCGCGCAATTCTCGGGTTGGGGCGAGCGGCTCGTTGTGGGTCTGTTGGCGGCGGCGCTGCGTGAGCAGGGGCTGATCGCCGAAGCGTTCGACGATGCGCCTGTCGCGCTGCATAACGACGGCAGCGAGGAGGATGAACCGCAACCATCCGCGCTGGCGACGCGCGCTCGCCTGCTCCCGCGATTGGCGCTGCTGGTCATGCGCGGTGGCGTGCCAGTGCTGCCTGGCTACATCGCATGCGGCACACGAGGCGAACTGTCGACGCTCGGCCGCAATGGCTCGGACCACTCCGCAGCGGTGATCGCGGCGGCGCTGGGAGCCGAGCGACTGACGATCTATAGTGACGTGCCGGGTATGCTCACAGCTGATCCACGTATCGCGCCTGACGCCGAACTTCTGCCCGCGCTCTCCTATGCCGAGGCGCAGAGGATGGCGAGTCTTGGCGCGAAGGCGCTGCATCCGCGGACGATCGAGCCGGTAGTCGAGTGGGGTATCCCGCTGGAGTTGCGCTCGTCACTCACTCCACACGTGTCTGGCACCGATATCTTGTCAGATGTGGCGATGCGCGGACGCGCGCGGGAAGGCTCGTGGATCGTGGTATCGCGACTATTGCCCGACGCACGCGGCGCGCATGCCGAGGTGACGGCTGAATGGTTGCCCGCGTGGCCCTTAGACTCTGGTGAGGCGCTGCCTTGCGAGCCGCTGACGGTTGCGCTGACGGCGCTGCGTGAGGTGGCGGCGCCTGCGCGAGAGATCGCGCCGACAGTCGATGGCCTGCGAGCGCTAGTGGATGCGACCAGCGCTCCAGTGGTTGTGCGTGCGCTGCATGCCGCTCTACACAAGTGTTCATCGGCAGGGCGACGGCGTGATCGGTCAGCGGCGCTGGCGTAGCGTGCTTGGGAGCGGTGAGGTCCTCACCGC
>DASVZC010000019.1:0-80202 GCA_036391835.1 Ktedonobacterales bacterium | reverse complement strand
GCGACAACGCCAAGGCGACCTTCATCACGCGTGGGCTGGCGGAGATGTCGCGACTGGCGCTGCCAGCGGGAGCGAATCCGCTCACGCTGGCCGGGCTCGCGGGCCTGGGTGATCTGATTGCTACCTGCGCCAGTCCACTCTCGCGTAACCGCACACTGGGGCTGGAACTCGCGCATGGCAAGACGCTCGAACAGGCGCTGGCCGAGCGCAAGTCTGTCACGGAAGGTGTCACCACGACGCGCGCCGCGCTGGAACTCGCAGCCAGCCTGGGCGTCGAGTTGCCCATCACGGAACAGATCGCGCGGGTGCTCTTCGAGGGCAAGCCAGTGAGCGAGGCCGTATCGAGTCTGATGGAGCGCGAACTCAAACGCGAACTCCACGGCCTCCATGAGCAGGCATAGCTGTTCGCCTAGTGGAAGAGCACCCCGGCGAGCGTGAGCGCGACGAAGGCGACCAGCGCCAGCGCCGTGAGCAGCGCCAGCGTCAGCACGGCGCCAATCGGGCCATCGAGCGCTGAAGGATTACTCTTCGCGCGACTCACCCGCTCATGCCGCCCAGCTTTCGCCGCGCGCGTCCCTCTGGCCGCAGGCGCCCGTTCGCGTGTGGGTTGGTTGCGGCTGTGCTCGCGGCGTAGGTGATCGACGACATCCTGGCTGCCTGTGTGTCCCCGCTCCGCGACTGCCACAGCGCCTGCGCCCACTGCGGCGCCCGTAGACGCTACCGCTGCCGCCGCTACTGGCTGCCGCGCGCCACCATACGCCGCTTCGAGCGCATCGAAGTAGGCGGTATAAGCCTCGGCCAGCGCTGGCGAGTCGATGGCGAGCAGTGTCTCATCGTTGTCCTCGGCATTCTCAGAGAAGTTGTAGCTTCCCGTGAACACCATGCGGTCGTCGATGATCATCACTTTGTTATGCATGAAATCTTGCTCACGACCAGGGGCGAAGCCATGCGTAGGAGCCGCGATGAAGCGCTTGTCATGGACGAACCAGAAGCGCGAGTCGTCGGGCGCGGCGTGCGCCGACTTCCCTGCGTGTCCGGCGTGCCCACCCGTGCGCATGACATCCTGCATGCCATGGGGATCATAGATGCCGCGAATGTCGAAGGCGTGATTTGAGGCCAGCGGCGCCAGGGCTTCGAGGATGCCAGGGTCACCCAGCAGGAACGCGAAGATGCGAATGCGCCGCGCATGGCGAATTGCTTCGATGAGCGCGTCTTCGATACCCTCGCCTGCCGCTGGAGCGAAGTAGGGCGCGATTTGTGCGCCATCTACCGTCACGGGCGCGGGTGGTGGACTGGACTGCGCCTTTGCATTGCGCGAGTCCTCATGATGATGATTTGGGCTGATGAGTTCTTCGAAGGTCGCCGTGTACCGTGCGGCGAGCGGCTGTGACGCGATGGCGAGGCAGTTGTTGTCTTGCAGTTCCAGACCGCCGACGGTCATATTCGCCGAGCCGACCCAGACCTCGCGCCCATCGCGCACCAGGAATTTGTCGTGCATCAGATGGCGGCCATGCTCGTGAATAGGCGTCGCGCGCTCCAGCAGACCAGCTTCCGCGATAGCCTGATGTGTACCGCTGGGCTTGGGGTCGCCGGTGATGCCGGGGCCGTTGCGCTCGCCGCTGGCGTCAAAGGCGATGCGTAGCCGCACATGTGGTTTTGCCGCTACCCGCGCGAGCGCCGCGAGAATCTCAGGATGCCGCAGGTCATAGATAGCGCAGTCCAGGGTCGCCTGGGTCGCTCCGATGAACTCGACCACGCGGGCCACCAACTGCGCGTCGATCCCCGCCCGCTTCGACTGGAAATATGCGCGGATATTGGCGCTCGCATACGTGGATATGGCCATAGGCTTCCCAACTCCCTCCTCGTCCCGGCTTGAGCCTCGACACTGGGGCAGCGCATACCGCTGAGGCGCCAGACGAGCCTAACATCTCCGTTTACCCGCTGTCAATGTTGCGACGCTTGACAGGAGTTATGGCTCTCCCCTGGTAAGCGTGAGGAGCGACAACTCACGAAGTAGAACGACCGCAGGCCACGCGGCGTGCTTGCATGGCCTGCGGTCGGCTGGAGATGGCGCTAATAGCCAGTTGGCTAGGGCGCCACGCTATACGCGGTAAACGGGCGGAGGAACTGCGCTGGCTGGTAGGTAATGAACGACGGCGGCGCGATGTTAAGCGGGCCGAGGGCTGCAGCCTCCGTATTCATCGTAGCTGGATTGGTACTTGCCCGCCACTGGCCAGTGTCGAGTCGGTTGATCAGGGTCTGGAAGGCGGTGACAGTCTCGGCTGGTGTGAAGGCGCAGTGGCCAGCGCGATGGACGAATGTCTCGCGGAGCAAGTTGTTATTGCCATTCGATCGCACGACGCTGGCATAGGCCTGCTCATCTTCGTTCAGCACCAGGCCATCACCGGTGGTGTGCATCGTCAGCACGGGAATGCTGATCTTGCCGTTGAAGCTGATGTACTGGTTCAGGTAGCTCACTGCGTTCGCGTCAGCCGAGATGCGCGGCGCCGCTTGCAGCGCGGCGAGGTCAGCGTCGAGGCTCAGCCCGGCCTGCGCGTAGAGCGCCTGGACTTCGGCCTGGTCGACTGAGTGCGAGAATTGCACATTGTAGTTCACGCCCGTGTTCCACGAGACGTTGCCACCTGCGCGGTACTCCAACTCGGCGCGCAGCGCCCAGGCGAATGGGAAGTCTACGTTCTTCTCCCACTGGTACTGGTTATACTCTTGAGTCGCGTAGTCCGTGGCCGCTGGCTCAGGCGACGCAGAATCGTACCAGCCCGGCAAGTCGCCCAGCGCGGCGGCCAGCGCAAGTCGCGCCCGCCCCTGTGGCGTGGTCTGCGCGACTGCCAGCGCTTGTTCCGCTGCCATCAGGTTTGCGTTCGGATTCGTGCTGCGGACGACCTGCAGTGAATTGTTCGCTAGCAGCAGATTGAAGGCGAAGGCGCTATCGAGTACGACATTCCATGTGCCAACGCCACCCGCGACCACGCCGCACATCGGCAGCGCGGCGCTGAACCGCTGCGGATAGAGTTGTACGAGGCCAGCGGTGATGATGCCGCCGAGGGAGTGGCCCCAGGCTATGGTGCGCTGCGGGGCGCCTACCTGCGTATCGAAGATGTTGAGCACGGCGATTTGATCTGAGAAGGCTTGCTGGAGCGCCCAGCCTGTCGTGGAATAGGAGGAGCCAGCCAGCGCATAGCCATTGGCCAGCAGCCAACTGCGTGTGCCCGCATCACCAACATCATGCGCTGGATTGGGGGAGCCGGGCGTCACATACCCGTGGCTATAGAGCGCCAACGTGCCGTTCCAGGGAGTGGGTTTCTCGATCAAATAGGCGGCGCCGTCTGGAAGCTTTCCGGTGATCGTGTCCAGTCCGGCTGCGACAGCGGGTCGCGTTCCGATGGTCAACACACTGACGAGTGTAAGCAGGAGCACAAAGGGGAGGAGTAGGCGGAGACGATGTGTCATGGGTGATGCACACTTTCCAGTCGCGCCGAGCGCATCAGTGGGCCGACGCGAGACTCAGAAGCGGGGCGAGAGACGCCACCATTACCGACAAAGCCGCACTACAACAGCGTCGAGACCGAAAAGAGGTTCTTGAAGGTATGCCAGCGGGGAATGAGAGTGAAGTGTCTTACGACATAATAGTGTACTGGGCGAGCCGTTGTCTATGGAGCAGGCGGGCGCGTGGGAATAGAACGATCACATGGCCTATCGCTGAACGCAAAAAGGGTCGCCTCCGTTGTGGAGGCGACCCAATCCCAACCAGTTGGGGCGTGCGGCGCTGTATGAGTTAGACGCGACTCAACTCATTCTGCTGCGTCTGCGAGCGCTTGTTCATAACCTGCTCGCATGGCCCGCGCACCAGCCAGATACGCTGGGGAGCGTTGCGAAGCACATAGTCAGCGGTATCGGTCAGGGCAAACTGACCATTGACGCCGATCTTGTAGGAGACGCCAAGCACGATCAGCGCGCAGTCATGGTCGAGGGCTTCCTGAATCAGGGCCTGGCCAAAGTGCCGCGTGTGGATGATCTCGGTATCCAGCGAGACATTCATTTGGTCGGCCACGGCTTTCGCCTGGTCGAGCGCATGATTAGCCGCCGCCGTTTCTTCGGCCATGTCGTCATTCAGCGCAAGCTTGCGCGGCACGACGATGCCAAAGCAGCCGTAGACCTGGCCGTGATGTTTTTGGGCAGCCTTACAGGCGACTGCGATGGCCTCCTGGTCGATGGCTGTGTCGGTGAGCGCAACCATGATGTTGCGTAATTTAACAGGTTGTCCTTGCTCATCCAGGGCGAGGGGAAGTACATCGGCCTCAGAAGCGAAGCCCTGGGTGCCGGTCACTTTGACGGCGCCGCTCCCTTGGAACGTTGACCGCTCAAGTGTATCCACGAATATGTCCTCCTCGGCGCGTCACACCCGTGTCTGGTGTCGTCGAACGCACGCTTGCGGTCGGCGGCGGAACAAATCGGCGCTTGCTTTCTGGCAATCGTCATTCCGCGAATGTGAAGGCCGAATCTGTCTCAGAAAGTCGGTCTTTAACCGACGTTAACTGGTTGTCGAGAGTGATTGTAACAGATGATTCGCGCTTTTGCGCGGGGGGGAGACTTTTTCGTCTCTCCATGAAATCCTCGTCATCATAATATACGTGGCAATACCTCTTCGGTTACCACTCTTTAGTACCTTCGCAGGCCCGACGAGTTCTCATTTCATGCACTTGCGCGCTCTGCGTTGGCGTTCCCTCGACATCCAGCGCCAACTCCTTACCTTGGCGTATAGCATCAGCGGCGCCATCTTGATCTGTGACGTATGTCTCAGTAGGGCAGGATACCTCAGCCCGGTTGAGTCGTCTCAATTGGTGGAGAACGTTTGCGGTACAATGCCACCAGACTGCTTCGCGCCGCGTGGAGTGGTCGTGAGCGGACGCAGGGAGCGCCGCGCGATGAGGCGGGAGAAGAAGCGAAATGGGCGACGAGCGAGAGCAGGATGCGCCAAGGATGCCACTCTGGCCGCCAGAACCTGAGCCAGCGCAGCCTCAACGGTCTACGACACCGCCCTGGCAAACGAACAGGACGGCTCCGCCGAGCCCAGCGCTACAGCAGAGTCCGCGCTTCCCGTCGCATGCGCCAGCGCCACAGCCAGACATTAGTGATGGTCCGACGATGCGTGTGAGCGCCGTACCTGTCTCTCCCGCCACTCCCGCTCGCGTCTCTCATGCTCCACAACTTGACGCTACCGAAGCGGCGACCCAGCGCTATTCCATCGCTCCCGCAGATTCTCCAGCGCATGCCGTCTCTGGTGTGGCTGATGTGGCTGACGCGCCTACGGCGCATGTTCCAAGCGCCACGCCTGCTCCCACGCCCGCGCAGCCAGTTCTGGCCGCGCCAGCGCGCACGACTGCTGCGCCCGCCTCTGGGCCTGTGGCGGCTGTGAGTCGCGCGGGCGAGCCTCTGGTCATTCCGATGCGTACGCGCGAAGAGCCGACGCAGGGGCGACGTTTGGGCTTGACGCTGGTGGTCATCGTGCTCTTGATGGCTAGCGCGGGTGGACTCTACGCCTATGCCGCGTCGCTGGCTGCGGCTCCGCAGCGTGTCATGGCGAACTATTGCGCCGCGATTAGCCGCGCAGACTACCATGCCGCCTACGCTCTGCTTTCCGCCAACGCGAAGGCGCAGCAGATGGAAGCGCAATTCGTGACTGACCAGAGTGCGCATGACACGATCGAGGGCCGCGTGACAGGGTGTTCTTCGTCGGCGACGCAGCTGCTGACACCGCTCTCGATGATTGGTTCGCCGCGCTCGCTGATCTTCAATGCCACCCTCGTGCGCCAGCATGCCTTCAACGGCCAGATTGCGTTGACGCGCGACGCGGCAGGCTGGCACGTGGCCGCGCTCTCCTCATCGCTGCAAGGCATCGATCTGGGACCGCTCGACACTGAATCGGCGCTCTGCGCGGCGTTCAACCAGCACTCCTATGTAGACGCCTATCGTCTGCTCTCCACGCCTTACCAGCATGAGCAGGGAGATGCGAACACCTTCGCTCACGCGTTTGGCGCGACGCTGACGGTCACAGGCTGCACGCCAGATCTCAAGACCTATCGTGTCAATAGCGCCGACCAGAAGGCCAGCGTCACCACGGCTCTGGTGATCAGTGTAGCTCAGGATTCTGGCGCGCCCAGCGCGTTCACCGCGCCTGCGACGCTTACCTTCGTCCGCGAATCAACCGGCTGGCGTGTGGACTCGATCACACCGCTGCTCAACTCGTGAGCCACGCCGAACGCAGAGGAGCCAGTTACGTCCGCGCGACATGATGCGGAGCCAGCGCCTGCCGCTCGCCCGCTGCTAGTGGATGCCCTCAGTCTCGTCGAGACGACCCGCCGCATCTGCGCGCTGATCGCGTCGAGCGAGGGCGGCTACGTCGTGACGCTGAATCCCGAAATCGTAATGCGCGCTCGCCGCGACCCTGGCCTGACAATGTTCATTCGCGCGGCTCGGCTCGTCACCGCTGATGGTATGGGCATTGTTTGGGCATTGCGGCTGGCTGGGCAGCCTATCTCCGAGCGCGTTACGGGCGTTGATCTGGTGGAGGTACTCGCGACGCAGGCGGCGGCTCAGGGCATTCCCGTCTTTCTGCTCGGCGCGGGTGAGGGCGTGGCGCAGACCGTGGCGCAGCGACTGACCGAACGAGCGCCAGGGCTGCGGATTGCTGGCGTCTGGGGCGGCTCGCCACGACCGGAAGATGACGCCCAGACGATCGCGCGGATTCACCTGTCGGGGGCACGGCTCTTGCTGGTAGCCTATGGCGCGCCCACGCAGGAATTGTGGATTGCGCGCAATCTGCCGTCGCTGCCGGGCGTGGTGGCGCTGGGTGTTGGCGGCGCATTTGATATGCTGGCTGGGCGCATTCCACGTGCGCCGCGCTGGCTGCGCGATCTGGGGTTGGAGTGGCTCTATCGCTTGCTGCGAGAGTTCTGGCGCTGGCGGCGGATGCTCGCGCTGCCGCAGTTTGCCGCGCTGTCCATCATAGCAGCCGCACACGGGTGGCTGACACGAGCGCCAGATACTGGTATCCTAGCGTTGCGCGACTCTTCGGAGAAGACGCTGGCGCCAGACGAGCGCCGTTCATCACAAGAGCACTAATACACAGAGAAGACAAAGGCGGCGTGTGGGGCATGACTGAACGGGAACGACTCCTGGCGCTCGTTGCGCGATTCGCGGGAATACGGGCGTTGGTGCTCGGCGATATGGTCGCCGATGAATATATCTTCGGCGCTCCGTTCCGCATCTCACGCGAGGCGCCCGTGCTCGTGTTGCGGCGGCAAGGGTCGCGGGTGGCGCCAGGTGGCGCGCTCAACCCTGCCGTCAATGCGCGCACGCTCGGCGCGGAAGTCTACCTCGCTGGTGTGATCGGCGCTGACGAATCTGGCCGCCAGTTGCGCGCGCAACTCGATGCCCTCGGGGTGCATATGGATGGTCTGCTCACGGAGCCGGGACGTCCTACCTCCACCAAGACGCGTGTGCTCGCGGGTGACTCGCAGTTGATTCAGCAGCAGATCGTGCGCATTGACCAGATCGACACCTCCGAACTGGAGGCCGAGACGAAGCAGGGCATCACGACCTACCTGCGCGACACGATTCCGCTGGTAGATGCGCTGATGATTTCTGACTACGAGAATGGTGTGATCAATCCGGACGTGCTGCGGGCGGCGCTGCCACAGGCCGCGCGCCAGGGCAAGATCGTGGTGGCTGATTCACATGGAGATCTAGCCCGTTTCCAGGGGGTGACGGCGCTCACACCGAATCAGCCGGAAGCCGAGGCTTCGCTGGGTTGGGAGATCACCGACGGGCCATCCCTCAATCGTGCGGGCGAGCGCCTGCTGGAGATGACAGGCGCAGAGGCTGTCTTGCTGACGCGTGGGAGTCAGGGCATGAGCCTGTTCACCCGCGACGATGAGCCATTCCATCTGCCCGCCTCGAACCATACCGAGGTCGCAGATCCAACGGGCGCAGGCGATACCGTGGCGGCGACCTTCACGCTGGCGCTCGCGGCGACGGCGGACACCCAGTATCAGTGTGACACGCGCTATCGTGATGCGGCCATTCTCGCCAATCTGGCGGCGGGACTCGTCGTGCAGCGCATCGGCTGCGCCACCAACACCCCCGACGAACTCGCGGCGGCTGTGAACGCAAAGATTAGCGAATGACAGATAATTTCCGGCCTTTGACATCACCACAACCCGACGAGATGGGTGACATCCCACAGCAGGTCGCACTGCCACGCGCAGAACTCGCCGCGATTGTCGCGGAGGAACAGGCGTCGGGCGCGCGGTGCGTCTTTACCAATGGCGTTTTCGACCTACTGCATGTTGGGCATGTGGAATTGTTGTGGCGAGCGCGTATGCTAGGTGACCTACTCGTGGTCGGCCTCAATAGCGACGCCTCTACTCAGCGGCTGAAAGGTCCTGGACGCCCACTCGTCCCGCAGGCTGAGCGCGCTGAGGTGATCGCCTCGCTGGCGATGGTAGACTACGTCACGATCTTCGATGAAGATACCGCCGGAGAGACGGTCGCGGCGTTGCGGCCAGCCGTCTACGTCAAGGGCGGTGACTATGCCACGACGAACGCCGATGAGCGCTCACGTGATTACCTCGTCGGGCCAGACGACCTGCGGCGGCTGGTGGCTGGGGAAGCGCCCGCCGACGCCTCGCTGTCGGCGCTGGTTGGGTTGGTAGATCGTCTGCCCGAGGCGCCAGTGGTGCAGGGGTACGGCGGATCGTTAGCGTTGCTGGCCTATCTGCCGGGCCACAGCACGACCGAACTGATTCAGCGCATTATCGCCCGCTACCCGTCAGCCTAAGTCGGTGGCGCCTGTCGTCAGTTGTCCGTTGGAGGAATGGCCCCAGTGCAACCACTTCTGCCGCCCGAGGGCGAGTTCTCCGAGATGCCCATCGAGGCAGAGGCATCCGCTGACGCCGCTCTATCGCCAGATGAAGGCGCAAGTGTTGCCCCTGACGAGGCGCCCGCCAGCGGACACAGTGGCCAGCATCGGCGCATCCTCTCAGCGGCGGCGCTCATTATGGTGGGGCAACTGCTGAGTAGTGTGCTGGGCATGGTGCGCATCGAGACGATCAACATCCTCTTCTATGGCGCGGCGAGTGGGGCCTTCATCATCGCGCTGCGGCCAATCCAGCAGTTGAGCGATCTGCTGGTCGGCGGCTCGGTCAGCGGCGCGCTCATCCCAACATTTGTGGACTATTCGACGCCGGAGAAGCGGCAGGAATTGCGGCGCGTCTACAGCACGGTCGCGACGTTGGCGACGCTACTGATGGCGCTGGCAGTGGTCACGCTCTACTTTCTGGCGCCGTGGCTCGCGACGATCTATCACCTCAAACACGCCTCGCCGTCTGACCAGGCGCTCACCGCAAATTTCATCCGCGTGACTGCATTTGGCCTGTTTGGCCTGGGACTTTACGCGGTTGGCTCGGCTCTGCTCTATGCGCTGAAAGATGTGATCTACCCTGCGTTCGCTACGTTCATTCAGCATGTCGGCGTGATCACGATTGGCATTGTTGCGCTGTTCATCGCTGGCTCGCAGTTGGGCTTGCCCGTCAGCGTGATCTTTGGGCGACACGCGGGTGGTGTAGTCAGTTCGCTTCAGACGACAGGAGCGGTCGGGCTTGCGGTCGGGTTCGTCGTCGGCACAGCTGGCGAGGCCGCGCTGATCTTGCCGGGACTCCGGCGGGCGAAGGTGTCGTGGCGACCCTCGCTTGAATTCTCGCATCCAGCGGTGCGCCAGATCGCGCGCCTCTATCTACCCATCGCGGCGGGCCTGCTGATCAGCCTGGGCCAGCAGAATATCGAACTCATCCTGAACGGACTGGCGCCCGGCGATAGCAATCGCAACATCACGGCGTTGCAGAGCGCGACGACGCTGGTGCAGTTTCCGACGGGATTGGTGGCGGCAGCGCTCTCCTTCGCCGTGCTGCCAGCGTTGACCGCATCAGCAAACGCGGGTGACAACGCAGGGTTCAAGCGCACGCTCGCGTTGGGCTTTCGCCTGGGCTTGCTGCTGATGACTCCGGCGATGGTTGGGCTGATCGCCCTGCGCACACCGGTGGTGGCGCTACTCTTCCAGCATGGCGCCTGTCACACAGGCTGCACCTATCTGAACGCGCTGGCCCTGCAGAACTACGCCTATCAACTGCCGTTCCTGGCGCTCGATCAACTGCTCATCGCTGCCTTCTACGCTCGCAAGAACACCATCGTTCCCGTCGTCGTGGGCGTCGTCTCCATTGGCCTGTGGGCGCTGGTCGCCGTTCCCTTCGCGCCGACAATCGGCATGCCTGCGCTGGCCTTCGCGAACGCGACCCTCAACTCTGGACATGCGATTATCCTGTTCGTGCTGCTGACGTTGGCCATTGGCAACCTCGGCGTGCGTGAATTGTGGGCTGGCCTGTGGCGTATTATCCTGGCTTCCGCGCTGATGGGCCTGACCATCTGGGGGTTGCTGCTGGCGCTGCCACGCCTGGCTCCCGATGTCTTCACGCTCGATTCGCTACACGGGCAGGCGCTGACAGTGCTGGCGGCTGGCGTCCCCGCCACACTGCTCTACTTCGCGCTGATCACGCTACTCGGCGTACAAGAGGTGCGGATGCTCGGCGGCATCGTGCGCGCGCGGCTTGGTGGTCGGCGCGGCTAGCTGCGAACGTCATCTCCGGTATGCGCTTTGCGACAGGGAATAGTCGCAGCGAGAGGAGACTGATATGGCGGCCAATGAGACGAACCCAACCCCAGAGATTGGCGGCGCGCGGGCTGAACTGGCGCGTATCGCAACGGAGACAGAGGCGTGTACACTGTGTGACCTGCATGTTGGCGCGCGGCACAGCGCCCCCGGCAGTGGTCTGGCGCCCGCTGAAGTGATGCTAATCGGCGAGGCTCCTAGCGCCTACGACGATCGCAACGGCAGACCCTTCTCCGGCCCGTCAGGCGACTTTCTGGACGAGTTGCTTGCGGCGGCTGGCCTGAGTCGCGCGCAGGTCTACCTGACCAATATCGTGAAACATCGCTCGCCAGAGAGCCGCGAGTTGAAGCCAGCGGAGGTCAGCGCCTGTGCGGGCTATCTGATTCGCGAGATTGCGGCGGTGAATCCCATCGTGATTGTGACGCTGGGCCGTGGCGCGTTGAACTGGTTCTTGCCAGGCGAGCGTATCAGCGCCATGCACGGACAGGCGCGACCCCATCGCGGACGCATTCTGCTGGCGATGTACAATCCGGCGGCGGGGCTGCATCGCGAGGAACTGCGGGCGGGCATCGTCGCCGAGTTTACCCATGCGCTGCCTGCCGCGCTGGCCGAGGCGCGCCGCCTGACCGCCGAGGGCAAGCTCATTCCCGAAAGTTCTATCCGTGAGGAGGACAACGGCCCGCAGCAGATGTCACTGTTCTAGGCGCTGTGGACATGCGATACAATGGCGGATGGAGGCGAGAAATCAGAAAGCGAGCGGGAGAGAAGACGCATGCCCAACCTGAGCCGACAGCCATTGCTGACCACCGTTGTCGGCAGCTATCCGACTGACGACTTGCCGCGACAACGCGCCATCGAGCGCGCGGTCGAGGACCAAATTCTCGCGGGTGTCGATGTCATCAGCGATGGGCAGACGCGCGGCGACATGATCGAAGTGTTCGCCTCACGCATTCCTGGCATCGAGCGGCGTGACAATGGCGTGTGGGAAGTTGTCGATGTGCTCGACTTTCCTGGGACGCCGATTCTGGCGGCTGACTATGCGCTAGCGCGTGAGCTTGCCGGGCGTCGCGCGGAGGTGAAGGGCATCGTGACGGGGCCGATCACGCTGGCGCTCTCGCTGCGAACCGCGCCTGAGGCGCCCTACAATGCGCCGCACGACCCCGCGCTGATTCTGCGCCTGGCGGAGATTCTGGGGCGCGAGATGGCGGCGATGGTGGCGATGGGCGCGCGGGTGACGCAGGTAGATGAGCCACTCTTGCCGTCGGCGTTGCAGGGGCGTGTCCCGCTCGAACTGGCCTCCGATGCGCTGCGCGAATTCGCGGCGACGGCGCCCATTCCCACCATCCATGTGTGTGGTGACGTGCACGACTTCGCGAACGATCTGTTGCTGCTGACCTTCGCCGTCTATAGCATCGAGAACTCGCGCATTCCCAATGTCACCGCATTCGACAGCGACGAGCTGGAGTTTTCAGGCTCGAAGGTCAGTGTGGGCTGCGTGGACAGCGCCTCCAGCGAGGCCGAGAGTGTCGAGACGATTCGCGAACGCATACGCGCGACGATGGAGACGATTCCGGCGGAGAGCCTGTGGGTCTCGCCGGACTGCGGTCTGCGCCTGCTGCCACGCGACATCGCGCTGGAGAAACTCAAGCGCATGGTCGCCGCCACCCAGGAGCTTCGCGCGGAGTTGTGAGTTTGTCAACAGACCCTTTGCAAGTGCGTCTATGCCGCGAATGCGCGCACAGATTCGAACTACGACTGTCATCGCATCCACCCTTGCGTCTGGTATAGACGCGTGGTACGCTTGCCTCACAATTGCATACGGGTCTAGAGCGATGAACGAGGATAGTAGGCGGCGCCTCCTCTCCAGAGAGTCGGCGGGTGGTGTGAGCCGATGTGTGAGGCGCGCTGAAGCTCCCTCGGAAGCTGCGGCAGTGAGCCAGATGCGCTTGTGCGCGTGCGGGGTAGCTGGCGACGGGAACTCCCGATACAGAGTCGGGGCGTGATGGCGCCCTCAGAGGCCGCGACTGCAAAGTCGCGACGAAGCAAGGTGGTACCGCGAATGTCGCGTATGCGTCGTTCGCCCTTGTCAGGGCGGATGGCGTTTTTTTGTTGGCCGCGAGCATGCATCTCTCGCGGCTCGGATTGCTCTCCGCCCGCCTCTGCCGCATTTCTCTTTCTTAGCAGATGAGCGAACAACGAGAGGACAGCGACGACATGGCGCGAACACACACACCGCCGCGTGGGGAACGCCCCAAGCGCGCGACCACGGCCAAGCCTGAGAAGTCCAGCCAGTCCGATAAGCCCGGCAAAGCTGGCGCCATACCTATACAGCGCAAGCCCGCCACGCCCCGCGCCGCCGATGGCGCGCAGCCGGCAGCAGCAGCGCCCGCGATGAAGGCGCGAGCGCCGCGCTACGACTTCGCGACCTTCGAGGAGCGCTGGCGCACTCAGTGGGAGGCCAGCGGCATCTATCGCGTCGATCTGGATGCCGCGCCGCGCCCCTTCTACAACCTGATGATGTTCCCCTATCCCTCCGCCGAAGGGCTGCACATTGGCAATGTCTTCACCTATGTCGGCGTGGATATTCAGGGGCGCTGGATGGCGATGCGCGGCTACGATGTCTTCGAGCCGATGGGCTTCGACGCCTTTGGCATCCACAGTGAGAACTTCGCCATCAAGCGCGGCATCCATCCCGCGATTCTGACGGCGCAGAATGTCGAGCGTTTCCGTGAGCGCCAACTGAAGCGCATCGGCGCCCGCTTCGACTGGTCGCGCGAGGTCAACACCACCGACCCCGCCTACTATCGCTGGACGCAGTGGATCTTTACCCAACTGTTCAAGATGGGGCTGGCCGAGCGCAAAACTGGTGTCGTCAACTGGTGTCCGAATGACAAGACGGTGCTGGCCGACGAACAGGTGATCGATGGGCACTGCGAGCGTTGCGGCGCGTTGGTCGAGCGGCGCGAACTGCCACATTGGGCGCTGCGCATTACCGCTTATGCCGACCGCCTGCTGGACCACCTGGACACACTGGACTGGTCAGAGCGAGTCAAAGCCGCTCAGCGCCACTGGATTGGTCGCTCCACTGGCGTCGAGTTCGCGTTTGAGATCGCGGGCCAACCCGACGCCAGTGTTGACGTATTCACCACGCGGCCAGATACCGTCTTTGGCGCGACCTTTGTGGTTCTGGCGCCGGAGCACCCGCTGGCCGAGCGCATCGCGGCGCCCGAGAGGCGCGACGCCATCGCCGCCTATCGCATCGGCGCGGTAGCCCGGCGGGTCGAGCGTGAGCGCGAGCGGGCCGACACGACGCCAACTGGCGTGTTCACAGGCGCCTTCGCCATCCATCCCATCACGGGGGAACGCATTCCTATCTGGATCGCCGACTATGTGCTGATGGAGTATGGGACGGGCGCTATCATGGCCGTGCCAGCGCATGATGAGCGCGACTGGACCTTCGCCCACGTGATGGGCCTGCCGATACGGCCAGTCGTGCAGTCGCCAGAGGCTACGCCCGCCGATGCGCCCTACACCGGCGAGGGGACGCTGGCGCTTTCCGGCGAGTTCAGTGGCATGTCGTCGGTCGAGGCGCGCGACGCGATTGGCGCTGCCTTCGAGGCGCGGCAGATCGGGCGACGCATCACGCGCTACCACCTGCGCGACTGGCTGATTAGCCGTCAGCGGTATTGGGGTCCGCCGATTCCCATCATCTACTGTCCCGACCATGGGGCCGTCGCCGTTCCCGATGACCAACTGCCCGTGCGCCTGCCCGACCTGGAGGACTATCGGCCAGAAGGGACAGGCGATTCACCGCTGGCGCGCATCGAGAGTTTCGTCCACACTACCTGCCCGGTCTGTGGCAAGCCTGCCACGCGCGACACCGATGTGATGGATAACTTCGTGGATTCGTCGTGGTATTACCTGCGTTATCCTTCCACCGACGACGACACCCAGGCGTGGAATCCTGAGCGCACGCGCAAATGGCTGCCGGTGAATCTGTATGTCGGCGGGCCTGAGCATAGCGTGCTGCACCTGCTGTATGCCCGCTTCATCGCAATGGCGATGCATGACGCTGGCTATCTGGATTTCGACGAGCCTTTCACGCGGTTCCGGGCGCACGGCATGATCACGCTGAACGGCGAGAAGATCAGCAAGTCGAAGGGCAATATCATCAACCCGGATGACTATCTGGCGGAGTACGGGGCCGACGCGCTGCGGGTCTATCTGATGTTCATGGGACCATATGAGGTGGGCGGCGATTTCAGTGATCGCGGCGTCGCGGGGGTGGTGCGCTTCCTGGAGCGCGTCTGGCGACTGTTCGCAGATGGAAACGTCAGGGATGGCGCCCCCAGCGCAGAAGACCGGCGCACGCTGCATCTGGTGGCGCGCAAGGTCGGCGACGATACGGCGGCGATGAAATATAACACCGCGATAGCTGAGATGATGCGTTACTCCGGCGAGGTAGAAGCGCGTTCCATGCCTGCTACTCGCGAGGAGGCGCAGATGTTCCTGCGGCTGCTCGCGCCTTACGCGCCATACATCAGTGAGGAACTGTGGTCGCGCATAGGTGGAGCTGGCTTTGTCCATCAGCAGGCGTGGCCCGAGGCCGATGAGGAGGCGATGCGTGCGGAGACGGCCACGGTGGTTGTGCAGGTGGATGGCAGGCTGCGCGCGCAGTTGACGCTGGCGGCCACGGCCACTCAGGAGGATGCGCAGGCGGCGGCGCTGACAACGGATGCGGTACGGCGCGCGGTGGCGGATCGCGAGGTGCGGCAGGTGATTTTCGTGCCGGGCCGTCTGATCAATCTGGTGACACGCGGATAAAGCAACATCCCCTCATCTACTGGCAAGATGCGCCAGGGTGAGGGGATGTTCGTGTCGCGCGCGAGGGTTAGCCGAGGAACGCTGGCCAGCGGCGACTGTTCCCCTGATCGTTTGGCGGCGGCTGGAGCACCTCGATGGTGCGGGTTGCCAGCGTCTGCACGGCGCGAGAGATGGGCGCCGACTTTTGCGAGATCTGGAACGGCACGCCACGGTTGATGGAGGCCACCACCAGCTTCTCATCCTCAGGAATCTGCGCGAAGAAGCGGCGGCGCAATTGCGACTCTACCTGGTTTGGCCGAATGCCGTAGTATTGCTCGACGCGGTTGCAGACGAGCCGGACCTTCGAGAGGGAGATGCCCACACGCTCGGCCAGTTGGAAGAACTGGCTCACGCGGTGAATGGTCGTCACTTCCAGTGTCGTCAGCGCGATGACCAGATCAGCTACTTCCAATACGGTCAGCGTGGCTTCGGTGAAGGAGCTGCCCGTGTCTATGATGACGTAGTCGAAGTGGTCGCGCAACTCCACCAAAATTGCCTTCATAGCATCGGAGGTGAAGAGTTCAGCGGTCTCGGGCGAGAGCGGCGCACGCAGCACCCCAATCTCCGATTCGGCGTGTTTGATGACCGTGCCACTGATGACATCCTGGTCAATCGCACCGACACCCGCCTCGCGCAGATCATCGATGCTGGAGGATGTGTTGATGTTCAGCAGCACATGCGCGTCGCCGTTCTGCAGGTTCGCATCTACGAGGGCGACAGATTTCCCGGACTGTTGCTGCAATGCGATGGCAAGGTTTGCGGCGATCACACTCGTGCCTGCGCCACCCTTCGGGCTGTAGACCGCGACGATTTTGTGGAGGCCGCCCGCGTGGCTTTGCTGCTCATAGCCGCCGCCACCGCCGCGCTGAGGCGCCACAGGCTGCGGCTGAGGTGGGGGCATGCCCTCGATGGCTCGCCGGATAGTGCGGACAAGTTTCTCGCTGGTGAACGGCTTGACGAGGTAGCCGCGCGCGCCGACCGACATCGCTTGAGAGAAATATTCTGGCTCACTCTGCACGGACATCATCACGATGCAGGTGCTGATCTGCTTGCCGATTTCTTCGGCGACTTCGATGCCATCCATGTCGCGCAGGTTGATGTCTAACAAGATGACGTCAGGGTGAAGTTGATCTGCCTTCTGGATAGCCTCACGACCACTTGCCGCGATTCCTACGACACGGATGTCGCGCTCGAAATGCAGCAACTTCTGCACATTTTGGGCGGTCTCCGCCATGTCATCGACAATCAGCAATCGGATAGTATCAGCCCCACGCCCGTCCGGTTGATGTCCCATCTTGTTTTACCCCGTCACACAGTGATGTATCCAGTCGCGGAATGTCTCCACATGCGGCAGTCCACCATGCCGCGTCAATGACTGCGTCGCGCACGGAAACGGCCCGCCCCCCTCGTTGGGATAACGGACCGTTTCAGCCGCTTGAGGGAACACTCACGCAGTATACCGCATCACACCACCCCCACGAGTAGGTGGATGACCACTCCGCCTGCCCTGCGGCCTAGTGGAAGAAGTCGGAGATGATCTTCGACGAACTGACCGGAGTCGTGGGGGTCGACGACGAGTCACCCGGCTTGCGGATCGCGAGTTCCATGTTGCTCGCATTGGACGTCAGGAAGAGCAACTCGACGGCATCTTGGCGCTTGACCACGACGTAGATGATGTTGCCCTGCACTGAGTAGACGTAGATGTTTTGCAGTGTGGTCTGGCTTTCGCAGGGCGCCCCGCCGCCAGAGACGTTTGGCAGATTCGGGTTGCAGTACGACATGATCAGGTCGATATGATCACCTGGCACCACCGCCGGTTTGCCGTCCGCCTTGATCTCAGCGAGCACATCGCCTTCGTGGATTTGGCCAGGGTTGTTGGTCGTCAAGCTACCTGGCGCGCCAGAGCCTAGCGCCGTCAACCGGGGGTCGGGGCTGCGCAGGATTTCGCCGGCGTAGAAGTCTGAAGAGACGACCTGATTGTTCAGGAAGGTATTCAGGTCTGTCTGGCTGGTGAACTTGTAGGCATCTTTGGGCGCGAAGTCAGTATTGACGGTTTTCGTCGTGAACGCGGCTGAGATGAGCACATAGGACCCAGTGGTTGTGCCGACCTGACCATTTTGCGAGGTCGAGAGCACGGAGCCTGCCGTCAGGTCAGTCGCGGCGACGACCACAGTTTCCGTCTGCAAGGAAGCGGTGGTGTACTGGCTGACCACAAAGATCACGATGGCGCCAGCGGCGAGGGCGAGGAGCACACCGAGCAAGATCAGTGTGCGTCCACCCGACGACCGGGTGCGCATGGGGCGAGCGGGAGCTGCCATGGATTGGGTACCTCCTCACAGCGGTAGTGCGGCGCGGCAGTCGAACTGAGATTCGGAAAATATGACCTGGCGCGCGTGTTCCTGAACGCGCCTGACGCGTCTATTGTGCAAAACGGGCACAAGCGGAACGGGGTAGCGCATACATCCATTTGTATGAGATGCGGCTACCCCGTCCAAGTGATACGTGCGTGTGAGGCGCCAGTGAGCCGACGCCCCACAGAATGCACACAGCGCTTAGAGGGCGCTGTTGATGTGCACGAAGATGCTGGAAATGGCCGGGCCAAGCAGCACGAGGGCGGCAATAACCACGATGGCGACCAGCGCGATGATCAGCGCGTACTCCACGAGACCCTGGCCACGGCTGCTGCGGCGAGAAAGCATGTTCATCGAAGGGATCCTCCAAGCATAAGCAACGAATCTGGCGCTGCTTTCGGCTCGCGCCACAACTTTCGCGGGCATCGGAGCGCTGCTGAATGTTCAGAACGCTCGTAGCGCCGCATACCCTCATGAGGGCCAGAGCAACCATACAGCGGTTGCCCAGCGCCCAGTGTATCATGTGGTGCGCGGCATGGTAGGTCTACGAGACAGCCCCAACATTCCTCACCACCACATATCGCCCATGAGTGTCGCCAGAGAGAACAAAGGTTGATTGCTTCGGCGCCACTCAGATACAGTAACGCGAACTGCTCACTCCAGTAACGGACAAGCTTGCTATAGTCCTACGAAGGGGTTTGAGTAGAATTACCGTCCGTTTTGTTTGGCGCTGTTAGGGCGCTTGAATTCCCGGATTGCGCCGTCGATGCATCTTCCTCCTGTACAATGGCCACCACTTCCACTTCACCACTTAAGATCATCGCCTCGGCTTCGTCGACGTACACTTCGAGTTCTTCATACTCACTTTCAGATGCGCTCTCTGGCGCCTGGGAAGATCCGGTGACGCTGGCCGAGGCGACATCTGTCGCCTGCTCCATCGCGCCAGGGGCAATCGCTCTCACCGTTGCGATGACACGCGAAAGGAATTGCATAAACCCTTCGAGCATGTCGATACGGCTGGTCAGCATATCGCGGTCTTGTTCTCCGCGGAAGACGCGCATCTCGATCTCGGCGGCGCCCAGATAGGCCGAACGCAGTTCTGAGCGGCTGTGCATTTCGAGATGGGCTTCTAGCTCGCGCAGCGTCATGTAGGCGGAGAATTGCTGCTGGCGGAGGGTCGTGATGTCACGCTCCGTGTCTTGCAGCAGCTTGCGCGCGTCATTGACGCTCGACGTCAGCTTGTAATACTCATCAAGACAGGCGCCGAGCATGTCCGCGCGAGTCTCCCAGCGTGAGCCGAAGTTGTGGCTATCGCGCAGTATCTCGGCGAGGCCGTTGGGCTCGCGCATGACCTGTGTGAGGGATGACCACGCCGGCCCGGCATCATCGGCGATGGGCGCCCCTGTAATGCGTGGAGCGCCCGTCGTGCGACTGGTGTACGGTCCGTCAGACGTGGTCACCGTGCCGACGTCGTCGCTGGACAAGGGCGATGTCGGCAGGGGCGTGTTACGTGAACGCGCCTCCAGCCGCGAACTCAGTGGGCCACGGCGCGGTGTCTGCTTGGATGGTCGCAATGGAGCTGTGTGAGTTGATGGGGCAGGCGCGCCGGTGTTGTAGTAGGGGGTTGTGGGCGAATAGGGGGGCGTGCTGTCATCGTAGTTTGCCATGCGCGACCCCCTGTTACCCAATGCGCGAGTATGTTCTGGCCTACCTGTCAGATCCGCCGGGTATCGGCTGGATGACAGTTGGAGGCCATGATGCTCAGGACACGATGCTCAGGACAGCTAGGCTTCATTGTCCATCTTGATCCATCCCTTCCGCAGGGCATGTACGACAGCCGCCGTGCGGTCATTGACGGAGAGCTTCTTCAGGATGGAGGTAATGTGGTTCTTGACCGTCTGATCACTAATACCTAACGACTTCGCGATCTCTTTGTTACTGTTACCCCGCGCAATGTAGTCCAAGATCTCAATTTCACGGCCTGAAAGCGGGGAATACAGCGGCTGCACTTCTGGCGGCTCTTCGGCGGTCATCTCGCGGAAGACGCGAAGCACGCGCTTGGCGACTGTGGGGCGCGAGAGCACATTGTCGTTGATGATGTAGATGCCACGGCTGACCTTGCGCACGGCTTCCACCAGTTCATCAGGTGAGATGCCCTTCAGCAGATATGCGGCGGCGCCCAGCTTCATCGTCTGGAAGAGTTGCTCCTCATCCTCGAACGCGGTGAGCATGATGATGGCGACTCGCGGGCTGGCGTGCCGCAGCTGACGCGCAAGTTCGAGGGCGTCATTGGTCGAAAGCAGTGCGTCGATCAGGATGACATCCGGCATGTGTTGCTTGGCAAGATCCAGACCCTCGCGGCTGCTGGAGCTTTCGGCGATCACTACGCAGTCGCCCGCGGCCTCCAGCGTAGCGCGGCAGCCTTGCCGAAAGAGCGGATGCTCGTCAATCAGCATGATTCGAATTGAGTCCATGGAGCACCTCTCCCACCAAACATCGGCGTGTCACGTGTCCAGGCGCCTGTCGCCTGCTTCCTGATACGCACATCAGTCAGTATATCCACATCCGGAGTATAGCCACAATCGGCTAGTACTTTGCTAGATAAAGCAAGTATACAGTGAGTAGAAATGGAGACGCTAGCCCATGTGGGCTAGCGTCTCGCGCGTGCAGATAGATTCGCTATGGAATCGCAGCTAGGCTGAATACTCGCTGAGCAGCTTGCTGAATTGCTGGGACAGCGCGATGGCTTCGTCGAACGGGCGCTGCCAGACGTTGCGGCCGAAGATCAGCCCGGTCGCTCCGGAGTCCATGGCGATGCGCGCCTTGTCGATGATGTCGCCGTCGCCCTGCATTTCGCCGCCGCTGAACAGCACCATCGCCTTGCCAGCGGATTCCACCACCATGCGGGTCGCTTCTTCGCGGGTAGGGGTCATCGTGTTGTAGGGCTTGGGCGCCGCTTTGTCCTTCTCAGGGTCGAGCTTCGGCACGTTGATCTTGACGATATCGGCGCCAAGTTCGCTAGCTACGCGGGCCGCGTAGTCTACGGCGTACAGGCTGTCGCGGCCACCCTTCGTTTCGATGGCCTCGCCACGTGGATACGCCCACACGATGATCGGCATGCCGTAGCGGTCGCACTCTTCACGCATCAGGCGGAACTGTGTGAAGTCTTCCGTCTGCATGGGCGAGCCAACATAGAGCGTGTAGCCAATGGCGTCGGCTCCAAGGCGCACGGCGTCTTCGACCGTGGCGATCATCGGAGAGAGCGCCTGCTTGTCGGGCGGAATCTCTGTCTTGCCGTTCAGCTTGAGGACGAGCGGCACCTGGCCAGCATATTTCGCCATATGCTTCTGCGCGATGCCATACTGGAAGACGATTCCCGAAAAGCCGCCTTCCTTCGCCAGCCGCAACTGGAAGTCCGGGTCTTTCGCCGGGGGATTTACAAAGAAGTCTCGTGGGCCGTGCTCAAGGCCCTGGTCAATCGGCAGGAACATGAGTGTGCCGTTCGCCGGGCCAAACGTATAGAGGAGCCGGTGGAGACGAGTCTTCTTACCGATGCTGAGATCAAGATCGGCAAGCGTCGGCCGCTTCACGCGCGTCATCGCCATGGCAGTTTCTCCTGTGCATCGTGTCTGCATTTGCCTGCCCACCAACCCGCGGTGGGAGCGCGTATCGTCAGACAGATTACGACGGGCGCGCCGGGTCGCTTGTCCCTGGTAGGGCAACCTTGCGACCCCATCCGCAACTCCGCCACTCTCGCCATTGAGAGGCATAGGTAGAATATCATGCGCCAACTTGTGACGACAATGATGCGCCGCGCCGCGCCAGATACCCGCGCACTGGTTCAGCCGTTAACAGACTGGCGCCATCAATTTCAATGCGTTGAGCGAGTGAGGAGACAGGATGCAGACGCCCCATGTGCCGTCGTCCGCGATAGAGGCATCCAAACCTCGCCCAACGCGTCGGATGCGAGCGGTAGCGGTCGCGTTGGCTCTCGTCTACGTCGTAGGCTGGAGCGCGCTGAGCCTTGTGCAGCCACATCCGAGCGACCTCGATACGTTCTTTCTGCCGGCGGCGTTCGTCGCGCTACACGGGCGCCCGCTGTTCATCTATAGCGTCAGCCACCAGCACGGCTATCCGCTGGCGAATGGCCCCCTCAGTATTGCGCCGCTCGTCGTGGCGCTGGCGGTGGCCGCCGGGCTGGGTTGGCTGCGGAGCGTGGCGCTCAACCGCTTCGTGGTATTCGCGTTTTCGAGCGTCTTTTCGCTGCTGTTGGCGCATGAGGCTGTGCGGGCGGTTGACCGGCTGGCCCCGGCGCCGTTGCGCGGCGCACGCCGTTTGCTGGTCTATGAAGTCTTCTTGATCTCACTCCCGTTGTGGCAAAGCGTGCTCTACTACGGGCATGTGGAGCAGCCGCTGATGCTGTGGCTTGCGCTGGCAGGCGCGCGTCTGCTGGGCGAGGGGAAGCGTGGCCGCGCAGGTGTGGCGCTTGGCCTGGCGCTGCTCACACGCACGACCGCCCTGACGATCATCATCCCCCTCGCGCTGCTGCTCCTGACTCAGCGCGACTGGCGCGGATTGCGGCGTTTCGCTGGCGCGCTTGGCGCTGTCGTGCTCGCCGGACTGCTCCCCTTCGCGTTGGCCGATGGCCCTGACCTGCTGTATTCGCTCGTCACGTTCCACAACTCACGCGGGGTCTATGGCGGCAACCTGTGGACGTTACTTGGCGGTCCGCTCTTGACGGAGGTGGCGCAGCGTGGCGATGGTCTGATCGTGTTGCTGGCGACGTTCACGGTGGCGGCGCTTGTGCTGCGCGCCCGGCCCGATCTGCGCGCGACATCGCGCGATGTCTATGCGCTGCTGGCGCTGTGCAGTCTGTGCCATCCCGCCTTCATCAACATCCTCTGGCCCTACTATTTCCTGGAGGCGTTCACCTTTGGCGCTGTGTGGTGGCTCGCGGGCATCGGCGCACTGGCGGAGGGTCGGCGGGAGCAGATGCGCTGGTGGCTGTGGGGAGTGCTCCCACTGGGGATCACGCTGCTGGGCCAGGCGCGGCAATTCGCGTTGACCCAACAGTTTGCGACGGCCTCCAACGTTTCACCGGAAGCCGTCGCATGGAATGTGATGACCTGTCTGGCGCTGGTCGCGGTGATGGTGGCGCTGGCTGCGCGCCTGTGGCGACCAGCGCCCGCGCTAGGTCAGTGAGCCTCGACGCGCCAGGTCGAGGATTTCACGTGACGCCTCGTCTTGCGAGATAGAGCCGCCCGCCAGCTTCGCGAGAACACCACTCAGCAAGGCATTGGCAGGCTGAGGCTCGCCTGTCGTGGCGGGAGCGGCTTGCGGCTTGGGAGTTCCGACGAATTGTCCCTCGCGCAGCGAGATCCACAGATACAGCCCGCCGAGCGCCAATCCGGCGATCAGGATGGAGCCCGCGACTCGCGCGACGTCTTGCCAATTGGGAAGCGGCACGCCCAGCGCGGAGGTCAGCACCGCGTAGATGAGTGTCGCCAACCCTCCTGCTGTCGCGAGTGCGCCAGCCGCCAGCAATGCCAGGTCGAAAGCGCGTCGCGGCCCCTTGACACCCGTCTCCCGTGTTCCGGCGGCGAGCCAGAGCGCGAGCAGGATATAGGGAATACCAGCGATGGAAGCGGCGCTTGCGTCATACCAATATGTTGCCTTCAGCGTGGGATTGGGCAGGATGCTGAGCAGCACGTTCTCGACGAGCATGAACGCGCCCACCCAGAATGGTACCGCGAAGAGCGCTCCCGCGACCGCACGCAGCGAGAGGCGAGTGGCGTCAGGTCCGAGCGCCTCCTGCTCGCGAGGTTGACGCAGCAGCCAGAGGTAGACGCCAATGGCGATCGCTCCATACACCAGGAATGGCGCGAAATTGAAGGCATTGAGATAGTCAGGCGCCGACGTTCCCGCGCTGCGGAAGAGCAGCCGCAAGATATACCCGAAGGCTTGGACGAGGCCATTGAGCGCCACGCCCACGCCAACGGCGAATCCGATCAGCAGGATAACCGCGCGAATGGTCGACTTCTGGTCGAATGCGCCCGGTCGCAGGTAGGCCAGCCAAACAATCAGGATCAGCGCGACGGCCAGCCAGTGACCGAGGATGAAAGGACCCGCGCACTGGGCAATCTCCGGCCCACTGTAGGGTGTATAGGGGCCGCCGACGAAGTTTGTGCACGCCTGCCCGCTGGTTGCCTGCGCAATGGCTGTCTCAGATTGCATCCCCGCCGGGATGACAAACGATGCCAGCATGATGCCGAGGATGAGCCCGACGCCATCGATGCGCAGTCGCTGAAAGATGAGCGCCGCGCCGTGTGAGGGGGTAGCGCGGCGCCGCTCCCATTCGAGCAGCAGCGCCAAGCCAAGCGTTGCGATCGAGGCTGCGAGCGGCGTGGCGACGTCATTCTGGTTGTTGAAGCTGTACGACTGTAGCGCCGAAGCGCCCATCCCGACCGCGAACAGCGTTGCGCCGCCGACCGCTAGATTCAGCAGCAGAGAACGCACACCACTCGCGCCCGGCTGTGGATCACTCGCCATGTCGCGGCGAATCAGCCAGTAGTGCAGACCACCGATCAGCGCCGCGATGAGGACGGCGACCACCGCGAAGATGATCTGCTGTGTAACCTCCGATGCCCCATTGGCGCCATAGTAGGTTCCGCGCAATGGCGTCGTCGCCAGGATCGCTCCGAGGGCCAATGCAATGCCGACAGTCGCAAAGATGCACAACGCGATGGTCACGACGTAGAGATAGACCCGGTACAATCCCCTGGCCATACGGCGCCTCCTCCCAACAGCCACGCTCCAACGCGGCGCCAAAAAAAGCAAGCGTTTGTGGAAGATAATAACACGCCTGGTATGACTGTTATACGTTTCAGCAAGACGTTGGGGTAGTGGCGTTTTGCGCAGAAACGGCCCTTATCTGCGCAAAATGGGCCGTTCTACGCGAATTGGGATAGAGCTGTGATACGTCTAAGTCAGTTCAGCCCGACAGGATGATAGCCGTTCTGCTTGGCGCAGACGTGGCCGGGTCCCATGGGCCTATTGCAGAAGGGGCAACGCGGACGCCCCATGAGCATGAGGCTGTTGATGCTGGCGCAGAGGTGTTGCGCCTGCTGACGGGTGAAGAACACCGCGAATCGTGGCTCATCACCTTCTGATGCGATGAGTTCGCCATCGCGTTCTTCTAGCTCGATTGGTGTCGCGCGCAGCAGGAGTTCTTCGGCGTCGTCGTCGTAGCCAAGTTGCATCGGCCCGACCAGGAACTCGACATCTGGCTCAGGCGGGAAGTCATCTGGTGGGCCAGGTGGTGGTGTCGGTGTAGCCTGCGCCTCCGCGCGCAAGGTCATGACGCCCGTACTCTGCGCGAGGACCTTTTCGATGAGTGCGCCTAGCGTTTCGAGTTGGTCGCGCTCCAGCCACAGGCTCGCCGCGCCGCGACGGCTGCGCACGAAGATGCGAAAGCGCCGCGCGCCCGGTTCGCCGATCGACTCCGCGTCAAATACCTCGGCGTGTCCGAAATCGTAAAATTCATCGCCCATGGCTGGCCTCAAATCTCCCAGTGTCGTGGCGCCTGTGCGGCGATCTTCCAGCGGGTTCATCGCTTGTCTGTATCCGCTGCTCGCGTGGGGCGCCAACAATGTAGTCTAGCATCGCTTGCGCGGGCCGCGCAACGCGTCGCTGCTACGTCAGTGTCGCATGGCGGCGCGCGTAGACCTTCGCGCCAAGGAGACTGACAATCGCGCCAAAGATCAGCGCGGGTATGCCGATGGTGAGCAACGCCTGCGCGAGTTGGTCATGGAGTCGGATGGCGAGCGCGCCCACTGCCCACGATGCCCAGATGTCGCCGAGCAGATGCGAGAGGAGCATCGTTACGGCGATGGCAGTCGCGCGCAGACGTGGCGGCGCGACATCTTGCGGAGTAGCGGTCAGCGCCGCGCCCGGTAGATTCAGCGCGAGGGTCGTCGCTGTACCCGTCACGAGGAAGAGGGTCAGCGAATGGGAGAGCAGCATCGCGACGTAGCAGGGAATCGCCACCGCGAAGCCAATCGTCATCGCCAGCACCCGGCCGCCCGGCAGCCTGCGATTGAGCCAGTCGGAGAGCGCGCCGCCCAGAATCGTGCCCAGCACCCCACCGACGATCAGTGTCAGTCCTAGCGCGAATGAGGCGTGCGCGGCGTTCAGATGAAACGGGCCATTCTCGGAGCGGACATAGATGGGCAGAAACGTCACCGACGGCGTGATGACGATGTAGATCACTGCCTGCAGTGCGACGACGATCCAGATCATCGGTATGCTGAGCGTCTGTGTAGTCTGGCGCCAGAGCGTTCGCGCCTCCTCGGAGAACGATGCGCGTGGCTGCGTCTGCTCCTCGGGGAGAGGAGGCCTGGCCAGTGGGTGACCTTCTGGATGGTCGGCGACACGCCATGCCAATGCCGCCAGCGCCAGCCCTGGAAGGGCGCTCAGCACGAAGGCGACGCGCCACGCGGTATGTGCGGGCAACCAGAGATAGAGCAGGCCCGCGATGATGAACGCGAGCAGTGAGCCGACCACCTGCGCCGCCTGCCAGCGTCCGATGATGCCAGCGCGCCGATGTGGTGGGAAGTAGTTGACCAGCAGAGCCACGCCCGCCGGACTATAGCTCGCCTCGCCCACACCGACCAGCGCGCGTGTCACGAATAGCCCGCGAAAGCCGCGTACGAACGCTGTTAGCCCGCTAAAGATGCTCCAAATCGTCACGCCGACCGCGATGACCTTCGCGCGTGCGCCGAGTCGGTCGGCCAGCGCACCCGCGGGCAGCGCTGTGAGCGTGTAGACCAACAGGAACGCGCTTCCGAGTAGGCCAATATCACTGTCGTTCAGGTGAAATTGCGTTTTGAGTGTCGGGCTAACCGCGACGGCGATCAACCGGTCGAGATAGTTGAGCGCGTTGATGGCGAACAGGAGCCAGAACACCCCACGCGCCCGGCGGATGCCGAAAGGCGTGCGGCGAGGCGCTAGCGGATTCGAGGGTGTTGACTCGTGCGCTGTTGGCGCCGCTCCACTCGATGATGCCATAGCTTCCCTATTGTCTCCTCAGGGTGATCGCGCCGCTCCCATACGACGTAGCGCGAACTGGCGTCCATCCCAACAGTGTTCCTGATTGTATTCTGGGCATATCCTGACGAATCGTCCACGGGGCGCCGTGTCCCCATGCGTCTCGCGGGTGCGGCGCCGTGCGCTGGCTTCGCAGCCTCCGCTAGCGTATGACGGTGAACGTCATCCGCGCAAGCGAATTTCGATGAAACGGTCCCACCCCGCGTAGTCTACTCCTGGATGCAAGGTGGCGTCTGGGAAGTTCGCCCGCGCGAGCGCTTCGACGGCGGCGCGCTGATCATATCCATATTCGAGGTAGATCGAGGCGCCTGGGCGCAGCCGTGCCGGCGCCTGCGCAAGGAGCCGCCGAATGTGGCCGAGCCCGTCATCGGCGCCATAGACCGCGAGCGCGGGCTCATAGCGAACCGACTCCCCCACATCTGGGTCGTTGGCCGCAACATAGGGGAGGTTTGCGGTCAGCACATCCACTGGCTCCGGCAGCAGCTCCAGCAGATCGCCCTGCAAGAACATGATGCGCGCGTCTACGGCGAGGCGCTGCGCATTTTCCTTCGCGAGCGCCAGCGCGTCGGGCGAGATGTCGGTAGCGTAGACCAGCGGCAGGCGTGGCTCGCGCACAGCAATCGCAATGGGGATTGCGCCGCTGCCGACGCCAATGTCGGCGACGAGGGGCGGAGTTGTCCGTGCGCTGAGCCGCTCGCCAATATCGCGTAGCGCTGCCTCTACCAGCAGTTCCGTCTCTGGGCGTGGAATCAGCGCACGCGCATCGGTCAGCAGATCGAGTCCAAGAAACTCGCGATGCCCGACCAGATAAGCCACTGGTTCATCCGCAGCCCGCCGCGCGATGAGGTCAGCATATGTCGCGGCAGCTTCCGCTGACAGTGGCCGTTCAGGGTAGGCCATCAGCGTGGCGCGGCTGGCTCCGGTGACGTGGCTGAGGAGCACCTGCGCGTCGAGTCGAGGTGTCTCGGTGGCGTCAGCGGCGCGCAGCCAGGCGTCGGCCAGTGTGAGCGCCGAGCCAAGCGTGCGCGCCTGCGCAATCGCGTCGCGCTGTGCTGTCTCGTCATCGTTCATGGCTTAGAGCGTCCAGATGCGCCGCTAGAACGAGTAGGACACGAGTTCATTTTTCGAGAGTGGCCCCCCAAAGACCTTCTGCGCGTTGGCGATGAGACTGCTAAAGGTTCCGAGGTCAGTCACGACCTGAGGGCCAGAGAGATTGCCACGGGTGACATAGACCGAGAGTTGCGGCTGGTCACCTGGCTGCTTCTCGATCAACTCTGTATAGGTTCCGTGGCCATTGGGGCCGACGGTATAGGCGTGCGGCGTGTACCAGGAGATGAAGATGTTCTGGGTGTGCGCCACCTGTGGCTGGCCACAATCATATTTCTCCTGGGACAATGAGGTCCAATCACCTTGTCGGGATGCTCCGCACATCACGAGCAGTGGCCCCATCACCATCGTGCGGCCAGGCGTGTCGCTATTCGTCGTGACGCCGAAGATGCCATGCGCTGGCGAGCAATCGGTGATGATGGTGGCATACGAGAGCCCTGTCCCCCCGCAGTCGTTAGGATAGAGCTGATCTGGCACAAATCCCGACCATCCGGTGATTGATGCGTCGGCGGGCAGATAGGTGCGCTGGATGTCGCTGTAGTCTTCGAATGTCGAGCCGGGATTGAAGATGTCGCGGCCATTCTTGTCGTAGGTCACGGAGATTTGCAGGCGATGGAATGCGCCACCGTTGGGCAGGAGCGTCACGTAGTCGGTCTGTGACTCGGTCACATAGAGATTGGCCTTATTGCCGCCATCATTGGTGTCTACGACGAAGAACCCGTCACCACCACCTGTGTTGATTGATGAGCCAAGGCTTAGCTGCTGCAAAATCAGTTCTGCGCGCGGGTCTGTTAGATAGACCTGCAAATCTTTGGACTGGATAGCCTGCTCTGCGATCGTGAAGATCGTCTTGAGGCCAGAGCCATGCAGCGACTTGATGCGCGCGAGAAGTTTCGAGGCTAGTTCGCTGGTGAATTGTTTGCGATCCTGTCCGGCGGCGGCGGGGACGAGCAACTGCTGATGGTGAATCGTCTGCTCCAGGTTATCGGCGTTGACGGTCACGTTATAGTCGGGCATTGCCAGCGGGCCAGTCGCCTTCAGAATGTCGGCGATGAGCCCCGGTGTGAAGGCG
Source organism: Ktedonobacterales bacterium (assembly GCA_036391835.1). Lineage (GTDB taxonomy): Bacteria > Chloroflexota > Ktedonobacteria > Ktedonobacterales > JADMIN01 > JAKAIY01. Next base: position 50,963 of record DASVZC010000019.1, on the reverse strand, counting down.
ACGACTCCCTGAATGGGTGCGCCATTTGGCGCAGCCCCTGCCCCTTGCGCGATCTGTATCGCCGCCTGGGCATTGGTGGGGAAGTCGGGCGAGAGGTTGGCATCGCGCAGGCCCCAGCCAAATTGCTCGACACAGCGCACCGGCCACCACCACGCGCTATTTGGCGGCTCAGTCACCTGGAAGTCACAGCCCGCTGTGCCTGCAGGGTCGCCAAATTTCTGAGCGTAGATCGTATCGAGCGTCGTGTAGGTATCTTTGAGACTCAGCGGTCGCGTCTTGGATTGCTTGCCGCCGTCGAGTTCCAGCATGCCGTAATTGCCCTGGAAGCCACCGCCCGGGCGTAGCTCTGTGCTATCCATCGCGATGGCGAGGTAATAGGCAGGCTGGCCAACGCCAAGCAATGCGGGTACGGCGTCAATCAGGTTCTTTAGCTCGGCGAAGACCTTCTGCGCAAGCGGCAGCATCGCCAGCAATTTGCCGTACTTCGTCCCCGGTTTGAGTTGGGACGGTAGCGCGCTCTGGTCGAGTTGATTGTAGCTGTTGACGGCGTCGAGTGTGCGGGCATAGGCGTCGGCCAGCAATACGCGCGATTGCTGGATGTCGCTTGGGGTGATCCCTGGCGTCGTGGTATCCGACGAAAGCGCGCCGCCTTCGAGCGGAGTGAGCAGCGCCTGTGCGACCTGGATGCTCTCATTCCCCGCGCCCGTCAGGTCGTAGCCGATGCGCACGAGGAGCTGATAATCGCGCGCGGTGTGGCTGACAGCGCCAATCGGCGCGCCGACGACCGTGACGGCTCCGTTGATTTCATACAGGTCGCCATTGATGGCGGCGATATCGGACTGCGCCTCGCTGAGTTTGGTTCCATTGATGAGTTGCGCCGAGCCGCCCGCCGCGAGTTGCTGTAGATGCGAGACATGGCGCGCGAGGTCGATGGAGTCGTAGCCTAGCCGCGCCAAGGGAATCAGCGGGGCGCAGCAGGTGAGCATGAAACCCAGCAGGAAGAAGGCGAGCATCGCCGCCGCCGCTGGTCGTCGCCGCATCAGCAACTGCATGCGCGCTACTCGCGAAAGTGGACGCGCTACGGAGCCCAGTTGCGCCAACGTATTGAGTGACTCGGAGAGCGCCTCGTCGTCGAGCGCGTCGCGTAAGCCACCGACGAGATTCCACTGCTCGTGGTCAGGGCGTCGTTTGCGCCTGCGACGTGGTGGCTCAGGGACCTCCTCTTCGCCTGTCGCCCAGGCGGTATCCCACGAGCCATTGTTCCAGTCAGATTCGGCGGCGTCCTCGTGGTCAACATCATCCCAGTTGTAGGTGTGGCGCTTCTTGCGGCGTCCGCCTTGCCCATCCCGCCCATCCCGCCCATCCCGCTCGCGACGCTCACTGCGGCGATCCTCACGGCGATCCGCGCGCTCGCGGTGGTCGAAATGCTCATCTTCTCTGGGCTTGTCTGGGTCGGGCGGCATGTCGAAAGGTAAATCGCCGTGACGATCCCACTGCTCGATTTCGCTCGTGTTGAAGTCGGTGGCGCGCCAGTCGCGCGCGCCGGGGCGACGTGAGTCCTCGGCTTCTTGCGCGTTTTGGGCCTTTGCTTCACCAGCGGAATGGCGGCGCAGGTTTTCGCCCAGACGACGTGCGCCGCCGGCAAGTTGGCGCCAGCCGCGCAGAGAGCTGGCTTGCCCCTCAGGTGGTTTGGCGTGCGGCGCTTCTTCTTGCAAAGGCTGAGTGGGTGGGATGAAGCGGCTGAGAAGTCCGCCGGAACCCGTGGTAGAGTTCTGGCGATTGGGTATGGCGCCGTTACTGCCGTTGCTGCCGTTACTGCCGTTACTGCCTGTTGGCGCTTCTTGTTCGAGGTTGCCCGTCTCAGACTGCTCGTTGTAGCGACCTGACAACAACCCGCGGCGAGACTGAGACTGTGGATTGCGATCATCCATGCTTCTTGTCTCAACTCCCCCGCCTGGCCAGTGAAAGGCCGGTGGCGTTTAGCAACTGCGCCGCGCAATAACGGATGCTGCGGCTGCGCTCTGAATGCGCCCGCGTGTCCTCTCAGGCGCCCAGCGGGGCGTCTTTGCGAGCCTAACACCGCAGAGGAAGCAGCGTCAAGCGCGCTAGGAATCCCCTCAGCATACGCTAACAGATGATTCCTGGCTCGCGCCGCCTACGCCCACGGAAAACAGGCCAGCATCACGCGATCGAGAAGTCTATCGCAAGACGTACGCCGTCTAGTCACGCACGCCTGAATGCGCTCCCGCGCGCCTCTATGAGGCGGGAGAGAGCACATGCGCTCGTGGGTGGTCAGTGCGAACGAAGTGCGCGGGCGCTCCAAATACGGTCGTGCGGCTGATCTCGCCGATACGGAAGTTGGAGGCCGGTGTGCGCGTCGTGATGTAGCGCTGCACCACCAGGCCAAGCGGGCGCGCGGCGACCAGGGACGCGGTCGTCGCCAGCAGGACGTTGTTGAAGTTCCCGTAGGGTTTGCGGAGCCGCGCCACTGCCATGGCGGCGCCTGCGGTGAGTAGGCCAGTGACTGCCAGATTTGTGCCGCATCGCTCGTGGATCGCCATCTCAGGCTCACCACCACGCAAGCGCGCCAACGCCTGATCGGCTGCTGGGCGAACCGCTGCCGTTGGAACATCGCCAAACACAAAGAAGCCGGACGCGAACGAAATGCCGGAGAAGCGCACGTCGGGGAAGCGCTTGCTGAGCAGCACGATGGTTGCGTGTTCGAGCGCGTGGTTTTCACGCACAGGCGCGCCAAGGGTTAGTTGATAGAATGCCTGTTGCAACACGTTCATTGCCGGCTCCTTGTATAGTTCCTTGTATTGTGACGACCTTCTGGTTGAGTTGGTCGTGTGTCAATGCTACCATCTCGTAGAGCGTATCCTACCGGATGGGTCAGCGCAAGACGCGAGCCATGTGCTCGCGCTTGTGTGCGCATGCTCCTGGTCAGTTTTGATTGGGCTTGTTAAGAGAGATCTACGAGAAATAGACGGTGAACGAGTGGAAGGTGTCCGTGCGATGCGCTATGTGCGAGTGGTAAATGTGACAACGGGCGAGACACTGGCCGAGCGCGCCGAACTGGCCGAGACTTTCTGGACACGGTTTATGGGACTACAGGGACGCGCGGAGTTGCCCAGTGGCGCCGGACTCGTGCTCACCGCGACGGGCAGCATCCATATGTTCTTCATGCGCTTCCCAATTGACGCCATCTTTCTGGATGACGCGCAGCGTGTGACGCGGATTGGCCGCCGTCTGCGCCCCTGGACGATTGGCCCTATTGCGCCCGGCGCGCTCTTCTGCATCGAGTTGCCGGCTGGTCGCGCCGATGGCTCGCAGCCTGGCCACGTGCTTGAACTGCGCCCCGTGGCCGAGTGACCAGCAGCGAAAACGGCGCTCCACGTTGCGTCGTGGAACGCCGTCGTTCTTTTGCTCTGAGTCAATCCTCAGCCGCGCGGAGGCGCCGACTAGAAGTCGACTAGAAGTCGCGGTGCGGCTCGCGGCGCTTGCTCTTGCCAGGCTTCTTGCGACGCGAGTTGCCCCAGTCCTCGTCTTCTTCGTCCTCGTCCTCATACGCGAATTCTTCATCCGCGCTGGCGGTCGCTTCCTCGTCCGAGGTGTCGTAGTCGAGGTCGCCGACGCTTGGCGTCGCGGCAGCGCCAAGACCCGCGGTGATGTCAGGCATCATCGTGTCGTCCATCTCGGCGGAGTTCTTCATCAGCATGTCGATGTTCGCCAGGTCTGCGAGGGACGTCAGCGTCGAGTGGCCCGTATCGGCCTTCTTTTCGGTGACCTTGCTCGCTTTACTGCGCGTATCTGGCTTCACTTCGGCCTGTGGCGCGGCGAAGGCAAAGTCATCCTCGTCTTCGATCTCTTCCTCTACCGGCGCCGTGACGGCTGCGGCGGTAGGCTTCCCCATCGCCACATCAATCCAATACTGCGAATAGAAATGTGGGCGGTCGGAATCCTGCTTGTTATCTGCTCTGACCATGCTGCTTCTCGCTCAACCTTCTCGCCATGAATCGGCGACTCACGCAGCGGGACGTTCGTGGCCATGCGACCATGCCCTCGCCACAGACGCCGTTGGCGCCGCCCGGTATGGCAGTCTCTACGACGGCGCGTTCCTGGGTCCATCGTGAACCCTCGCTCACGACGGAAAGGCGCCGCCTCGGGCGCCTCAAGCGATTGTATGTGCGCGGGTCTCGGCGTGTCAAGCGTTTTCCGCGCATTTTCGCGCGTCGCGTGTCTGTTGTGTGAACAAACCTCCGGGCGCCGTTGCCCTACTTGCTGCCCTCTGGTACACTCTGGCGTGGCCGGGGCGCCTGTGACATATGTGTGGTGGTGAGTAAGACAATCGGTCAGTGATGTAAGAGCAGCGTTCTATCCATCGTATAGATAGATGGCTGTCATGCAGACCGGCGCGCCAGTTGATAGACGCAACGACCTGCGCTCAGTTGGGGTACGGCATGGCGCTTGCGTGCTCACAGCGCTGCGGCTGATGGCCAAAGATTCGACGGATGGGGAACGGGTAAGCGAGGGGCTTGCTCGAGATGAGATTCACTGAAGAGGTTGAGGTGAAACGACAATGACCCGCGTGTTGAATGAGACCGACCGGCTCGCGCGCGCGCTTGAGCTGCTCGACAACCACTTTGATCCTGGCATCGAGCAGATTTTCCCCACCATCGAAGAACGTATCCTGGCGCAGGCGCTGGAGAATGTGGAACTCGCCGAGCGCCGCCTACGTGAGATTCAGGATCTCGTGGGCGAAAAAGCGCTCGCCGTCAGTCGCTAACACACGGCGACAACACGTCTCTCTGGCCATACACGATCTGAACACCTCCCTCTTCACTTCCGGCGGCGGAAGCGAAGCCTCATCCTATCCATAAAGCCTCCAATCCATACCTTGCCACAGTCGCCTCGAGATGTGGCGCACATACGCCGTCGCCAATATTTCTTCTCCACCCTCTTATGGGCTCGCGCCAAGCGATCAGATTGAACCTTTTGCGTGTTCCCATCTACCTATTCCTCGTGAAAGTACACACTGCCGTCGTGTACGGCGCCAGGTGCAAGTAGGCGCAGATGGGAAGAGTCATGCAGGAAGAACAAGTGTTGCTTGCTCAGGTTGCTGCGGGGGACGAGGAAGCCCTCCATCAACTCTATCGTACCTACAGGCCACGCCTGCGCCGCTATCTCTGGCATCACCTCGATGGTGATCTCGCGGCAGTTGAAGAAGCGCTGCAAGACGTCTTTCTCGCCGTGTGGCGTAGCGCAGATGGGTATCGTGCTGAGGCGCGTGTCTCCACTTGGGTCTACCAGATTGCCCACCATGTCGCCGTGAGCGCGTGGCGGCGACTCGCCCGCCAACCCGAGACGCATCGCCTCGATGCGGCTGAGGAGCGCGACCTAGCAGATGAACCTGCCACCACATATGAAGCCTTCGACAGTATAGTGCTCGATCAGATGGCGCTAGAGGAGGCGCTCGATAGCCTTTCGTCAAAGCACCGCGAAGTGCTGACGCTTGTATTTCAATATGGCTTCGCCCTCCAGGAAGCTGCGCAGATTCTCGACGTACCCATTGGCACGGTCAAGAGCCGAATCAACTATGCTCGCAAATCGTTGATGCGCGCGCTGGAGACGGCGCTTGCGCAGGAGGTGCGCCATGACGCCTGATTTGACGTGTTCTGCCTGCCGCGAGCGCCTTCCTTTGTATCGCTCTGGGAACCTCTCGACATCTGAGCGAATGGCAGTGGAGCGACACCTCGCACACTGCAAGGCATGTCAGGCGGAGGGTAGGCTCTGGAGCGCAGTCGCCAGCGCCCTCGATGCAAGCGACAAGCGCATCCCACCAGATGCGCAAGAGGCAGCCGCCTGGCTGACGTTGCGGAGCGCGTTGACACAGCGTTCCCCAGAGACGTCGTTTTCTGAACATCCGTTGCGGCTTGTGGACTCCGACACGCCATCGTCCAGTACGCGGTGGCAGAAAAGCGCCCAATCTGGTCGTGCGCGGCGGCCCGCATTCGCGCTTCCTGCTGTCGCGCTATTGGTCGCGATGATCGTAGCAATTTTTGGCGTCATCGGTTCACATATGCGCCATGAGGCGAGGCGCGTGGTGACGACCACAGGCGCGCCAACGACCTGCGCGGCGAGTGCGTTACACGCCATGCTCCCCCAGGGCGCGGGTCTTTCGGATATCAGCATGACATCGCCACGAGATGGCTGGGCTGTTGGCTGGATTGGTGATCCGAGCTCGGCGACTGCGCCGAAAACATTGCTCGTGCGTTTCCAGAATTGCCAGTGGCAGCCAGTGGCTGACAACATTCCCGCCGCCGAACTACTTAGCGTCTCCATGCGTTCCGCGAGTGACGGGTGGGCTGTGGGCGTGATGCTCAAGGACTTCAATCCAACGCCGACGAGCGACAACCCACAACATCAGTGGGGAGGCGTACATGTGATTGTCTTACACTATGACGGCAGCCAGTGGCGCTCTGTCAGTGTATCGGGAGTTGGGGCGGCTATCTACGCGAAAGTCCGCATGACATCCAGTGGGGATGGCTGGATGCTGGTCGACGGTGGCGGGTTGCACGTCACCCCATACACAAAAGCGTATGCATATACGCTGTTCCATTACCAGAATGGCGAATGGAGCCAAGTTCCCCTCACATTTGACCCGTCACATTCGCTCATATTGTGGGACATCGCGGCTGTTGCGCCTAACGATTGCTGGGTTGTTGGATATGGCACTCAGAGCGGCGGCAATTTCATGGCGGCGCATTACCATGACGGGACATGGACGACATGGTCAGGACAGCACATTGGCGTCACATATCCTGCCATGTATTCCGTCTCGATGTCGGCGCCAGATGATGTGTGGCTCTCGGGAAGTTACCCATACAAAGATGCCAACGGCGACCACGTGGGTCCGCTGGTCGCGCACTTCGACGGCGTGCACTGGACTCGCGAGCAGGTGAGTAATGTGCAGGACTCTATGGCGGACCCTTCGTTGATGAAGATCGCAGCCGCGGCTCCATCTGACGTCTGGGCTTTCACATGGAAAGAAGGTGGCGGGTCGATGTCTATGTCTATGGCGCACAAGAGCGCTGGCGTATGGACGTGGTCGCCACCGCCGGAAGGCATCATTGATATCAAGTCAGTCTCGTTCGTCTCGCCGTCCGACGGGTATGCCATTGCGCAAACATCCACGGGCACGGCGATGCTCCACTATGACCACGGAGTCTGGACTGGTATTCCGGCGCAGTAGGGGGTCGTCCCGCTGAGGCGCTTCTCTATACAGCAACAGGCTCGTTCCCAATCACTGGGAAACGAGCCTTTTCGTTTTGCTTGCTTGAAAGTTATGCGCCTTCCGCGCTGAACGCGGTTGCGCCGATACTAGGTGTCTCGCCGACACCATCAGCCATCGGCTCGAAGCTCGCCTCTGCGCCTTCCGCCATGCTTGGCGCCATGCGGCCGCGCAGTGGCACATCCTTCAGGAAGAGGGTGGTGACGATCAGCAGGCCACCGATGCCGACCGCAACCAGGAAGGCGTCGTGGATGCCATTGGCCAGCGCGTGCTTACCAACGTCGAGCACCTGATTGAACGTATCCGCCACCTTGCCTGGCACAGTCGCCTGCACCTGAGCCGTTACCTTGGCGGTAATCGCCGCGATCACCTGGTCATAGTGCGGCGTGGATGGTGGCACCTGAGCGGTCGCCTGCGCCACCGCCTGCTTTGTCGCCTGCGCGGTTGCGGCCTTCTGCGCCGAAGTAAGCACCTTGTCACGGATGTTCGCGTCGGTCAGCAGCGGTTGCAGCGCCTGCGAATTGGTCAGCGTGCCCGTCGCGGAACGAATGCCGTTCACGAGCGTCGTGCCGTTCTGGATGTTGCCCAGGCGCGGGTTCAGATACGACTCAGACGTGTTCGTAACGATGGAGCCGACGATGGCGGTGCCAAGCGTCGAGCCGAGTGTACGCAGGTATGTCACCGCGCCCGTGCCAGCGCCAAGTCGCGTTCGCGGAATGGCGTTCTGCACGGCCAGCGTCATGACTGGCTGCAAGAGGCCCATGCCGACGCCGACCACGATCATGAAGATCACGACGGTCTGCTGCGTGGTGTTGATGCCCATCGTCGAGAGCAGATAGACACCGCCAGTCAGCACTACCGCGCCGATCACAGAGATGAACTGGTAGCGCCCGATGCGCGTCACCACGAAGCCGATCAGCGCGGCGGCGATAGCCATGGTGACGACCAACGGCGTGACGACCACACCAGAGTTCGTCGCCTTGACACCCAGCACACCCTGCAGGTAGATCGGCAGGTAGATCACGATCGCAAAGAGCATCAGGCCAACAACCAGCGCCAGCAGTGCGCCCGCCGTGAAGATCTGGTTCTTGAACAGGTCGAGCGGCAGAATCGGATCGCTCGCTCGCGTTTCAGCGATGATGAACGTGATGTAGAGCACACCAGCGGCCACCAGCGCGCCAATCACCTGCCAGGAGGTCCAGGTATACGTGACGCCGCCCCAGGTCAGACCAAGCAACAGCAGCACTGTCGCCGAGGCCGATGTGATGGAACCAATCCAGTCGATGCGAGCGAGCGGGTGCCGGTCGCCGACCACCGTGCGAATGGAGATATTCGACGGCAGGAAGAAGAACAACAGCGCCAGTGAGATGAACCCGAGGGGGATGTTCACATAGAACACCCAGCGCCACGAGGTGTTGTCGGTGATCCAGCCGCCGAGCGATGGGCCAATCACGCTGGCGAGTCCGAAGACGCCAGAGAAGAGGCCCTGCCAGCGAGCGCGTTCGGCAGGGGTGAAGATATCACCGACCAGCGTGAAGACCAGCGAGGCGAGCATGCCGCCGCCCACACCCTGCAGGGCGCGGAAGCCGATCAGTTGGTTCATGTCCTGCGCGGCTCCAGAGAGCGCCGAACCCGCCAGGAAGATGACGACGGCGACGATCAGGAACCATTTGCGGCCAAACTGGTCTGAGAGTTTCGATACCATCGGAATGACGGTGGTAGACGTGAGCAGGTAGGCCGTGATGACCCAGGTATAGCGGTCTACGCCGTTGAGTTCGGCGATGATGGTGGGCAGCGCTGTGCCGACGATGGTCTGGTCGAGCGCGGAGAGCAGCAGGGTTATCATCAAGGCGGCCAGCACGCTAGCAAGCGCCGCGCCCCGGAGCCTCATGCGCTCTGGATGTTGTACGGTCGCCCCTGTCGTGGGCGGATTGGCTTCCACTGTCGTAGATCCTTTCGTGGACATCTACCGGTCGGCTATGCCGCGGAATTACTGCGGAATTACTCTTGAGTGAGGCCGAACGCTACTGCGCTTGCGCTAACTTCGGTTGCGCCAGCAGTCGCCCTGGCTGTTTTGATGGCCTTGATGGCCCTCAGGGGCTTTTCTGGTAAGTCTGGCGCAGCCAGCAGGCCGCGCATGAACGTGTCGGAGATGATGGCGGCGGTGTCCGCCGGCAGATTCTGCGCGGTTCCGCCTGTTTTCGCCCAGCGCATCGCGGTGGCGGCTCCGCCAACCAGGAACTGCGCGACGACTTCAGTGTTTACCGGACGAATACGACCGAGCGCCACCTGCCGATCGAGATAGTCGCGTACCGAAGAGACGACGATGCGCACAGTGGCTCCCATCTGGAGTTTGCACTCGTGCAGCGGACCGTCGCGCCAGTCTTGCCGCGCCATCGTGTGCATCATCAGCCGCATGATCGTCACCATGTGGGGCGATGTGAGCGTCTCCAGCAGGCGCGTCAGGAGATGTGTCATTGCCTGCTCGGGTGGCTCATCGCTCTTCAGGGCGCCGTCGATGTCGAGTTGGTCCAGCGACTGTTGAAGCGCATACTCAAATGCCGATTTGAACAACTCTTCTTTGGACTTGAAATAGAAGTAGATGAGGCCATGTGTGACCTCGGCCCGTTCAGCGATGTCCTTCGACGTTGCGCCTTCGAGTCCCTGCTCCGCGAAGAGGTCGAGCGCCGCTTCCAGAATCTGCTGTCGGCGATCACCGCTGGGCGGCGCCGGTTTGCGCGCCATGGTAATTCTCTCCCTGGGACGCAGTGGTTGCGCCCGTGTGAAGGCTTCGAGAGTCTTCGACCTCGTACCTGATGCGCATTGGTCACAGTGAAGGCGACCCGATCAGGCTCATGCTGAGGGGGAGTGTCGTTTCCGTGGCTGCTGCGCGTTGGTTGATGCGCCAGCCCTGGCCGCGACGACTCTGTCAGGTAGGGGGTGGCTGTTAATTGACTGACTGGACAAATAATAGCACGTCACAAAATTGTGATGCAAGGTCAAATTTCTACCACGGGAAACCTGTAAAGAGTGGAACTAGCGCCGCCGCAAGCGCCATGAAGACTCCAAATGGGATGAAGGTTCGCCGATCTGCCGCGCCACTCGCCAGCAGGAGCACACTGATGATGGCGGCGACAACGACTGTGACCATCAGGGTAGCTGTCAGACCTTGCCAGCCAACCACAGCGCCGATCAGCAGCGCGAGCTTAACGTCACCGAAGCCGAGCGCCTCTTGCCGGTAGAGTAGCCACCCCAGCCCATAGAACAGCAGAAAGATCACACCACACACTACGGCGGGAATGAGGACGGTGGCGAGATGCGTGCGGTCACTGAGCGCGACGGCGGCGATGATGGCGATGAGTGGAGGGAAGAGCGAGAGATCGAAGATGAGCCGGTGCTCCAGATCGACCACGAAGATGAAGGCCAGCGCAGTGAGTGCTATCGCCGCTAGCCCGAAGATGGCCCATCCCGGCGCCGCGCTGGTGGGGGAGTCCAGGGTCGCGACAGGCGTATAAGCGCGCCACAGCGCAAGCGGCAGTAAGAGCGCAAGCGCAAGCTGGACGAGCGGGCGTCGTCGCGATGTGGGGTGTCCGCATGACTCGCATTTTCGCCGCTTGAAGAGGTCTGGTGGCGCGAATGGAGACGGGGTCGGCAGTGCCTGCAGGCATTTCCGGCATTGGCGCGCGCTCCAGATGGGTTCGTCCACACCGACGACGCGATCAGCCAGCGTGTTGACCAGCGCGCCCGCCAGCAGGCCGAGGAGAAGCGCGCCCAGCCCGTAGCCGATGACGAGCGCCGCCGGAACGTTTCCCATGTCGCCTGTGTCTCCCGCAGATCGAGCGGCGAAGAGAGGCCCTCCCGCCGCTCGTAGAATCGACGAATCCGCTGACTGCCTCCGAGGCGGCCAGCGGATTCGCATAGTCGCGCCGTTTGTGCTGCCATCGGGCAAGACAAACGATACGATATTCAGGCGTCAGATGCCAGCGCGCTACTCCTTGTTGGTAGCCTCGGATTCGCCAGCCTCGCCCTTGGACTCCGCAGCCTCCTCTGCCTCGGCGGCCTCTGGCGCTGCTTCCTCCGCAGCAACCGGCTCTTCTACCTCGATGCGTGGCGCCTTGACGGTAATCACGGGTTCATCGGGCGCTGCGAGCACCTGCACCTTGGGCGGAACCGTGATGTCCTTCGCCGTTAGCGTGGAATTCAGTTCTTCGAGCGAACTGATGTCGATCGTCAGGGCATCGGGCAGATTCGCAGGCAGCGCCTCGACTTCAATCGACTCCAATACGTGTAGCAGCACGCCGTTGTGAATCTTGACGGCAGGCGCTTCACCTTCGGTGTGGAGTGGCACGTACGCCTTGATCGGCTGGGTGAGCAGCACGCGGCGGAAGTCCACATGCAGGATGGCGCGGCTGACGGCGTCGCGCTCGACCCTGGCTAGCAGAGCGGTATCTGTGCCGCTGGCGCCCGCTGTGGAGATGCGCAGCACCGGCGCGCCATGATGCTTGATGAGCGCGCCAAGCTCTTGCTCGCCTATCTGCACAGCGACGGAAGGCTTGCCGCCACCGCTGATATTGGCGGGGATGACCCCCTGCTTGCGGAGTTTGCTGACCGCTTTGCCGGTCGCCTCACGTTTCTCTACGTGTACCTTCACTTCATTGGCCACGTTCTATCCTCCTTCTACAGACATCACACCTTGAGGGACCCGAGCGTCAGACGCCCGAATCATGTTCAGCGGGACTCCGGCACGCATGCGCTATGCCATCTCACAGCCGCGTTGAAGCCGTGGGCAGTCACTGGAGACAAGGCAGGAGACAATGCAGGGCTTGAACATGCGCGTGGAGCACACGTTCAAGCCCGCGGAAACGATAGATGGACTATCGTGGAGTGTCGCTTACTTCTTTGCGCCAGTGTGCTCGAGGGCAACGATGGCCTGGGCCCGCAGGAAGTACTTGTTGGTCGCCAGGTCGCGAATTGTCTTGATGTTGAACGCCTTCTGGAGCAGGTCCGCATCACCCGCGGACACGCCTTCGAGCGCGTCTACCGGCGCGTCGGCCAGTTGATGAAAGTCTTGGCTCTCGAAAGCCTTGTCAACGAGGTGTGTGATGTCTGCCATGTCGCTTACCCTTCCTCGTAGCAGTCTAGATGGCGGGACAAGAGCATCGCCGCTTGAGCGTCTCCGTCTACCATCGACACTCTTGAGACTGACAGATAACAAGTGGAACATACAGCGTTCCAAAAGGGTTTGTATAGCAATTGTGCTGCCAACGTTCAACCTGGAGTCAGTGCAGTTTCAGCGCGTTTTGCCAACTGGCGGAGCCCGTCGCGCGTATCACATGGCAGGAGGAACTGCGCCATGCGTTACATCATCCGTGAGAAGTTCTTTCGGCTGGGCGAAGATTCGCAGATCACCGACGAAACCGGGCGGCCGGTCTATCAGGTGGATGGCAAGATTCTGAGCCTGCACAACACCCTCGTAGTACGTGACATGAACGGCGCCGAGGTGGCGACCGTCAAGCACAAGTTGATCGCGCTGACGCCAACCTACACGATTGATCGGCCAGGGCTGGGCGAGACGGTCGTGCGCAAGCGCTTTCTGAATCTGCTGGGCGATCGCTTCACGATTGACATCCCTGGCCCCCACGATTTGGAGATGGATGGCAATCTCTTCGACCACGAATATCGCATCAAGCGAGACGGCGTGGTGGTAGCGACTGTCTCGAAGCGCTGGATTTCTCTGACCGATACCTATGGCGTGGAAACCGCGCCCGGTGAAGACGATGTGATGATCCTCACGAGCGTCCTCGCATTGGACCTCGCCGAAGATGCCGAGCATCACGACTGAGCCTCGGGTATTGACGTCCGAGAGCATCATTGGAGGCGCCGCCAGCTAGCCAGTGGCGGCGCCGCAATTCCCTGGTGGATTCTTTGGTTGTTGTTGGTTCGATTGAATGAATGGACTCTAACTGTGGCGATTCGTTGGGTGGTTTTTGACATCGGCGGCATTCTTGAAATCATTCCAGAGGGCGGTGACCCCACCATTCGTTTTCCGCAGATGCTGGCCAACTGGGAAGACCGGCTAGGTATGCCGCAGGGAGCGCTTGGCCAGCGGATTCACGCGATGGGCGAGCGGCTCATGGCCGAGGGGAAGGATGGCGCCATCGGGACGTGCACAGAAGCGGAATGGCTCGAACAGCTACAACTCACGACGGGCTGGGATCAGCCACAGCTCGATGCGTTCATGGGTGACTTCTGGGATTACTACTGTGGCAATCCGAATCCTGAACTTACCAGCTATCTGGCCAGCCTTCGCCCACGCTATTCCACTGCGCTGCTGAGTAACAGTTTCGTTGGGGCGCGGCGTGAGGAGGAAGCGCGTTTCCGTTTCAGCGAACTCGTTGACCACATCCTCTATTCACACGAACTTGGATACGAAAAACCTGACCCGCACATCTTCGCGTTGGCATGCGAGCGCCTGAGCGCGCAGCCAGAGGAGATCATCTTCCTCGACGATGTGGAGGCGAATATCGCGGGCGCGCAGGCTGCGGGCATCCACGCTGTCTTGTTCCAGAACAACGCGCAGGCCATCGCAGATATCGAGGCGCGGCTCGGGGAACACACGATCTAACCGCACTGTGTATAGACGCCGCAGGCCCACGCCAAGACGACGGGAGTGACACCTCACCCCCGTGCCCCACTCCCACAGGGAGTGGGGAGGACGCATGCCCCTTCTCTCGCGAGCCAGCGGGGCTTGCTGGGGGTGCGGTCCGTAGCCCTAGATGCCCATCACGCCCACGAGCTCCTTCACGGAGTCGGCGGACTTCTGCAGCATGGCCTGCTCTTCTTGCGTCAGGTCGAGTTGGATGATCTCCTCGACGCCCTTCGCGCCCAACTTCACCGGCACGCCGACGAACAGCCCGTTGATGCCATACTCGCCTTCGAGGTAGACCGAAGCTGGCATGATCATCTTCTTGTCGAGCAGAATCGAGTCCACCATCTGCACCACCGAGGCCGACGGCGCATAGTATGCGCTGCCCTGTTTCAGCAGCGCCACGATCTCAGCGCCGCCATCACGCGCGCGCTGCACGATCTGCTCCAGCCGCTCCGCCGGGATGAGCTCGCTCACTGGCACGCCCGCGACTGTCGAGAGACGCGCCAGCGGTACCATCGTGTCGCCGTGGCCGCCCAGCACGAACGCCTGCACGTCGCGCACCGATACGTTGAGCTCCTGCGCAAGGAAGGTGCGGAAGCGCGCCGTATCGAGGACGCCCGCCATGCCCATCACGCGGTTCTTCGGGAAGCCGCTAACCTTGTGCGCCAACTGCACCATCGCGTCGAGGGGATTGGTGACGCAGACGAGGATGGCGTTCGGGGAGCGCTTGGCGATTTCCTGAGTGACCTGCGTGACGATGCCCTGGTTGGTGCGGATGAGGTCGTCGCGGCTCATGCCTGGCTTGCGCGCGATGCCCGAGGTGATGACGACGATATCTGAATCGGCTGTTTCGTCGTAGCCGTTTGTGCCAATCACCAGCGAATCATACCCGTAGACAGGGCCGGCTTCGAGGATATCCAGCGCCTTGCCCTGGGGCATATCGGGGATGACATCCACCAGCACGACATCGGCGTAGTCGCGCTCGGCGATTCGCTGTCCGACGGTCGCGCCGACGTTTCCGGCGCCGACGACGGTAACTTTACTGCGCATCGTTGCTGCTCTTTTCTTAACATTGACACGTTAGACTGTATCAGGGAAGACGCGCGGTCCGTGTGCGCTCGCGCGCCCGCTTTCCATAGGCGATTGTATCATCTGAGTCGTTTTGTCATCTTGCCCGGCGTGGCTGGCAGCGTGGGCATACGCGCGGGGCGTCGCTCTGGATAGCCGATGCGAATCTCATGTCCTTGCACGTTCCTGAGAAGGAGGCGACCGTGACATCCGCCGCCGATCGACGTTCCCCAACACATCAATCAACCACCGCGCGCGGCCTCGCGCCGATCTGCTTCGCCCATCGTGGCGCGCGCGGGCATGCGCCCGAAAATACGCTGCTCGCGTTCGATCTGGCATTCGACCTTGGCGCGGAGGGTATCGAATGCGACGCGCAGTTGAGCCGCGATGGGCGACTCGTCATCATCCACGATGGCACGGTGAATCGCACGACCAACGGACGCGGCGCCGTGCGTGATCTGACGCTTGCTGAGATGCAGGCGCTCGACGCGGGGCGCGGCCAGCGTATCCCTACGCTGGAGGAGACGCTGTCGCTCATTCGCGCACGCAGAGGCCTCATCAACATCGAGGTGAAAGCCGAAAGCGATGATGAGGCTGTCGAGACGGCGCAGGCGATTGCGGCGCTGCTCGGCGCCATAGCAGACGATGACCCGCTGCGGGAGCGTATCCTCGTGTCGTCGTTCAATCATCCTGCGATTCCCACAATCAAGCGGCTCCTGCCGTGGGCGCAGACGGGCGCGCTCTACGGTGGCCGCGCCTGGACCCGCAATGCGATGATTGATCGGGCGCTTACACTTGGCGCAGATGCGATTCACCCGCATCCGCGCATCCTCTCGCAGGAGACGGTTCGCGCGGCGCACGCGGCGGGCCTGCGCGTCAACGTCTGGACGGCGAACCTCTGGCCGACGATTCGCCAACTCATCGCGTGGGAGGTGGACGGCGTGTTTAGCGACTTTCCGGAGCGTGTGATCATCACGCGGCGGCTAGGGGGCGAGCCAGTCGAGTAGCGTGTTGTGTTGTGGCGCCGTTGCCGTGAGCGCCTCTGCGTGTCTACACTGACCAGAGATACACCGTGTGGACAAGAGAAAGGATCGCGAGCATGTTTGTCGCCGTCAATCGCATTACCGCGCCGCAGCAGGCGATGGAGCGTATGGTCGAGGGTTTCCGCCGCAATGCGGAGTCGCTGAAGGCATTCGAGGGATTCCTGTCCTTCGAGTTGTGGCGCGGTGAGACATCGCTGGAAGCCGTCTCGAAATGGTCATCGCGCGAGGCGTTCGAGGCATGGGCCACTAGCGACTCATTTCTGGCGAGCCACGGCTTCTCGCGCGGCGCGGGTGGGCAGCAGGGTGGCGGCGCGACGGTCGCGTACTACGAAGGCGAGGTCATGGCCGAGAAGTAGGCGCGTGGCGCGCCGTTGGGAGGGGACATAGCCATGAGCAAGCGCGAACTGACGCCGGAAGAACGTTTCGCTGATCTGGTCGACGAGTTGGTCAGCAATCCGGATGTGACGCCGCCTGAGACAGGGCCAGGCGCGCGTCGCCGCTTTGGCGCCTCGGGGTTGAAGGTCCACGGCAAGATATTCGCTATGCTCTGGGGCGACAAGCTGACGCTCAAACTCCCGGCGGCGCGTGTCTCTGCCCTGCTTGAATCTGGCGATGGCGAGCGCTTCAATCCGCGCAAGGACGACCGCCAGATGAAGGAATGGGTGACGCTCACCTCCACCTACACGGGCGACTGGCTGCCTATCGCCCGCGAGGCGCTCGACTTTGTCGGCGCGCAGGTAAAATGAAGACCCCCGCCTGCGTAGTGGCGCGTGGCGGGGGCAGGTGTACGTAACTGGTATGTGGCGTTAGGGCATCAAGACAGTGTCGATCACGTGAATGACACCGTTGGAGGCTGGCACGTTCGCCTCGATGATGCGCGCATTGTTGATATATACCGAGCCGTTTTGCGTCGAAACCGTGGTGAACTCTTTGTTCAGCATCCGAATCTGCGTCGAAGACACGACATCACTGGCATAGCGGGAGCCGTGGGCGACGTGGTAGAGAAGAATGTTCGTCAGCGTGGCCTTGGGCAGTGTACCGATGTTGCTGGCGTTGAGGCCCAGTTTGGCGAAAGCGGCGTCGGTCGGAGCGAAGACAGTATATTGGCCCTGGCCGTTCAGCGCGTTCACCAGTCCTGCGGCTTTGAGCGCGGCGATGAGCGTCGAGAATTCCCCTGTTTTGGCATTCACCGAAACGGCTACATCAACAATGGTATTCTGTCGTGGCTTAGGAGCGGCCTGCGCGGTAGCGACGTGCGCGAATGCAAAGACGCTCAGCGCAAGAAGCGCCACAGCCAAAAGCGCGGAAATCTGCTTGCGATGCATGGGAAGGTACCTCTCGATATGTTGGTGTGCAAACCATTTGCAAACACGTTGCAAATGGTAGTGCAACTTTGGCCAACGTTGCAAGGGTGGTACGAACGTCCGCTGGCTCCTTCCGTGAGTGTGTTCATCAGGCGCCAGGTTTCGTGTTGCTAGAGGGGGCCATCTGTCGCTATTTCGCCTGGTCGAGCGCTTTGGTGGCTGGGTTGATGAGCAGGCTGAGCGTCGCGCAGGTGTAGATCTCGCCGAAGACGAGCATCGTCTGTTCGACGCCGATGAGTGGCGCAACCAGACCCGCGATGAGGCCGCCGAGCGGTGACCCCAGCGTCACGAGTGAGGTGATCGCGCCGAGGACGCGGGCGCGCATCGCCGTCGGGATGCGATTGTACATGGCTGTGCTGGTGATGGGGTTGACGACGCCGATGAAGAAGCCGCAGACCGCCTGCGACGCGATCATCAGCGCGGGCGTCGAGGCGAGTCCCACGATGAGGAAGAAGCGGAGCGCGCCACCCAGCGTGTAGCCCACGCCGAGGGTGAGGCGCTGTGGAAATTTGTGACCGATGGCGCCAAAGAGCATCGAGCCGACCAGCGCCGCCCCGCCAAGCGCCGCCATCATGCCACCCTGGATGAGCGCGTTGCCGTAGACCTGCTTGACGAACGCAGGCGCCAGCACACCGCTTTGCCCCGCGTCGAGCAGGTTGGTCGTCAGGGCGACGAGCACGATGGCGCGCATCACCGGCTCGCGCCAGATGAAGGCAATCCCCTCGCGTGGGCCAGCGATCATTCGGCCAATTCGACCGATGGGCGCCGCTGAGGCGACCTCGAACTCCACTGTCGTCGTTTCCGCTGCCGCTTCTCCCGCAGCGGTCTCTGTGGTATGCAGCGGAATCCGAGCGGGGACGAGCAGGCCAATGACCACGGCGGAGAATGCGAAGGTCGCCGCGTCGATCCACAGCAGGTTGCTCGTGCCCGCCACGACGATCAGCGCGCCCGCCAGAGGGCCGCCGACGAAGGTGGAGAGGCGCACCACACTGTCTTTGACGGCGGAAGCGCGTTCCAACCGGACATGGGCGAGTTGGGCAAGGTCAGGAATCAGCGCGGAGCGTGCAGTCTGGCCCGGCGCTACCAGCAGCCCGGCGACGAAGACCAGCGCCAGCAGCGCCCAGAACGGTAACCCCACCGTGCGATAGAGCAGAGGAATCAGCGCAACGCCAAGCATGCTCGCGACATCGCTGAACACGCTGGCGCGCAGGTAGCCGAGTCGATCGACAATGGCGGGGCCAAACAACGACGACACGGCGACCGCTGAGAGCGAAAAGAATGCGGTCAGGCCAGTTTGGGTGATACTGCCCGTCGTTTGCAGCACAAACCAGGGTATCGCCAGGAACATCAGCGCGTCGCCGATCAGCGAGACGGCATTCGAGGTGTAGAGCGCGAAGAGTGGCGTCCGTCGTCGCGTGGCGTTATTCACGTCTCGATCGGCAATCATCCGCACACGTCCTTGTCCTGCGCTACACCATCACCTATCAGCGTTCGCGTGTCGCTGTGTATGAATTCAGACGTCGGAGGAGTCGTTGTTTAACAGGGTAGCGGCGCGCTCAGGGTGTGGCGAGGGCGGCGCGGCTCCAGCCGAGGCGGCGCGTGAGTTCGTTCGCGCCCGTCCACAGGAGGGAAAAGCCGAAATAGCCGAGCGCGAGCGCGCAGACGCCGTCGATGATCTGGAAGATCAGCGGACGCGCCCAGCGGCGACCCCAGCCGACCAGCGCGGCGAAACTGGCGCTCCAGAGGAGTGCGCCGAGAAAGAAGCCAGCGAAGAAACCCGTGAAGCCCATCGCGCTGGCGCCGCTCGCCACGACACCTCCGCCCAGACCAGACCAGAAGCCTAGTCCCACCGGATTCGCCAGGCCAAAGACGACGCCCGTAGCGAAGTCGCCGCGACCGCTGGCGACGGATTCAGTAGGACGCTGCCGTAGCGCGTCATGCGCTGCGAGCCATGCCATACGCAGCAGGAAGAATCCACCCACAAACGCCAGCGTGATCTGCACCGGCCAGAACCGCGCCGTCAGCGAGACGCCGGCCAGCGCTAGCGCGGCCCAGAACATGTCGCCGAACAGCGCGCCGCTCTCGACCGCGAAGCCTGCGAAGAAGCCGCGAGCCGAACCACGTCGAGCCGTCTCCGTATTCACCACCCCGGGCGCGGCGGAATAGGCCAGGCCAAGTGTTACGCCCGTCAGCGCCAGTTGAAACACGCCAACCATGTCCCTGCTCCTGAGTTGAACCCCTACATGTCGTGTCCACCAACGTGTAACACGAAAGCGGAGTGCTGCGTTTCACCCTCGTCACTATCGCGCGGGCCACGCGGGCCACCCTCGCGCATCTTCGCCGAATACTCCTCCACCGGGACACGCAACACTTCCAGCGCGAGGATTTGCTTCTCCGTCGCCGCGGCGTAATCCTTGTCCACCGTTCGACCGGGGAAATAGCGCTGTGTCATGCGCTCCAGAATGGCGCGTTTTTCGTCCTTCCGGGTGATGCGCTGGGCGACGCCGTAGATGACCACGCTGCGATAGTTCGCGGAATGCGACTCAGCGTCACGCGAGGCGATCAGACCGTCTAGCAGCGTCACTTCGATGGCCACCTGCATGCCTACCCGCACAGATTTTAACGTGCGGCTGCCCGGCGCGCCATGCAGATAGACGGCGCCGTCGGCATAGTCGTACAGAAATGGGATGACATAGGGCTGGCCGTCGATGACATACGCGACATGCGCGACGTTTCCCGTGGCAAGTATGCGCTCTGCTTCAGCGGGAACCGAGCGCTCGTTGTGACGTCGGATGCGTGAACGCGCCGACGTTTCAGCGCGACTCGCCAGGTCGGTGATCTCGTTTTTGGATGTGGCCGGAACGTGTTTCGTGTCGGTCGTCATCGCTATCCTCTTTCCCCTCGGCGTAACACATCACAACCCAGGGGGTGTCTGCCCCACGTGTTGCGCACTGTGGTATCGTAGTGGAGGATATTGGACTACCGCAAGCTCCATTTTGCGGAAGGGATAGTAGGCCAATTATGAGGCGAATGGCGCTCGACCTGCTCATCACGCTCGACCGTTCGGATGACGCAGCCGAAGGATTGACCCGGCAAATCTATGCTCAGGTACGTCAGGCGATTCTCTCAGGACGCCTGCGCGCTGGTGACCGACTGCCTCCCAGTCGCGCGCTCGCACATGACCTTGCGGTAGCGCGCCTGACGGTGGCCACCGCCTATGATTGGCTGCGCGCCGAGGGCTACGTCTCGGGTCGGGTTGGCGCTGGCACGTTCGTCGCGCCCGTCTTCGAAGGATATGCCGCGGTGGAGCGCGCCGATGATGCCGATGATCAAGCGCGGCGTCCGTCGGATGCCGAGCCTGCGGTCGCGCAGCCAGTGACACCGCTGCGTCCCGCGTTGACGACATGGGCGCGGCGCATCCAGGCGATTCCCCTGATGGGAGCCGGGACGGTGGACGGCAGCGCGACTGGTGGCGTAGATACGGGCGCGGAAGGCGCAGAGTTCGACTTCCGGCCAAGTGTGGGCGCGGCTGACCTCTTCCCCTGGGCGCGCTGGCGGCGCATCGTGACATGGCAAGACGACGCCGACCCCATGGCGGAACTGCGCGCGCAGGCTCGCGAACGCGCGGCGCAAGCGGGACGCTGGGATGCGCTGCTCGGCCCGATGGAGACCCGCGCGGCGATTGCGGCGTGGTTGCGGCGGTCGCGTGCGGTGCGCTGTGATCCAGACCAGTTGCTGATCGCGAGTAGTGTGCAACAGGTGCTGGCATTACTGGCGCGCCTGCTGGTCGAACCTGGGCAGCCGTTGCTGGTGGAAGACCCCAGTTACATTGGCTTTCACGCCGCGTTTCTGGCGGAAGGCGCCGATCTGCGCGGTATTCCCGTTGACCAGAGCGGCATCCGCGTGGATGCGCTGCCAGAGCGCGAGGCCACTGGCGCGCCGACAGATGCCCGCCTGCTGATCGTGACGCCTTCGCACCAATATCCGACCGGGGTGACGCTCTCGCTGGAGCGGCGTGTGGCGTTGATCGAGTGGGCGCGGCGAGTTGGCGCGACACTGGTGGAGGATGATTACGACGGCGACCTCCGCCTGGAGGGACAGCCGCTGGAGGCGTTGCGCGGGCTCGATGAACGCGATGAGGTGATCTATCTCGGCACGTTCGCGAAGGCGTTGTATCCCGCCGTGCGGCTGGCGTTCGCCGCGCTGCCGCGCTGGTTGATCGAGCCGGTGGCGCGTGCGCGGGCCGCCAGTGACCGACATCCCTCGTGGCGTGACGCGCTGGCCGTTGCGCGGTTCATCGAGGCGGGCGAGTTGGAGCGGCATCTGGCGCGCATGCGGCGCGTCTATCGTGGGCGGCGTGATGCGCTGGTGGCGGCGCTTGCCGCTGAAGTGGGCGATGTGGCGCAGATTGGCCCGGCGGAGGCTGGTATTCACCTGCTGGCGACATTGCCAGCGGGGACGGATGACCGGGCGCTGGCGAAACTGGCGCATGCGCATGGATTGGCTGTAGGCGCGCTGAGTCCACACTATCAGGCGCAGGCGCGACCGGGCCTGCTGTTGGGCTTCGGCGCGATGAGCGAGGATCGGCTTGCCGAGGGCGTGCGGAGGCTGGCTCCGTTGATTCACGCTGCGGTGGCTGATCGGCGCTAAACTCTTGGCACAGGCTGATCGGGGCGAAAAGTGGCGCCCTGCGGCTATACTCTTGCGTATAAGAGATGTGCGGCGTGGTACGTGGTGTTGGCGCCAGGAAGCCGCGCCACCCACTTCTCGTTAGAAGGCCAGCTATGACAGAGTATCCAGAGAGCCAATCGCCATCTCCGCAGCCCTCGCCCAATGGCTGGTCTACCTGGCCGGGCGCATCATCCGCCACGGCGCCGGCGCCGAACTTCCAGCAGCCGGGCGTCTATCCGCCGCCGCCGGAGTTTTACGAGCAGGCGGCTCAGCGACCTCCAGTCGCTCCCTATCCATCGGGCTACGCCCCCTATCCGTACTATCCACCACAGGCGCAGTATCCCGGGCCTGCAGGCTATCCGGCCTATCCCATGTATCCGCCATACCCGGCGCAGCAGGCTGCTGTGGCGACGCCCGAGCCAGATACTCGTGTGCGCCTGTTCTGGCCAGTCGTGAGCGCAATCGTCAGCTTCGCGGTGTATGCGGTGGCCTTTGGCTGGCAGTTTGGGCTGGGTATCATGGCGCTGCTGCTGGTGCATGAGATGGGGCATTTCGTGGTCATCCGCGCGAAAGGGATGCCAGCTGGACTGCCGACCTTCATTCCGCTGGTGGGCGCATTCGTGACGATGCGCCGCTCGCCATCCAATGCGCGCGATGAAGCCGAGATTGCGCTGGCGGGGCCGCTCGCGGGTACGATTGGCGGCGTCGTCTGCCTGATCGCCTATTGGCGTACTGGGCTCCCTGTGCTGATTCCGCTGGCCTACTATAGCTTCTTGCTCAATCTGCTCAATCTGATTCCTGTGCCTCCACTGGATGGATCACGTGTCACTGGAGCTATCTCGAAGTGGATCTGGTTGATTGGCCTGGTGGGTGTGGCGATTGGCGCGTACATGACGCACTCGCTGCTGCTGGTCATCCTGGGCGTCTTCGGCGGATACCAACTGATTCGACGCTTCGGCGAGTCAGGGTCCAATTACTATAAGATTTCGCTCGGCTCGCGTATCATGCTCACGCTGGTCTACTTTGGGCTGGCGGGCGTGTTGGCCTACGCGACCTACATGCTACAGCCGCTTATGGGCCATGTCGGCGGCTCGTTCTAGGTTCTATTCGATGGGGCCAGCGGTGATCCTCCCTCTGGCCCGGGATGCGCATAGAATGCATCGAGCGCGGGCACGCCCGCCCCTGTTGGCGTCGATTTGGGAGTGGAGGTCGCTGAAGGGCTATTGGCCGGAGTGGCAACGCAACTGACCAGAAGGAACGCGCCCAAGAGTGCGGGCCAGTAGCGTATACGCCTGGAAACCGCTGTTGTGTTATGGATCATGCTGGGCGCTCCTTTCCACCGATAAAGCAAGGAGAGGCCGCTCTGATTGTAAGAGACAAAGCATGTTCCATGTGGCCGGCATTCAGTTTCCTTGCCGACATCTAGCCTACCGTATACGGGTCACGCTGCGGTCACGATCGACCAGCCAGACCGCACACATTCCTCACAATGCGACATGGCTTCGAGGCGAAGACCGGAACAGCCCACTCGACGCACAACCAGGAGCAAGCGCGCTCGATTCCTCAGACAGCCCTGGTTCTCTACGTGTTCGTTTCGGCGTGACGTGCGCGGTCGTGTGTAGGCCGTAGCCAGAGCGAGATGCGGGAGGGACGCATCGTGTCGTCTACCACCTCCAGCAGTCGCTCGCGTAGCGCGCTCAGGTCCACTTCGCTGCGTAGTGTCGCGCTAAAGGCTGCCAGTGTTTTTGCGGCGTCGTAGCGGCTGCGGTAGAAGCGACGGTCGATGACCCCCTGTAGCCACGCGCGCAGCGGCTGGACGAGCGCGGCGGCGAGCAATGTGGTCAGCACGATGACCACGGGTTGCTGGCCCGTCTGCTTGCCGGTGATCGTTTGGGTGAACGTCTGTGCGCCGATGACGACGCCAAAATACAGGCCCGCGAGAATAGCAGTCAGCCCGCCATAGACCAGCGTGCGGTTGATGATGATGTCAATGTCATAGAGGCGGTGACGCAGGATGGCGATGCCTGCCGAGATAGGCATGCCCACCGTGATCAGATAGAAGAATGAGCTAAATGGGATGCCAGTTGGTGAGATGAACATGATCACGATGAGGAATAGAAATCCACCACACGCTCCAGTCACCATCGCGTAGGCGAACCATTTCAATTGCAGTCGTTCGGCGCCACGAGCGCGCCGGAACCGGAGCACGATGGTGATTGCGGCGATGACCGCAAGCGCAAAGAAGCATAGCGTGGCAATTACAGCCATACCCTCGCCTACATGCGCTGGGAGCAGCGTGATGGGATTGTGGACGCTCGCCAGTCGCACGTCTGTGTAGTCTCCGAATGGCGCCGTGAGGATTCCCAGGATAGAGAGCAGTGTCGCGAGTACGATGGCCCACGCGGCCCAGCGCCAGCGCGGCGAGAGTAATTTGCCAGTGGGGAAGACCAGCGGCACGAGCGTCAGGCTAAAGTAGAAGCCGAGTGATCGCGCCACGCCACCAAAGAGCGCAGCTTCGACGCCACCGACCTGCGATCCCTGATGGAGGACGAGCCCGCGCACGGCGTAGTCCAGGGCGAGAGAACCGCTTGCGGAGAGTGATGCTACGAGACAGAGGAACCACCCCACGGGATTGCGCTGGCGCTTCGAGGCGATCAGCGCGCCCACACCCGCGAAGACCATCAGAAGCAATGCGCTCAGCAGGTTGTCCACCAGGCTGGCAGCGCTCTCGGGCGGATTGATGGCGAAGTCTACAGCGAGCGCTACGAACGTCAGGAGCGCTAACGTCCACGCTAGCCAACCGATGTGTCGCAGCATTGTGACCTCCCCGAGCGCGCATTGGCGCCGCCTTTGCGCCAGCTTGTGTGCGCGTTCCTCCTCTCTTGACACTGTATTCGCAAGGCGTGACGAACTCGTTACGGCGCGTGGCCGAGTGCGCCTGCTACGATTATGACGTGGAGATGGATGTGTGCGATGCGGCGCTGCATCAACGCGCTTCCATGCGAACGATGCGAACGGAGCGATGCTGAGATGTCGAATCTGATAGCGGCTCGGGCTGCGATGGGATCCACTCTGGCGTTTCATATCATCTTTGCGTCATTGGGTGTCGGGTTGCCTGTCCTGCTGTGTGTGGCCGAGGGCCTTGGACTGCGAAACGGGGATACCGTCTGGTACGCGCTGGCGCGGCGCTGGAGTCAGGCATTCAGCATCCTCTTTGTGGTCGGGGCTGTGTCTGGCACTGCGATATCGTTTGAGATGGGACTCCTGTGGCCTCGCTTCATGGGGTTCGCCAGCAGCGTGATTGGGACGCCCTTCGCAATGGAAGGGTTTGCGTTCTTCACAGAAGGTATCTTCCTCGGACTCTATCTCTATGGCTGGGATCGCCTCTCGCCACGCGCGCATTGGCTCTGCTCGATTCCCGTCGCGGTGGGTGGCACAGCCTCGGCGTTCTTCGTCGTGACCGCCAACTCCTGGATGAACTCGCCAACTGGCTATACCGCCGTCAATGGGAAGGTCACAAACGTTGACCCGCTGGGTGCGATGTTCAATCCCGGCACGCCGTCTGAAACCGTGCACATGATTCTGGCGTCCTATCAGGTCGCCGCGTTCGCCGTCGCCGCGATCTACGCGGTGGCGCTGCTGCGTGGTCGGCGCACGACCTACCATACACGTGGATTGCTGCTGCCGATGGCCTTTGGCACGATCGTCGCGCCGATTCAGGCATATATCGGCGACCTGAGCGCGAAGATGGTGGCGCATACACAGCCTGCCAAGCTTGCCGCGATGGAGGGCCTGTTCCACACGGTCGCCGGGGCGCCGCTCCGCATCCTGGGCATCGCCGATCCCAATACGCAGCAGACGAACTTCAGCATCGAGATTCCCAAATTGCTCAGTTGGTTGGCGTATGGTGATCCCAACTCGGTTGTGAAGGGGCTCGACGCCTTCCCGCGCGCCGACTGGCCAAATACCCTGCTCGTCCATCTGGCCTTCGATCTGATGGTCGGCACGGGCGCGCTGATGATCGTCTTACCGATCTGGTTCTGGTTTCTCTACTATCGCAATGGCCGTACGATTCCCGAGTCTCGTATCTCGAAGGTGATGCTCTGGACGGCTGTGCTGACGGGACCGCTGGCGTTCATCGCCCTAGAAGCCGGTTGGATGGTCACTGAGATTGGCCGCCAGCCGTGGATCATCCAGGGGGTGATGCGTGTGGCCGATGCCGTAACGCCGGTGCCGGGCGCTGGCCTGACGATCTTGCTCGTGTTCATGCTGATCTATCTCGTTCTGACCGTCGCGCTGGTGTATCTGCTGCTGCGGCTCGCGCGCCAGCGTCCGAAGGCGGCTGAGCCAGACGCGGGCGCCGGTAATAGCGCGACGGCGGCGCAGGCGTAGGCGCGCCGGGAGAGGAGGTTTCCAGCATGTTCATTCTGGCATCAGTGGGAAGTGCGACGGCATCCTTCCTGGCGAATATCTGCGCTGGCCTCGTCGGCGCCGGCTTGATCGCCTATGCGGTTCTCGGCGGCGCTGATTTTGGTGGCGGCGTGTGGGACCTGCTGGCGCGTGGGCCGCGCATGGAACAGCAGCGCGCCGCGATCGCGCATGCGCTTGGCCCTGTCTGGGAGGCGAACAACGTCTGGCTGATCTATGTCATCACGGTGACGTGGACGACCTTCCCTGTGGTCTACGCGTCTGTCTCGACGGCGCTCTTCATCCCGATTGTGCTGGCGTTGGTGGGCATCGTGCTGCGTGGCGCGGGCTTCGGCCTTCGCTCTCAGTATGCGCGCAACGCTGAAATGGCAGTCGCCTGGGGCTACATCTTCAACGGAGCCAGTGTGATTGCGCCGTTCCTGCTGGGCGCGCTGGCGGGTGGCCTCGCGGGTGGTCACATCCACGTGCACAATGGCGTTGTCTCGGCAAACTACTGGACGACGTGGACGACTCCCTTTGCGCTGACCTGCGGCGCCTTCGCTGTCGCAATCTGCGCTACACTCGCCGCAACCTACCTCTCAGTAGAAGCGAAGACAGACAACAATCTTCCACTGGCGGAAGATTTCCGGATACGCGCGTTGTTGGCGGGCGCGGTGACGGCGGCGCTGGGCGCGCTGGCGGCGCTGCTGGCGGCGTTCGAGTCGCCGCAGTTGTGGAGCGGATTGATTGGCAAGGCGCTGCCCCTCTCGCTTGGCGCCATGTTGATTGGCCTGGCGACGGCCTATGCGCTGCTGGCGCAGCGCTTCACTCTAGCGCGCTATCTTGTGGCCGGTGAGATGGCGTGCATCCTGGCGGCATGGGCGGTCGCGCAGTATCCCTACCTCATCATTCCCGATGTGACCATCGGAAACGCCTCCGCGCCGGAGAGTGTGCTGCTGGCCGCTACCCTAGCTTCCGCCGCTGGCATGCTGCTGTTGCTGCCTTCGCTGTGGTATCTGTTCTACATCTTCAAGGCGCGGCCACATGATGCGCCGAGACAGACCGCAGCCCAACTCGCCGATCAAGGGTATCGCCTGGCGTTCCCGCCGACGGAGGAGCCCACGAGCGGGCGCGCAGATCACTGACACGCCCGCTTCCTGCGCCGTGTATACTGGTGATGCAACCAGTGTGCAATGGAGCATGTGAGGTGGCCAGTGAGCGTGTCAATGCGTAAGAGTGTCTGCCTGTTGGTGAGTGTTTTCGCCGTCGCCGCTCTGCTGGTTGGGTGCGCTCAAGCCTCCAATGCCACGCCGCGCCCAACCGCGACACCCAGGCCAACCCCTTCCCCGACCGCGACGGATACTCCTACACAATCGCCTGCCTCCGCCAGCACGACGTGCCAGCCGGACCCGTTTGGCATCTACTCCGATCAAGCAGGCGCATACGAAACCACGCTCAATAACGTTCCGCTGCCTGCGCCCCCGCAGACGCTCCATGGCATCGGCTCCACAGGCGTCAATGGGAGCGTCAGTCAGGGGGGTGAGTCGGGCGTTTGCACCGTTGGAACGTTCGAGCAAATCAACTCCTTCTATGCGCAACAGTTGCCCGCCTTGGGATGGGACTACTCCGCCCCTCCAGCGGCGCTCACCCCCTGCTTTCACTCGGGTGTTCCTCAGAAGGCGTGGTGGAAGGGTTCGAGCACGTTCACGTGGTATTTCCAGAGCGACGCCGGCGGCGGCTCGATCTTCTGGAGCACTAGCTACTGCACTGTCCAGAGTTAGAGCGCATCGCCAACGGAATACGCCGTACGCCAACGCGTTGTAACACTTGTGGCGTTAGGCCCGTCCTTTCACCGTGGTTACCACAACACGGGTTCGCCAGAAAGGATGGGGCGCATGAATGACGCGACCTGGTCGCACATGGATGGATGGCTCCGTGGTGACGAGGACGCCGTGCGGGCGCTGTTCGCCACGTGCTATCCCAACGCCGTGCGTCTGGCGGTGGTCAGTGGATTGCCGCTGCCCGAGGCGCAGGACTCTGCGCAAGAGGCCTTCATCCATGCGTTCGAGCGGCGTCAGCAGTTACGCGATCCCAAAGCATTTCCATTGTGGTTCCATCGGATCGTGACGCGCCACATCCTGGATGCGATGTCTACTCCCCGGCGCAAGCACGAAGCTGTACTGGATGAAAGCCAGTTGGCGCGGCAATCGTCGCCTGCCTTCGCGCCCGACGAACTTGCCATACGTTCGCAGGAGCGCGACGACCTCTGGTCAAGGATAGAGTCACTACCTGGCCACTACCGTGTTCCGCTGGCGCTGCGCTACTTCGGTGGCTTTACGACTCGTGAGATTGCCAACATATTGGACGTGCGCGAGGGGACCGGTCGAGTGACGCTACATCGCGCGTTGATGCAGTTGCGTGAGCACATGGCGACCGCCCAGCAGCGCGAGCGTGATCTCTCCCAATCTTAATGACCTGCTCCCTCTGCGCTCCCTCTGACAGAAAGGAAGCCATATAGATGCAAACTGAAGATTCGCCACACGATTGGGAACTGGCGGAAGAGCCGACACTGCGCGCCACCTTTGCTCGGCACGCTCCCACGATGGTGGATACTGAGTCCGCATGGTTCAATGTGCGAACACAGCTCCCGCTTGGCGCCCAGGCTACAGACAAGGCGGCCGCCGCTGCCCCACGGTCGACGCGTCAGGCCGCGCGCCATCCGCGACTTCGGGCGGCGCTGATGAACGCTGGATTCGCCGCTGCGCTCGTCGTGCTCGTAGGCGCGGGAGTAGGTACGGCCTACTGGGGTGGACTGTTTGGCGGGCCCAAGGCCCAACTGATAGGCAATGCCAACCTCTACACCACGATTGGGCAGAGCCGAACCATCGATGGCGTGACCATCAGTGTGGATCAGGCCTATGCCGACTCGGGCAACACCTACATTGCCATCACCGCGCGCGTGTCGGACACCCTCGCACAGCGCTACGGCTACGTGATCCTCAACCACGTTGTGGTCAGCGAGGCATCTGGTAGCGAGAGCGACGGACTCAGTGTCTCCTGCGAACCACTTGGGCGTGCGGCGCTTCTCGACAGCGCCACCATTGAGCACTGTATGCTCGACTCGGGAGCGCTCCATCCGTCTGCAGGGCTCTCACGAGTGAGTGTGACTGTTGAGGTTGGCGAGGTGTGGCTGCTCGCAAAAGGCAGTGTGCAGCGCACCATTCGCCCCGGCCCGTGGACCTTTCAATTCATGTTGCCCTGGCGCCAGCACATGTGACGAGAGGCTCCTTCACAACGATCACCGCGTGAATCACTGAGATCAAACGACTTGGTAGGCCTTTTGATGTACATGAGCTTTCAGCGTGCGAGGACAACGTGCCCGATCATCCCCAGCGATCTGGTCCGTTGTCCTCAATTGCCCGAAGCACACTGTAAGGCCTCATAGACCTGTTTGCCGGAATCTGGGGTTTCCCTCAAGCAGGCACTGCTACTAACTCCTTCTTTCTCTCTGGCTTCTGATCCATCTGGCGCAGGTTGGGGTTGAAGAGCAGACTGAGTGTCGCTAGCAGGTAAGCTCCAGCCATCAGGAAAAGCGTGTCCTGCAATCCCAGACGCTCGACGCAGCCCCCAACGAGCAGGAGACCGAGGGGCACGGTGATCCTGGCCAGAGCAATCAGCGGACCCAGCACACGTCCCCGCATCGGCGCGGGCACTCGCTCCATGCTGAGGGTCATGATCACGGGATTGATGGGCGCGCTGGCAATCCCACCAATTGCTGAGGCGAGCAGCAGCACGGGCAGCGCGGGCAGAAAGGCGAGCGCCCAGAAAGGCAGGCCCATGCCGAGGAACGCCAGAGTAAAGGTCATACGCCTGGGCAATTTGACGCCGAAGAGGCTGAATAAGAAAGAGCCGAACAGAGCGCCACCGCCAAAGGCTGCGGACAAGAGTCCAAAGACCAGGGCGTTACCAAAATGGACTTTGGCATAGATCGGCATGACTACGGCGATGAGCGAGGCGTCGAGCAGGTTGGTGATGATGAGCACACCCATGATCGCCAGCATCAGGCGGTCGCCCCACAAGCTCTGGAAGCTCAACTTGAGGCCAGCCCACCACGACCATTGCTCTTCAGCCGTTTCTTTTACGTCCTCGTCTGCTTCCTGAACAGCCTCAGCGCTTTCACGCGGTGCTGATGCAGCAACGCGGGAGGCCGGGATGGCCAGCGCGACAATGCACGCGGAAAGCAGAAAGCTCACGGCATCCGCCCAGAGCAGCCTGGTTGTGCCTAGAACGACAATCAATGCGCCCGCAGCTGGCGCCCCCACCAGCCCGGCGGCGCGCTGAATGGCTTGCAAGATGGTACTGGCGCGCTCAAAAGGCATGCCAGCCAGGTCCGCTACATCCGGCAGCAGGACGGTGAGGGCGGTGTTGCCTGGCGCGTTGCAGAGCGAGGCGCAAAAGACCAGCAGAAGCAACTGCCAGAACGCCAGTCCCACGGTGTAATAGAGCAACGGTACCAGGGCGACCGCGAACCCGCTAGCCAGATCTGCGAGAACGCTGATGCGTTTCTGTCCCACACGATCAACCAGCGTGCCACCAAAGACCCCAGCTACCAGGTTCGCCACAACCTCGACACAGGCTGTCAAACCCATCTGGGCTGCGCTCCCCGTGGTCTGCAAGACAAACCAGGGGATGGCTAGCGCCGCCAGAACATTACCCACCACCGAGATGCCATTTGCGCTCAACAAGGCGAGCAGCGGCACGCCCCATGTATTTCTTTTCGCTGTATATCCCATGTTGATGTCCTTTCAAACCTACCGTGTGCGTGTGTTCACTTCCATGTTCACTCCTGAGCCTGTTTGCCCTGATCTTGCTGCGCAAACGCCCTGGTTCGCCTGGCCTTCTGCTCGGCAGCGAGATTGGTGGGGTCCTGCGCTGGTGGACGCTCCGGCCCCTCTAATTGCGCCAGCGCCCTGTCGAGCCAGGCCAGTTCGGACTCCAGACGCATCTCACCGTAGCTGAACACCAGTTCTGAGTATTCATCGACGAAGGAGATTCCATTCTGCTGCCACGCGAGCAATTCCGCCAGGAAACGCCGCGCCTCACGGCGCCGCTCCTGCAGGTGCTCGACCAGAACTGTTCGATCCGCTGCCGCTGGTCCCCAGAAGATCATTTTGAGCAGCAGTTCGTCGTGCCAGGGTCGGGGGTAGTCAGAAGGTTGCTCCAACCAGTTCGCCAGTTCTTGCCAGCCGCGCGCGGTCAATTCATAGACTCTCCTACGCCGGCCCTCATGTTCTGCCTGCAGCACCTCAACCACCCCCTCTTCTTCAAGCTGTTTCAGGCGCGGATAGATGCTGCCAAAGCTCAGAGCCGAGAGCAGGCCTGCGCCCCCTTGCTCAAACTCGGCCTTCATATCGTAACCAGAACAGGGGGTGAAGCTGATTACCCCCAGAATCACATGCTCGCTCGCCATGCGTTCTTCCTCTTTCCAGAGTGAATATATCGCACAAATATATCTAGATGATATATTGGCATGATATATTAGCGTCGTCAAGGAGGAGATATTTGGGGTCCCGATGTGTCTCTGGCAAGCTCCTCGCCTTGTCTAGAGGGTGCGTGATTCCTGCTCCCGATGAAGAAAAGACGTTAGGACAGCAGGCGCCGCAGAAACGAACATTCCCATCTTCGGGTGAGCAGTTAGAACGCGGAATGGTATCAGAGCCTGAATACCGCCCACTCGCGTCGCGCCTGGGTGGCGCCGTACAATGGAGCGACCGCAGCAGGTGCGGCGTGAACCATTCTGGGAACCACCGCCTCCAATCGAGAGGCGTTGTAGCGGAGCGTGAGGACGTATGTCGAACAAGCCAGTGACCAATGTGATCGCCACGCTGCGGGAGCGTGGCCTCATCAGCCAGATGACCGAGAGCGGCCTGGAAGAGGCAGCTAATCGCGAGCGGCTGACGGTCTATTGTGGCTTCGACCCCACTCGTCCGAGCCTGCAAATCGGCAATGTGGTGCCGATCATCCTGCTTTCACATTTCCAGCGCGCTGGGCATCGGCCCATTCTGCTGGTCGGTGGGGGCACCGGTATGATTGGCGACCCGAGCTTCAAGTCCGATGAGCGCAACATGCTCACCGAAGAGCAGGTAGCCCACAACGCTGAGCGCGTTCGCCAGCAACTCTCTGGCTACCTCGACTTCGAGGGCGAGAATCCCGCCATCATGGTCAACAACGTGGACTGGCTCGGCAAGATGACGCTGATCGAATACCTGCGCGATGTTGGCAAGTACTTCACCGTCAATCACATGATGGCCAAGGAATCTGTCAAGACGCGCATCGAGAGCCAGGAGCATGGCATCTCTTACGCCGAGTTTAGCTACATGATCTTGCAGGCGGCGGACTTTCAGCATCTCTACGATGAATATGGCTGTATGGCGCAGGTGGGTGGCAATGATCAGTGGGGCAATCTCACCGCTGGCGTAGACCTCATCCGCAAGACGCGTGAGGCGCATGCGCATGCGCTGACGGCGCCTCTCGTCACGTCCGCGAGTGGCGCCAAACTCGGCAAGACGGAGAGCGGCGCGCTCTACCTCGACCCTGAGATGACGACGCCATATGAGATGTACCAGTACTGGATCAACACGGATGACCGTGACGCGGGCCAGTATCTAAGGGTCTTTACCTTCCTGTCGCTCGACGAGATTGCCGAGTTGGAGCGCCAGCAGAAGGAGCAGCCCTCCAGCCGTGTGACACAGCGACGGCTGGCCTACGAGATTACGCTGCTGGTGCACGGCAAAGCGGTCGCCGATGGTGTCGCGGCAGCCTCTGATGTGCTGTTTGGCGCGGGGGTCGAGCAGTTGCGGCCTGAGACGCTGCCCTTCCTGGCGCAGGCTGTGCCGACGACGACCATCGCGGCCTCTGCGCTGGCGGCTGGCCTCTCGCCGCTGGACGCGCTGACCCTCTCGGGCGCGCAGCCCTCGCGTGGCGCGGCGCGGCGGTTGATGCAGCAGGGCGGCGTCTATATCAATGATGAACGCTGGGCTGACCCGGAGAAGCCTATTTCAGTGGAGAAAGCGTTGTTTGGGCGTGCGTTGCTGCTACGCGCGGGCAAGAACAAATACCACCTGCTGATGGTGGAGGAGTAGCCCACGCATGGCACAACTCATCCAGACAGACATTCCCGCGCCGCACGGCCTGCTCGAAGGATTGCTGCGTCTGCCCGACGAGCAGACGCCCGCTGAGTCGTCGCCGAAGATGGCGGCGCTCGTCTGCCATCCACATCCGCAGTTCGGCGGCACCATGCACAACAAAGTCGTGTTCCGGATCGCGGCGGCGCTGGTGGATCATGGCATTCCGGCGTTGCGCTTCAACTTCCGTGGCGTGGGGCGCAGCACCGGCTCCTACGACGACGGACGCGGTGAGGCGGACGACATCCGCGCGGGGTTAGATGCGCTGGATGCGCGCTTCCCTGGGGCGCCGCTGCTGCTCGCGGGGTTTTCGTTTGGCGCGTGGACGGGGCTGCCCGTGGGCGCCGCCGATCCGCGTGTGACGCATCTGCTCGGCGCTGGCGTGCCCGTTCGGCTGCTGCAGGTGAGTTCGCTGGCAGGCTGCGTCAAGCCCAAGCTGATCATCCAGGGCGAACTCGACGAGTACGGCCCACGTGACCAGCTGGAGGCGTGGTACGCCAATCTGCCTGAGCCGAAGCGCCTCACAATCATCCCCGGCGCTGACCACTTCTTCACGAAGCAGCAGAACGAACTCGCCGCTGCGCTCGATGAAGGATTGCGCGCCTGGGAGTTGTAAACGCTTCGACTTGCGTGTGCTACGTCAGGATGTGGCCGGACAGTCCCATAGCTCTCGCCTGCTTGGCGATATTCAGGTATCATGGCGGCGATGCGATTCTCTAGTCGGCAGAAAGTGAGCGGTCATGATACCCGTCCTCATCGTTGATGATAGTCCCACAGTGCGGGTGATGCTGCGCGACTGGCTCACTGAGGCTGGGTACGAAACCTCGGAGGCGGCTGATGGTCTGGAAGCGCTGGATGCGCTCCGCAAGGGCGCTGCGCCGAAAATCGTGCTGATGGACTATGAGATGCCGAATCTCAACGGGTTCGAGGCGCTCAACCGCGCGGCTGAGGAGGGATTCGTCCAGCCGCGCTATGCCTATGTCGCCATCTCCAGCATGGCCGCGAACTTTCCGCCGTATCTCTCGGACCTGCTTCGGCAGCTTGGCGCGCAGATTTTGCCGAAGCCGTTCGAGCGCGATGCGCTGCTAGAGGTCGTGCAATTTCTGGAGCAGCGCTTCTCCACGCCTGCTGCCTAGCGAACTGTGATGACCCTGGAGCGCAACGCTTCCTTTCTCTTGCCTGGGAATGGCTGATACTGATTTCGGCTCGGGTATTGGCTTGGCGCATGAGGTTGACCGCTGCGCCAACACCACAACCGACATTGGTATGACTAGTCGCCATCTCATACATGGGTGCGTCTCCAACGAACGTACTGCTCTTCGGAGGCCGATGGGCGCCTCAGGTATCTACGAGATACCTGGCCCCTGCTTGTGATCGGCGAGTGCAAAAAAACCGAAGGAACAACATCGTTCGTCAGTAGCAAGCTGGTGGTTAAGAATGGTAACTGTCATGGAAGCCTCCCAAACGCTCGCCTCTTAGGTAGAGATGGCGGTCACTGACGCGAGCGCTGACTCCCGGCCGCAAATAGTTCGCACGATTATCGTGAGGTAACCAGCAATACAGTGTTAAATAATTGTTAGAATATAGGTAGTATTCTTGACAAATATTGTGAGATATTTTACGGTATAGGCGTTGGTTGTACCGTCGTCTCTGCAGGAGACACGGTCATGTTCTTCTCTGCAGTAGGGCGCTCTCCACGACGCAGGCTGGAGACAGTGGAACGAACATCGTCCATGCCGGGCCACTCCTATCGGCGTACCTGCGGTGTCCAACGGCGTCGCCTATCCAGCTGCGAACAGGCGCGAGAGCACGACAGTTAGCACACACAATGGAGGGTGTAGCACATGTCTTCTCTGATGCAGTGGGACCCGATCCGGGACGCAACCTCGCTTCGCGATGCCATGAGTCAACTCTTTGAGCAAGCGGTGATGCGGCCGGGCTTTGGACCATCGTCTGGACTCAGTGCGGGAGGATCTGTGGGGCATTTGAATGTGCTCGAAGTCAAGGGTATGTATCTTTGCCAGGTGCTCTTGCCCGGCGTCCACCCTGAGGATACTGAACTGACGGTACGGCAGAATACGCTCACGATCAAGGCCAAGTTCCCCGATCTGCTTGGTGCGGAGCAGCAGAAAGAGGCCGTCTATCTTCTGCGTGAATTCGGGACTGGCGAGTTTACCCGGTCGGTGAGTTTTCCCAAAGACGTAGATGGTGATGCTGTCAGGGCGCACTATGAGCGGGGTATTCTGACGGTGGAAATCCCCGTTGCGCAGCACGCTCAGCCCAAACGCATCACCATCCAAGAGACTGGCACGGGGAGCCAATTGGCTGACCATCCGTTTGTCGAGCAAGACGCCCGCATAGCGCAGCCTGCTGGCGGCAACTAGGCTTCAAATAGGCTGAGACTGAGTTAGGCGGTGACCTTGTCGCGGGTACCGTGCACGTGACGGTAGCGCTACGCCCGATTGGAGGCGGCAAAGCTGGAATGCTCTCCAATCAGGCGTAGCGCTCTCTGTGTCGAAGAGGTAGTCAGGTGACATCGAAAAAACAGCCGAAAGGCGCCCACACCGCACGTGTTCCCAGGTCGCTGCAGGATACGACCTTGCCTAAATACTCCATCGCGGTCGCCTCCGATTTATCAGGCGTGCCTCAGCAGCAGTTACGCCGCATGGAGGAAGGCGGCCTGCTCACTCCGCTTCGGACCAGTGGCAACACCAGACGCTATTCGGACGACGACCTGACTCAGATCGAGGAAGTCGCTGAGTTGGCAGAGGCAGGAGTCAACATGGAAGGCATCCGGCGGATTTTCGCGCTGCAGGAGCAAATCACCGCGCTGCAAGCCAAGAATGCCGCGCTGCAGCAGCAACTGGCCGAAGCGCGGTCCAGCAAGCGGAAGCGCTCGCCTGCGCAGGGCCACGGGAGCAGGACAGAGCCTGGGTCAGAGCTAGAGGCATAAAGCGCACGGCCAGTGCAGGGATACGCCGATGAGCCTCGTAAACTCACGCCACTGCAAGCCACCTCCTAGACGCCGACGGAGCAAGATGAGGATGCACCCCAGATGGACGAACCCGAAGTGGTTGAGGGCCTGGCGCTCGTAGCGCACGATCAAGCGCCGGAAATCGCCGAGCCACGCGGAAGATGCGCTCCGCGCTTTGAGATTGCGGGCCAGAGCTTCCAAGATGCGTTCTAGCTGTCCCCGACGAGGTCAAGGCGCCAGTCATTGCACTGCATGAAATGGCCCTTGGGATACTCAGACTCGAAGGCCTCCATCAGCGTGAACCCCAGTTTCCGGCAGATTCCATTGGACGGACCGTTCTCGACAGACGGGAAAGCATGCAGAAAGCGATGCTTCCCATCGGCTCTGGCCTGGGCAATCGCCTGGGCTGTGGCCACGCTCGCGATGCCCCGCCTCTGGAACGTCGCCAGCACTAACCACCCGATCTCATAGATGTCTTCCTCATGCCAGGTATTTTCCCAGTAGCCCACCGACCCGACGGCCTCGCCTGTAGCCTGGAGAACGATCTTAAATGTCCGGCCAGCGCCAGTGTCTGGAAGCCGCAATTTGCCGGCGTGACGCCGGGCAGTCGCTTCAGCGCTTTCGGGGCCACCCAAATAGCGGGTCATCTCTGGATCACCGAGCATTTGCTGATCGAGCGCCAGGTCGTTCTCGCTCCATGGCTCGAGTCGCACGGCGTTCTGGTCGGCCATACCGCTCGATGACGCGCTGTTCACTGGCATCCTGCACTCCTTTCGACCGCCAACTCACTATCCAGACGGATTCCCCATCCAATGCACAGGTCTTTTCGTTCAATGTATACCATGGACGCTTGCCACCAAACGGTTCTGAGCAGTTCGCGACGTAGTATTGTAGCTTTGCAGCGCAGACATGACCTGCGATCAGAAACCATCGCATGCCTGCTCGCGTATTCCTGGTAGTATGATCGACACGCGAGCGAGGGCCAGAAGCGATTCGATGCTCGAAAAGCTCTGATCTGTTGTGTCGTCAATAAGGAGGAATCGATGTCCGACAGGCATGCCAAGAGTTTTATCGGCGAGATGGAAGACGCTGCGAGGCGTTTCTATGCGACCGTGCTGCGTGGCGAAGTGAGCGACGCGAATGTGCAGGGCTATTTGCGCGCGGCGAGCCAGATCGCGGACGTATGGCAGCAGATCGACGCCCGCATCGCAGAGGAGATGCGCCAGGGCATCGCCCCCGCGGCGGCGTATGCGAAGTTGGGCTATGCGCTGGCATTCATCCGTGTGGCGCGTACCTATCAGGTGTTCGTGCAGCAACTTCTCGCCGCTGACGCCTCGTTTGATCTGGAGACAGAGGGTTTTCTGCCGCGTGTCACCTACGATCAGGCCAACGCGCTCGCTCACCAGATACAGCCCAATCTGCAAATGGCTGTCGCGGCGCTGACTGACCCTGACTACCAGCTCGAAGTGGCGCTGCCGCTCGCGCTCGGCCCACGGATCGAGGCAGAGGGCGTCTGTCCGGTGACACATCTGGAGGGCCTGATCGCGGCGGCGCGCGAAGTACGCGAGTGGGCGGCTGGCCTCATTGCGGAATACGCCGAGGCAGTGGAGCGTACCACTACGGCCAGCGACTCTCCCGCAAGCACTTCTGCCAGCGCATCGCCAGCGCCAGCGACGCTCACTGAGCATATCGCCGCGCTCAATAGCCGGCTCGCACAGGCGGATACCCAGCTGCGCTTCGGCGTAGATCTGGTGGGACAGGTGACCCAGGGGCGGGTGACGCCGGAACTCCATGAACAGGCTGAGACGTATCTCTGGCAGGCGCTGGGAAGCTACTTCCTGTTGAATCAGGCAGTGGCGTTACCTGACCTGTTGCATGAGTCGGATGTGCCTGCTAAGTCAGCATCGGCCCGGAAGCCGCACGTCTACCATGATCTGCCCATCCACCCGAAGGAACTCTGGCGCATCGCCGCGCCCAGCGCTCGCAGTGAATTGCGTGGCACGGAGTTTGGGCGCGATGAGATGAAAGAGATGTGCGAGAAGATGGGTGGCATCCTCTCCGCTGGCGCGCAGCAATATCAGCACGAAGTGGAAAATGCGGTACGGCGAGGGGACGCTATCAGCGTCGGCGCAATGGCGAACTGTCCCTTCGAGCCGCTCTACCGCGCGCGCACCGCGCTCACGCTTGCTGGAGCGCAAGTGCCTGCCACCTACGAATTTCACTGGAATTATCATCGCGGCCATATCGAATCAGCGCCACGTTTCAGCCGGTCGAATGACTGGCAGGAGTGCGATGAATAAGTGGTGGGGCGGGCTTTTCTGGCCTTCACTTGTTGGCTGTTTGTGGCAGCGCTGAAAAGCCCCACGTCTGGTAGGAAGGGCCCCACGGGTTAGCGGGGTTGGGGTGAGGCCGCCCCACCTGGCGCAACCACTAGCTATAATCAAACACCCTTTCCAGTCTTAGTCTAAGACTTCTCTCATCTTTCTCCGATAGCGCTCACATGTCGCTCCGGTACGCTCTGGATGTTCGTCGCGACGCTGGGTGTCGCTATCGAATGGGACCGAGAGCGATGCGCCGAAGCCAGCGGAGCCGGAGGCCAGCGCATGAGCGGGAGAGGATGAGAGGAGCGCGAATATGCGTTTGGCGCAGCGTCCGCTGGGGCGTGTCATTGCTGGGGCAGGTGTAGTGCTGGTGATCGCGGTTGCGGCGGCGGCTTTCTATATCTTCGGGCCGTCTGCGAAGGGTGGCGCGTTGTCGGGCGCGGCTGGCGCGAGCAGCGTGGCGACCCTTGCGCCTACCACAACAGGCAAGGTCTTTACGATCGAATCTTCCGCGTCGCAGGCCAGCTTTACCATGCATGAGGTGCTGTTTGGCCAGCCCAAGACAGTCGTTGGAACGACAAACGGCGTTACCGGGCAACTTCTGGTGGATGCGACGACGCCGAGTAAGAGTCAGGTCGGCCAGATTCGTGTGGACCTGACTGGGCTAGCGACCGACAGTGACCTCCGCAATCAGACGATTCAGAACCGCATCCTGGAGACAGGTGACTCAGCCAATCAGTACGCGGTGTTCGTCACGAAGTCGATCTCTGGCTTGCCCAGTAGCGTCGCTGTTGGGCAGAAGTTCACCTTCACGCTGACGGGTGATCTCACCATCCATCAAGTGACGCGTTCAGTCACCTTCACCGCTGACGCCACCCTGGCCAGCGCAACACAATTGACTGGCCACGCGCAGGCGACCGTGCGCTACAGCGACTTCAACCTTGCGATTCCGAACGTCCCCAGCGTCACAGGGGTGTCAGATACGACGACGCTGGCGTTGGTGTTCACCGCAAAGGCCGCCTGATCCGTCCAACTAGATCTGCGCGAGGATGTCGAGCGCCTCAGCCTGGTCGCGTTCGAGGGTTTTCATGCTGATGCCACGGAGATATGCGCAGACCTTCTGGCGTGGCCAGCGCTCTTCGATGCCTAGCCGCACAATCTGACGCTGGCGCGGGCGCAGACGATCGATCGCGGTGGAGAGTTGCGCGCGGGTCAGCATACGCGTCGCGCCGTCAGTGCGCACCAACGGCAGCACGGCGTTTTCCTCGCCACGCGGCACCGCCCGCAGGAACTCGCGGATGAGCGCGCGTGTCTGGGCGCGGCGCATCGCCTCGGTGAGCGGAGCCGCCGCTGTGCCGCGCGCGGTCAACGCGGCATATGCGGCGTCATCCGCCGCTAGCGCATCAATCGCGCGGGTCGCCGCCGCGCCCTCCACATGTTCCACGTCATCATGATGCTCGTTGAGATGATTCACCTGTCGTTGATTGGTTTGCTGCTGGGGCGTCATGCCCTGCCCAGCGTCGTGGTTCCACATTGCGCGCCCTCCCGATACATGTCGCCCCGATGATTGCCTGGTCATCACCGAGTCATGGGTACATCGTCATACGCTGCCATCACCCCGATGACACAACGCTCGATTCACCAAAAAGAATAGAACATTAGTTCTATGACTGTCAACTAGAAAATACCAATGGATTCGGCGCCTACGGTCTGTTGGCGTCGAATCCACGGTTGGGTTCGGGGCGATTTGGCCTGATCTCAGGGGGATTTTCAGGGTATCGGGTGGAGATTTATCGTGCCGAACAGCATGTGGCCGCCGCTATCGAGAAACAGCGCGCCTAGAAGAACGATACCCAGCAGCGCCAGGGAGCCAGCCAGGCCGTAGGGTGAGGTGGAGGCGCGCTCGGCTTCGGTGATGCGTGCGGTATAGAACTGGAGCAGCACGAGATCGTATTGCATGGCGCGCAGGGTTTCGGCGCTGGTATCGGGCACGCCAGTGCGTGGGTCGGGCGCTGAGAGTCGCCGCACATGCGCCTCGATGGTGACACGGCGTGTGTGCAGATCGCGCAGCCAGACACGTCGCCAGGTTTCCAGTCCCACGCGGAAGGGCAGTTCGATGCAGGCCAGGTAGGGCAGCGCGAGCGCGAGCGCCAGCAGCAGCGCCCGTGCGCTGAGGATTACTGGCGGCATGCCATTGCCGATGTCTTGGGTCGTCAGCGTCGCCTGTGGCAGATGCAGGCGGTCGGCCAGCAGCCACGCGCCAGCGACGAGCGCGCCGGTCAGGTAGGCCAGCGTGCCGAGCGCAGGGGCCAGCGCATAGCGTCGGGCTGCGGCGACCCAGCGCCGCGAGCCGATCATCTCCCGCGCGAACCGCTCGGCGCTCACCAGGAATGTGGGAAGCGCGAGCGCCGCAATCGCCGCCGACGCCACTAATGCAGCGGGCGCGACGATCACGCCGAGCACTCCAGCCGCTAGCTGGATGGCGCTCACCGGCGCGAGTGACTCGCCTTGTAGCACAGGGGCGAGAAGCTGGAACTGGTCGATCGCCAGGGCGCTGCCGACAAACGCAGCCAGTGTCGCCAGCGCTCCGACGCCGCCAATCAGCAGCCACCAGAGCCGCAGCGCCAACGCGACCACCCACGAGCCGCCACGTCCATTGCAAGCCGAGCGAGTCTTGCTGAAGCAGGTTCCGGCGAGTGTCTCCAGCAGGGTGACACGTCCACGGGAGGTGAGCAGCAGCAGACTCGTCCAGAGCATGAAGGCGAGCAGCATCACCAGGGCAAAGCTGATGGCAGGCACGGGGCGTAGGGCAAGCGCGTTTGCGATGCTGGCCAGTCCGGCGGCCACGCCACTCAGCGGTGTGAACCACAGCGCAGTGAAGGTCAGCAACTTCAGCAGGGAATATTCGACTGCGGGGGCGCTGGCTCCATTGAGCGCGCCACGCAGATCAAAAAGCGCGGCGCCCATGCGCTGTGGATCAGCCGGCGCGGTGAGCGAGGCCTGCCACAGGTCGAGCGCGCGGGTGATGGCGTCTACACGCGTGCGCCAGAGAAAGGGGCGGCGTTGCGGGAGTGGAAACTGTGTATTGCTAGCGGCCACTTCGCTTTCGCGGCGCAGGTGTGTGATATCGCGAGCGATGCTCACCACCCGCTGGCGATATTCCTGAGTCGCTCCGTCCTGTTCGAGGCGCTCGGCGGCGACGGAGAGCCAGGCCAGCCGCGCCAACTCGCCATAGCGCCGCGCTGTTTCGAGATACGCGCCGCCATGTATGCGCGCCAGTCCGCTCAGTTCCAGTTCACCGCCCAGGGTGATAAGTTCACCAGCCAGCACGTTCAATTCGTTGACCGCCTGACGTGCGACATCTGGCGGCTGCATCGAGCGCAACTGCTGCGTCAGCGTCTGTTTCTTTGGACGCTGCGGTTCCTGCTCAGACGCTTCGGGCCGAGCCGTTGGCGCTTTGGCGGTAGCTGATTTGGCCGTTGCTCCAGCTGGGGCTGCAGTCATGCGCGCGGTGACAGGGCGCTTGCTCGAGTCGAGCGTTTGCCTGGCCTGCGTAGCAGCCTGCGCGGGGCGCTGGGCCGTCTCACTGAAGCGACGCGCGGCTCCGGCCGCCTGATCGCTCGCACTATCGGCTGGCGGAGTGGCTTTCGGCATCTTGGCGCTTTGGGTCAGGGCAGGCTCACCTTTGCGAGACAGCGTAGGGAGGTCGGCCAGCGCGGGATTTCCGCCGCTCGTAGGCGCGCCCGTCGCCCTCGGCATAGACGATGACCCGGGACCACTGCGTCCGCTTGGCCCGCCTGATCGGCCCGATGACATGATTCGCTCCTTCCGCCGCGTTCCCTCGCGATTCGCGCGGCGCACTCTGGACGTTGCCGCCTCTTACGACGTCCCACCAGCAGGGGCGCGGGCGACCAAGGAAAGACCAAGGAAAGCAGTGGACGCAAGAATGCAGTTATGGCACGGTTCGGCATATGTTCAATGATGCCGACGCTGCCAGAAAGCATCTTGATCGAATGAATGCTGCTCAATTGTAACAGTGACCTTCTGCGCGGGCAAACGATACAGCCCGCCTGTCCCAGCGCATAGTCACTCTACCTCTCCATCGCTCTGCGTGATGGTCGTGATGATTCAGGGTGCGGCGAATTGGCTGGCGACACGGGGAGCATTTGCCGGTTGCTCGGATCACCTGACTAGCCCTGGCGCGCTGCTGTGACTGCACAACCCGGCGTAGTGCTGATATACTGCATCCGGTAGCGCGTGCTTTGCGCGTTTGAGTCCATCGCAGCGAGGAGTAACGCATGGCCGATGTGCGGCCCATTCCCGGCATTCGCTATGCGCCCGGGACTGACCTGGCGACGGTCACCACCCCACCGTACGATGTCATCTCGCCCTCGGCGCAGACGCAGTACTACGAGCGCTCGCCCGAGAATATCATCCGATTAGAGCTTGGGCGCGATGAGCGCGGCGATGATGAACTCTCCAACCGCTATACCCGCGCCGCGGTGACCTTCGCCACCTGGCGGCTGCAAGGCGTGCTCCAACAAAGCGAGCCAGCGCTCTACCTCTACGAGCAGCGATTTCAGGCGTTGGGCGGCGAGCGGCGCCGGCTGAGCCTGTTGGCGCGGGTGCGCCTCGAACCGTGGGAGGCGGGCGTCATCCTGCCGCATGAGCGCACGTTGAGCAAGCCCAAGAGTGACCGGCTCAAGCTGATGCGCGCGACTGCCGCGACGCTCAGCCCCATCATGTCGCTCTACGACGACCCGCAGGGCGCGCTGGCGAAGGCGCTGGCGAAACCGCTCAAGCGCCAGCCCGAAGTGACCTTCACCGATGAGGCGGGCGAGGAGCATCGTCTCTGGGTTTCGCGTGACGCCGCATTGATCGAGCGCGTGGCGACCTT
This sequence comes from Ktedonobacterales bacterium, assembly GCA_036391835.1. Classification (GTDB taxonomy): domain Bacteria; phylum Chloroflexota; class Ktedonobacteria; order Ktedonobacterales; family JADMIN01; genus JAKAIY01. The sequence continues at coordinate 7,094 of DASVZC010000019.1, read as the reverse complement.
CTTCCGCGACCGTCAGATCTATATCGCCGATGGCCACCACCGCTATGAAACTGGCCTGGCCTATCGCGAGGAGATGCGCGAGGCGCGTCGCGAACTAGAGCCAGATGACCCCGCGAATTTCACGCTCATGGCGCTCTCCGCCATCGAAGACCCCGGCCTGGTCGTGTTGCCGACGCATCGCATCGTGCGAGGAGTCGCGCAGGAGCGACTGGCTGAGTTCACACGTGACCTCGATGGTCACTTCACCAGCGAGACACTCGGCGCGCCCGGTGGCTTGGGCGAGGTGGATGTGCGTGAGGTGACGCATGCGCTGGCCGAGGCAGGGAGCGCTGGCCCAGCCTTCGCGCTAATCGCGCCAGACGGCGTGCGCTTGTTGCGCCTGACCGACGCGGGGCGCACGGCGATGGAGGCGCGCACGGGTGAGCATGTGGGCTCCTCGGACGCATGGCGAGCGCTCGATGTGGCTGTGCTGCACGAACTCGTGTTGGCGCAGGGATTGAGCGTGAGCGAGCAGGCGATTCGCGCAGGTGAGCACGTCACCTACACTCGCGATGCGCAGGCTGCGCTGGACGCCGTGCGTTCGGGCGCTGATGGCGCGCAACTCGCGCTGTTGCTCAATCCCACGCCGCCATCGGGCATTCGTGATGTGGCGCGCGCGGGGGACCGAATGCCACAGAAGTCCACCTATTTCTACCCGAAACTTATCACGGGGCTACTTATCAATCCCCTGTGGTAATGTTTCGCGGCGAGGCCCGCTGCGCACGCGGCGCCACATACTGAAGACGAGGAGGAGATCCGAATGGAGGAGACAGCATCGCTCGCACGCAGCTGCCCAGCATGCGGAGCCGCCATGCCTCAGCAGGCGCGCTTCTGTGGCGCGTGTGGCGCCGACGCGCAAGCATCGCCGGAGCGGCAGCCCTCCGCGTCTGAGCCAGCCGAGGTTCCAGCGGCTCCATTGGCGTCATCACCCGATGCGGCGAGTGAGGCTCCAAACGCAGTGGGCGCCGCCGAGCCCATGGTTGCCACGCCGGTCGCGCCCGTCGCTGATGGGCGCGCGTGTCTGTGGTGCGGGGCTATCAACCCCAAGGGCGCGGCCCGCTGCGCGACGTGCGACGCCGTCTTTCCGACGCCTGAGGGCGACGCCGCGCTCGAACGCGCCGCGCAGGAGCGTATCTCCGAGATGGAGAAGCAACTGCGCCAGCGAGGTGGCTGGTGGCCCTTCCGGTCGCGCTAGCGCCTGGCGACATCGTTTGTGAAGGTGAGGATACAGAAGCATGATCCTGGTAGTTGGGGCCGGTCTGTCCGGGCTGACCTGCGCGAAGGCGCTTGCCGAGGCTGGACACGAGGTGCGGGTGATCGAAGCGTCTGACCATGTCGGTGGACGTGTCCGCACAGACAACAGCCCCGATGGCTTCTTACTGGATCGCGGCTTCCAGACGATGTTCACCGCCTATCCGGCTGCGCGCCGCAATCTCGACTTCACGAAGCTGAAATTGCGCAAGTTCAGGCCGGGCGCTGTCCTCATTCGCGATGGCAAGTGGCATGAGCTGGGCGATCCTCGCCGCGCGCCACTGCTGCTCGCGCCGACGCTGGCAAATCCGCTGCTGACCACGGGCGATAAGTTGCGCATGCTGCGACTCACGGGCTATGCGCGTCGTCGCAAAGAGCGCGATATCTTCTTCGGCAAGATGCGTGGACGCGACAAAGCCGCTGACCGCAGCGCGCTCGAAGAACTCAAGCGCCGTCACTTCAGCGAGGATGGATTCATCGCCAATTTTGCGCGCCCGTTCTTCGGCGGCATCTTCTTCGACCGTGAATTGCAGACAAGCGCTCGTATGCTGCTCTTCGTGCTGAAGATGCTCGCGAGTGGCGATACCGTCGTGCCAGAGCAGGGTATCGGCGCCATCGCCGATCAGTTGGCCGCTACGCTGCCCGAGGACGCCATCAAACTTGAGACGCGTGTCGAGGGGATTGTCGAGGCGGATGGCCGCGCGGTCGGCGTCACGCTGACGGGCGGCGAGGAAGTGCAGGGCGAAGCGGTGGTGATCGCCACGGACGCGCCCAACGCACAGCGCCTGCTCAACATCGAACTACCCAGCGAGGGCGTCGCGGCGACCTGCCTCTACTTCACCACGACCGAGAGCCTCTACAAAGGCCCCAGGCTTCTGCTCAACGCCAACCCCGACGCCTTCGTCAACAATGTCGTGCAGATGAGCAACGTCTCGCCCGCTTACGCGCCCAAGGGCCAGCATCTGGTATCCGTGACCGTAGTTGGCGATCCCGAACTCAGCGACGCTGACCTCATCGCGAAGTGTCGCGAGGATATGGCTTCGTGGTTTCCGAATAAAGACCTCAGCAAGTTGCGCCATCTTGCTACCTATCACATTCGCTTCGCGCAGTATCGCCAGCCGCCCAACATCTTCGCGCATCTTCCGGCGACGGTGTCGCCGATTGGTGGCGTCTTCCTCGCGGGAGAATATCTGACCAATAGCAGCATCAACGGCGCGATCTTGAGCGGCGAGCACGCAGCCAACGAGGCGTTGAAATGGCTAGCGACCGCCAACGACTGAGCGCCGTGTGATACGCTCTGGAGTATGGTTCTCTTCTTCATCAAGGCGTTGGTCGCCCTCTTCACCGTGATCGATCCGATTGGACTGGCTCCGGTGACACTGGCGCTGACCGCCGACCTCTCAGCCTATGAGCGCGCCTTCGTGGCGACCCGCGCGGCGATCATCGCGGCGGCAGTGGTCGCTGTCTTCGCTGTGCTCGGCGAGGCGATCTTCTCAGCGCTGGGGGTGACCTCGCCTGCGTTCAGTCTGGCGGGCGGCGCGCTGCTCTTCCTTGTCGCCATCGACATGCTCTTTGGGCGACAGTCAGGCGCGCGTGAGACACCACGTGAAGCGCGTGAGGCTCGCCATCGCGAAGATGTCAGCGTCTTTCCGCTGGCGATTCCGATGATCGCTGGACCCGGCACCCTGACGACGCTGATTCTGCTGGATAGCTCCACCGCGAACAATTCCGCCGGGCCGGAACTCGTCCTGCGCGTCATCATCGCAGTCGCGGCGGCGCTCGTCCTCTTCGCCTGCTGGATCACAATGCGCCTGAGCCTCTCCATTCAGAAGCGCATTGGCGTGACAGGCATCCTCGTGCTCTCGCGTGTGCAGGGGATGCTGCTGGCGGCGGTTGCGGCGCAGTTCATCCTTAACGGCGTGGCGCAGTTCCTCCATCTCCATTAATCGCCGCTTACCAGTGGCCCGACGCTGGTGTATCCTGAAGCAGGTGGCGCAGTAACAGTGTAGTTCTGGCCTGGAGGGATAGCATGAGTGGTGAGCGTCCAACTCCGCACAGCGCGTTGCTGGCTCGGCAGACCGACATTTATCTGAAAGGGCTCGCGGGACAGCGCCCAGAGATACCTATCTCCTTCGAGGCATTGGAGGCGCAAGCGCGCGAGCGAATGTCGCCCGAGGCGTATGGCTACGTGGCGGGCGCGGCTGGTAGTGAGAGCACGATGGCCGCGAACAGCGAAGCCTTCGCCCGCTGGCGCATCGTTCCACGCATGATGCGTGACATCACTACGCGCGACCTCGCCGTGGAGGTATTGGGTCAGCGGTTCGCGGCTCCCATCATGCTCGCGCCGATTGGGGTGCTTTCCATCGCGCACCCTGAGGCGGAGATTGCCGTGGCGCGCGCCGCCGCCTCGCTTGGCGTGCCGTTCATGCTCAGCACAGCCGCGACAAAGCCGATGGAAGCGGTCGCGCAGGCGGCGGGCGATACGCCGCGCTGGTTCCAACTCTACTGGGGCAATGATCCTGCTGTGGCCGCAAGCATGGTGCGGCGCGCTGAGGCGGCGGGCTATGGCGCTATCGTCGTCACGCTCGACACGAAGATGCTTAGTTGGCGCGAGCGTGACCTGCAAAACGCCTATCTTCCGTTCTTGCTTGGCGAGGGACTTGGAAACTACTTCTCTGATCCCGTCTTTCGCCAATCGCTTGCGCAGCCGATCGAGGAGAACCCCCAGGCCGCCATTATGCGGTGGACGCAGATCTTCTCTGATCCGGCGCATACGTGGGATGATCTGGTGACGCTGCGTGAACATACGCGGCTGCCCATCCTCGTCAAGGGCGTGTTGCATCCAGACGATGCTCGGCGCGCGCTCGACGCTGGAGCCGCTGGGGTGGTCGTCTCAAACCACGGTGGCCGCCAACTCGATGGCTCCATTGCCGCGCTAGATGCGTTGCCTGGCGTGGTGGCCGCGATTGGCGCCCGAGCGCCCGTGCTCTTCGATAGCGGCATCCGACGCGGCGCTGACGTCGTGAAAGCGCTGGCATTGGGCGCGAAGATGGCGCTGGTGGGGCGTCCGTATGCGTATGGGCTGGCGCTTGGCGGCGAGGCGGGCGTGCGCGAGGTTGTGCTCAATCTGCTGGCCGACCTCGATGTGACGCTCGCGCTGAGTGGCTGTCGCTCGTTGGCGGAACTCAGCCCCGAGATGCTCGTCCGCGCGTGATCGGCGACCTCGGCGCGGCCCGTCGCTGCATTAGCGGCTGCAAACGCATGTCGTCGGCGCAGCTCCCATCACAGGGCGGCTGAGTGGCCAATGCATGAACGTGATTGCGCCTGGCGAGCACAGCAGTACGTGTGCTGCGCCGTAGATCATCGCGACCAGCATTGTCACTGTGCGAAAAGTCTCAGCGCGCCTCCGTAGCAACGCGTATGCTGAAGGAGAATCCAGTGTCAAGCCAGTGTGCTTGAACGAGTCGGCGGGCCAGAACTGTCTGACGCGTGACAGCGGGCGCGGCGACTCTGCGAAGGCAGCGGAAAGGAAAAGGAGATCCGCACATGATGTCATCCGCAAACGCAGGCCAATGTGACCGATGTGAAGAATGTAATACGCCCTTGTATCAGGCCGGTGAATATGTCTCGGCAGGCGACTACCTGCGGGTAGATGATGGCTCGTTTCAGCGCGTCAGGCTATCTGCTATGGAACAGTTGCCTGCCTCGTTCGATGGGCATATTGCGCTCTATCGCGCTGCCGCTGCGCCATGCGCCTGCGAACGTCGACAGGCTGAGGCGACCCATGTGATTCGCGCGACACCCGCGTTAGGCCGCAGTTAATCTCACGTGCACGTGTGGGTGATCAGTATGCGCGCTCTGTCTCTGGCTACATGGCGGCGGCGCACGCGGTGTGCTATGTTGCCGACCAGAGCGGCCTTTCATCCGACCACACCCAGAGGAGCGTGAGCATATGGCGGATCAGTCCGGCGGCATTCCGCAGTCATTCGCGTCGCTACAGCAAGCGTTTCAGCCTGACCAGGCGGCGAATGTCAACAAGTCCATCCTGTTCAACTTCACGGGCGCCGAAGAAGGTGTCTGGCATATGGTTGTCGCCAACGGAACGATGAACTACGGTCAGGGTCCGGTGGAGAATCCGAACGCGACCGCGACCGTGGACTCGAACGACTGGCTGCGCCTCCTCAGTGGCGAACTGAATCCGATGTCAGCGGTCATCAGTGGCAAGCTCAAGATCAAGGGCGACGCCATGTTGCTCGCGGCGTTTCAGACCTGGTTTCGATCTGATGTCTAGAACGCCACTGGAGCAATTCTCCTGAATTTTTCATCATCCAGCGGGCCACCATGCCAATCGCGTGGGGTCCGCTGGCCACTTTGCGCCACAATGTTTATACTCGCTGGCACGGAACTTGTGTATACCAGTCATCGTAACCACAGATTTCGGATTTGCGGGGATGCAAGTGGTTACTATGCATGGATGCGACGCACGGATGCGCAGCGCGAATGGACGTTCGCGTCCCATCGGCCGACACGGAGCCGGGGTGTTATTGCCGGCTTCGTGCGACTGATGAGGTCGTTACCCGATCCATTGCGATCCCCTTGGAGGGCATTACGGACGATCCACCTCTAAGGCGCTCCCACGAAACACGAGACACAAGAGGCAAGACAGGAGGTCTGGTTATGGCGAAGAGTGATACACTCCGCGACAAACTCATCAGCGACTTGCGCGATGCGCATGCAATGGAAACGCAGATCACCAAGGCGCTTGAATCACAGGTCAAGGACACGGATAAGCATCCGCAGATTCAGGCGCGTATTCAGGAACACCTCGAAGAGACACGAATACATGCGCAGCGCATGGCTGACTGCCTGAGCGCGTACAACGAGACGCCATCTTCGGTGAAGTCGCTCGGCGCGAAGGCTATGGGCAACGTGATTGGCGCGGCTGGCGGCAGTCGCAGTGATGCGCTCGCCAAGACGGCGCGCGATGACTACATGACCGAGCACATGGAAATCGCCACCTATCTGCTGCTCATCACAGAGGCGCAGGCGTTGGGCGACACCAGCACAGTGCTCGCGGCTCAGTCGAATCTGCGCGACGAGATGCGGATGGCCGACTGGCTAGAGCAGCATATGGCGGAAGCTGTCGTCTTCTCCCTCCAGGATGAGGGCGTTACGATCGACACATCGCGTATCGCCGACATGAACAGTGTGGCGCAGACATCACTACGCAACGCGAGAAGCGGTCTGACCAGCGGCGTTGGCGCGCCCGGCACGGACAGCCTGGGGGCCAGGAACGACACGCCTTCGACGATGCCGCCCGCCACTGGTATGGGGTGGAACCCCGACCGCGCGCGGCAGTCTGAGTCGAGCCTCTCCACCTCGGGCTATGAGGCTACCAGCGGGCAGAGCACACTTTTGCCTCCAGACGATGAGGGTTACCCCTCGTCTGCGCGCTAGTGCATCGCGCGATAAGAGTTGGAATGACAACATGAGTCATCCCGAATTTTGGATGACGAGATGGGCGGTCGGCGGGTAAGCGAGCCAGAGGCGGCTCACCGCCGACCGCAGCCGATAGAGCGGAGCCGAGGTTTCTCGGCTCCGTTTGCCGGTGCGGTGACACCAGTAGCGCAGGAGCCAGCGGCGGAGGGTGGTGTGAGCAGGCATGAGCAGGCATGAGCAGGCATGAGCAGGCATGAGCAGGCATGAGCAAGGAGAGCAGGAACGCAGACGCCAGCGTCGCCAGGAGCAGCAGTTTCTGTCGCCGTTCCCCACTCCACAGGCGCGGACTCTCCATGGCTAACTCG
>DASVZC010000018.1:0-8091 GCA_036391835.1 Ktedonobacterales bacterium | reverse complement strand
CGCCCACGCCACTGAGTGGTGTAGTGGGGCGGGCAGCGTGTCGCAGGAACACGGCGCTGTCTGCCTGAAGCGCGTGGGGCTTCCTTCGTGGGCGTTCTGCCATTAGGCGGTGAAGGAGGCTGGGATGGGCGACTCGCAGGTGATCATTGACGGTGAATCGTCGTTCGAGCGCTGGCCCATCGTGTCAGCGCCGCAGGGAAGCGCACAACCGAACGCCGCCGACGCCGACTTTGCGGAGCGGCAGGCAGCCGAGCGCCGTGTTGCGCGTCGGGCGCAGGCGCCGCATCTCGCTGGTCCCGACGATCAGACGCGCATTGATCTGCCCGCGCTCTCCCAGTTTGACGATGCGCCCAAATCTCCACCAGACATCGCGCCGAATGTTCAGCCTACGGGGACGCCCGAGTGGCCGGTTCGCGCAGCCCAGCCGCCTGCGGCGATTCCCCCGGCTGAGCCCGCTGCGCCGCTCACCCACGCCCCGTGGACTGTCGCCTCGTCGTGGGGCGCGAGTTCCCTGAATACGCCGAACACGCTGGCTGGCTTCAGTTATGTGCTGTGGTGGGTGACCGGGCTACTGGTCTACTTCAATGAGCGCCACAACCGCTACGTACGCTTCCATGCCGTGCAATCCATCCTCTTGACTGGCCTGTTGACAGTGGTGAGTGTGCTCCTCTATATTCTCTCGGAGTTGAGCGGCGATGTCGCGGCTGCGACACACCAGCCCGCCTTTGCGCATCTTGGCCAGGGGATCGCCCTGTTAGGATACCTGCTGGTTATCGCCATCTGGCTTGGCGCGATGATCGCAGCGTGGAGCGGGCATCATCTGCGATTGCCGATAGTAGGAGCGTATGCCGACCGATATTCCGCTCCCCCGAGAGAACCATTCCCACCGTCGCCCTTTGGCGACTAAGCAAGCGCCCGTGGCGAACCATTCGCCTGAGCAATCCTATCCAGCGCTCGCGCCGCGTGAGCCACGTACTCGCGCGGCCATTTGCTACGCGCTGCCGCTGGCTCCCGGTCTCTACATGCTGTGGCATGAGCGCCGCGACCGTTTCATCCGTGTTCACGCCGCACAATCGGTTGTGTTCTTCGGCTCGGCGGCATTTATGCAAGTGGCGCTGTTCCTGGTCATCATCGTCCTGGGCAACCTGTTGAGTGGCGCCGGATGGCTCACGACAGCGCTTGGACTGCTGGTATGGGGACTTATCCTCGTGCTGGGTATTGGTGGATTTGTGCTGTGGTTGCGGTTGCTCAACGACTGCGTGCATGGCCGATTGCGCTGGCGACCCATACTCATGCCACTCGCGCTTCGACTGGAGGCCGCGGCGCTGCGATTCACTCGCTCCGCTTCCGCCGCATACCACGAGCCACGGAATACATTACGGTAGAGAGCGACAGCGAACAAGCGCGCGTCGCATGTAGAAGCGGACTGAGCATGCCCACAATTACCGCGGTGCGTCCGGATGAACGGAAACCAGACCACTACCATATCGAATTCGATAATGGCGCAGAACTTCTGCTCGACGAAGCGATCGTCGCCGATGAGCGCCTCGCGCCCGGCGATACACTCGCCGATGCGGACGTGGAACGTCTGCGCGTCGCCGAAGAGGAGCGCAACCTGATCGATCGCGCGGCGATGTTTCTGGCTGTGCGCCCGCGCAGTCGCGCTGAGACACGCCGCCGCCTGCTGCGTCCGTCGCCACATCGCACGCCGCCTGATGCCGCTGCGGTAGGTCGAGCGCTCGACAGTCTCGAACACATGGGCTATCTGAATGACGCCGCCTTCGCCGAGTATTGGACCGAGCAGCGTGAACGATTTAGTCCGCGTTCCGCTCGCGCCATTCAGCAGGAGTTGCGGCAACGTGGCATCGACGCCGAGACAGCCGCCGCCAGCGCGCATCCGGAAGGCGACGAGGAGCGCGCCATTACCGCTGGCCGCAAACGACTCGCGAGCCTCTCCACCGCCGACTTCCAGACGTTCACTAATCGCATGGGCGGCTTCCTCCAGCGGCGCGGGTTCAGCTATGGCGTCGCGCGTACGGCGATCCGCCACCTCTGGGCGGAGTCACATGACGACAGCCCGCATGCAGACGAGTACGATGAGAGTATAGGCGAGGACTAAGCGCAGGGCAGGCTATATCTGACCGTGCGCCTGCTCCATTCACATAGTGGACGTATGGATTGCGTCAGCGCTAGACTGCGGGCGTGGACTGTGTCGCGTGCAATCCGAAAGAGGAAGGAGATGACACTATGACCACGAACAATCGGCGCACGGTCGTCGTCAGCGGTGGCGCGACTGGCATTGGACTTGCCATTGCGACCCGATTCGCACGCGATGGCGAGCGTGTGATCTTGCTTGGTCGCCGACATCAGAAGCTGCAAGAGACCGCGGATGAACTGCAGCGGGCGCATCCCGATAGTATCATTCTCTGGCGTGGCTGTGATGTGAGCTCTCCAGAGGACGTCGAGGTATTTGTGCGCTGGCTCGCCGATGGGCATCATGCGCAGGTCAGCGTCGTCGTGAACAATGCGGGCGGCGTCACAGTCAGCGCTGACGAGTCAACGCTCGCGGGGGTAGCGGCGGCTGACTACGAGTTGCTGGGGAGCAATCTCATTGGCGCGCATCTGCTGACGCACGCCCTGCGACCGTATCTGGCGCGCCCAGGTGGTCGCATCGTCAACATCAGTTCGATCGCGGCTGTACGCGGCGGTGGCGGCATGTACTCGGCGGCGAAGGCGGGCGTTATTGGCCTCACTTACGCGCTGGCAGGTGAGCTTGCGGCAGAGGGCATCACCGTCAATGCGGTCGCGCCGGGACTTGTGCTCGATACCGAATTTTTCGGTGGCGGCATGACAGGCGCGCGGCTAGAGAATCGTCTGGCGCAGATTCCGCTTGGTCGGGCGGGACGACCCGATGATATCGCTGCCGCCGTCCACTATCTCGCCTCTGACGACGCCTCCTATGTGACCGGTCAGGTACATCACGTCAATGGCGGCTGGGCCTTTGGCCGGTGATGTTGCCATTCGCTTGAGAGAGGGCGCGCGGGAACGAAGAGTGTTACAATACGCGATGGTACACTCGAATGCGCGATTTCGCGCGGCGCGAAACACACCATCTGGAGCGATGTATGGCAGACACCACAGCCAAGCAATCTATCTATTCACTGTTCTGGCTCTATCGCATAGACCCAGCGTTTCACCGACTCGATGCGAGCGAGCAGCGCGCGGCGAAGGCAGCGTTTCTCAGGGCGCTGGAGGGGCGCGATAAGAGCGTAACGCTCCGCGGCTCCTACTCGCTGGTGGGCTTGCGCGCCGAGGCGGATCTGCTGTTCTGGGCGTGGGGGCCAGAGCTCGATGCGCTGCAGCAGTTGGCTGTGGCGCTGCGCCAGAGCGCGCTGGGCCGCTATCTCGTTCAGGTGGAGACGTATCTTGGTGTGGTCGGCGTGCCGCGCTACGATCCCGAGCATGGTCCGGCCTTTGTGTCGGGCGCTCCGGCGAAGAAGTATGTCAGCGTCTATCCCTTCGTCAAAACGTCGGAGTGGTACCTCTCGAGCTTCGAAGATCGACGCCGCATGATGGCTGAGCACGGGCAGGTGGGACGCAACTATGCGGTCCCGCGCGAGAAGGTAGCTGAGTTGGCCCGCGCGGCTCGCGGTGAGACGACGGCTCCGGCGAGCGCCACGGCGACGGCGACAGCCGAAGAGGTCGGCGGCGGTGTCCTCTCGAACACGGTAGATTCGTTCGCATTGGGTGACTACGAATTCATCCTGGCGAATGAGTCTGACGATCCTGAAGAACTCAAGAACATGATGCTGGCGCTGCGGGCTGTGGAGTCACGCAAGTACACGCAACTCGACGTGCCGATCTACTTCGGTCGCCTGCGCACACCCGCCGAGGCGCTCGAAGACCTCTAGCCCTGGCACTGAGGCGACCATATGAAGACGACGCAGGTGGCGACACACGGCAAAGAGCAGGTTGTTGACATCACTGATCTGGTGGAAGACTTCCTGCGAGACGTGGACCAGCCAGACGGAATCTGCGTCGTCTTCGCCGCGCACACCACCTGCGCGCTGACCACCGCCGACCTCGACCCAGGCACGGATCGCGATCTGCTCCAGGCGTTACGCAGCATGCTGCCGCCACAGCGCTATCGCCATCCGCACGACCCCGAACACACTCCTGACCACATCCTCTCGTCGCTGATCGGTCCATCGGTCGCGCTGCCCTACACCAACCGTCGCCTCGCGCTCGGGACATGGCAGCGGGTGGTGCTCGTAGAACTCGACGGCCCACGACAGCGCACTGTCCACCTCGCGACGATGGGGTAATGCCTGCTCCACGCATAGCGTCCATCTAGGATGGCTCTATAGGGGCGGCTTCCGCCTTTGCGAGCCGGTCGGCGCGGAACAGCGCGACTATGGCGAGGACCGCAGTCACCGTCAGCGCCACCAGTGATGTGCGATACCCCTTTGACTGGTCGTAGAGCAGGCTGATCGCGAAGGGGCCCGCTGCGCGTGCGAGTGTCATGGCGAACGCGATGACGCCGTTGATCTGCCCATAGTTTGCGCTGCCGTACATGGCGGCGACGATGCCAGCGCGCGCTGGCGTGACAGCGCCAAACGCCGTGCCGAAGAGCGCCACGAACAGGACAACACCTGCTAGCCCCGGCATGGTGAGCAACGCGATGAGTCCAAGCGCATGCAGCAGAAAGAGCAGCGCGTTGACGTACTCGCGAGGAAATCGGTCGCCGAGTGGGGTGAAGATGAGTCGCCCGGGCAACGCAGCCAATCCAAATGCCCCGACGATGGATGCTGCGATAAGCGGACTGTAGCCGCGCTCGGTAAGCAATGGCACGAGATGCGTGGCCAGGGCGGCGGAACTCAGCGTGATGAGGAAGAACGCCAGCGACAGCCACCAGAATGACGCCGAATGAAGCGCCTGTGTACGAGAGATGCTATGTTTGGCGTCGCCCTTTCGCTGCGTCATGGAATATGGGAGCAGGCGCAGGCGCGCAGGGTAGGGTGCGCGTAAGGCGAGGCCATGCGCAGGAATCGTGACGATGGCAAGGATGGCCGCAAGCGTCACGAGCGCGCCACGCCAGCCTTGCGCCTGTACGAGCGCCCCAGCCAGCGGTACGAAGATGACGCTGGCGAATCCCGCGACAAAGGTAAGCACAGTGAGGGCGCGTCCGCGATGACGTTCGAATCGTGTGGCCACCACCCAGAATGCTGGTTCATAGAGCACAGCCGCCATGATAAGGCCAATCGCACACCATGTCAGATAGAATGTCAGTAGGCTGTGCGTCTGCGACCAGGCAAGTATGAGGGCAGCGGCGCAGACCGAACCGAACGTCATGAGGACATGAGGGCCGTGGATATCGAGCCAGCGGCCCACCGCAAGCCCTGCGACGCCCGAAAGCAGCAACGCCAGCGAAAATGCTCCTGTGAGCAGCGAGCGGGACCACCCCATCTCCGCTTGCATTGGTTTCAGGAAGACCGCGAACGCGTAGTACAGCACGCCGTAGGAGATTGCTTCCGTGCAGCCCAGCGTCACGACGACCGCCCAGTCCTTGGGTTGTTCCGTGCTAGGGCCCTGCATCGCCATGGATCGCTCCTTGCTGACCGCGCTTGACGTTGCGCCCATTGTAGCAAATACTGGCGAGGAAGCGGTTTTGTCCGGATTTCGACTCGGTTGTAGCGTGGCGCGACCTTACCCCCTGGCCGCCTCTCCCACAGTGCCAGGGGGAATCGGAGCCTGCTCCACTCTCCTAAGAGGAGAGGGGTTGGAAATGAGGTTGAACCATACGACCGACACCGATATGAGCCAAACCACGATTAAGGAGCGCAGAATGAGTGGCGGGTCTATCCAGATTCGATTGGCGACGGTGGATGACGCCGCACGCATCGCGGAGATCTATAATCAGGGGATCGAAGATAGAGTCGCGACGCTGGAGACAGAATCACGCACTGTGGAGGAGCGTCGCGCATGGTTAGCGGCGCATGATGAGCGGCATCCAGTGTTGGTCGCCGTGGAAGGCGACGAGGTGTGCGGCTGGGCATCGCTCAACGTGTTCAATGCTCGCGCAGCCTATCAGCATGTAAGTGAGATTTCGGTCTACGTTGCGCGCGAGTGGCGTGGTCGAGGCGTCGGCTTCCAATTGCTTGAGGAGTTGGACAAACATGCGCGCCGCCTCGGGTATCACAAACTGGTGCTTGCGGGCCTGGTGGCTAATGAACCTGCCGTGAAGCTCTACACCCGTAGCGGCTTCCAGCATGTCGGTGTCTATCATGAGCAAGGCATGCTGGATGGTCGCTGGGTAGATGTCATGCTAATGGAAAAGCTCTTGGCCTAGACTGGAGGCTCCACTAACGCCACCGACTGGGCCGAGCTTCGCCTCTTCATCAAGCGGAAGGGTAAACCAGAACACATTCCCGCGGTCGCCGCAGCGCCACCCCATCTCGCCGCCATGCAGGCGCACGACTTCTCGCGAGATGTAGAGGCCCAGTCCCAGACCCGTGTTCTGCGCCTTGGAATCTGTCACATATGATTCGAAGATGTGCTCGGCATGGTCAGGCGCGATCATTGGTCCCGCGTCCTCTACCTCGACATGCGCCATGTCTCCATCACGCCAGACGCGAACGTCAATTGGCCCCTCATCCGCATAACGCACCGCATTTCCGAGCAATTCGCGCATGACCAGGTCAATTCTGCCGGTGTCGAACTTCCCAATGAGCATCGGCTCAGCCGCAGCCACGGTCATGGGATGCTTTGCGCTCGCCACGGCATAGAGATTGACGACGCGCTCTACCATCGGGACAAGGTTGCCAGATTGGCGTAGCAGACTCAGCACGCCCCGCGCACTGTACGCGGCGTCGAGGTAGACCGCGACGAGTTGCTGCATCCGCTCGATCTGATAGAGCATCTTCGTCAGTGATTCATCATCGCGCTCACGAGAGCCCTCGCGGCGGATGCGGCGTTGCATGAGTTGGAGTTGCCCTTTGAGGGCGGTTACGGGGCCACGTAATTCGTGACCAGCGACGTTGAGGAAGGCTGTAGCTGTCAGACCACCGGGTTTCTCCTCTACTTCAGTCGCAGTCTCCGTACGATGGTGATCGGAAGGTGTCCCCATTTCGGTCTGTACTCCCGGGATAATGACAATGAGCGCATAGACCGACCACTCAGGTGGTGAGTCCTCGTGTAGCACCGCAACTGGCGCGCCAGTATCGCGATGTCCGCCGGATAAGGCAGCGCTCTGAACATGGCTGGACAATATGAAATGGACCCCTGCCAACCCACCGTTGGCAGGGGTCCACGAAGCGGCTGAATTGCGCGAAGGGCTAGGCCTTCGGCTCATCAGCGGTCGCCGTTGATTCGGCTGGCGCGCTCTCTTCAGCGGTGGCCGGGGTTGCGCCGTTGGTTGGCTTCTCCTCGGTCGCAGCCGGAGCAGCGGCTGGCTCGGTCTCTGCGCCGTTCTGGTCGCGGGTCTGCGCCTGCATGGCCTGCTGGAACGCGGCGGCCATCGCGGTCGCCGGCGCCTCAGGCTGCTGCTGCGCGGCTGGCTGCCGTGGGGCGGCAGGGCGCGCAGGCTCAGCGGCGGCAGGCTTCGGCGTCTCAGCGGCAGGCGCTGCGGCGGTCGTCTCAGCGCCCTCGGCAGGGGCTGTCTCAGCCTGAGCGGTCGCCTCTGGCGCGGCCTCACCCTCAGCGGCAGCTGTCTCGTCCACTGCCTTGATCGAGAGACCCAGGCGGCGGCGATCCGGCTCGATGCGGAGGATGCGCACGGTCACCTCTTCACCCTCATGCAGCGCCGTCTTCGGATCCTGCACCCCGCCCGGCAGTTCGGACAGGTGAATCAGGCCCTCGACACCATCTTCGATGCGGGCGAACGCGCCAAACGGCGCAATCTTGGTGATCGTGCCAGTGACCAACTGACCGATGTGGTAGCGCTGCTCCACCGTCGTCCAGGGGTCGACCTCGGCGCGCTTGATGGACAGGGCGATCTTTTTCTTCTCCTTGTCCACGGAGAGCACCTGCACCTCGACCTTCTGGCCGACCTTGAGCACCTCGCTCGGGTGGTTCACGCGGCTCCAGGCGAGC
>DASVZC010000017.1:0-4756 GCA_036391835.1 Ktedonobacterales bacterium | reverse complement strand
GCGAGACGCGGCGATACGGACGCCATTCTGGTCAGTGATGAAGGAGAGGTTGCCAGAGCCATTGGCGTGGGCTTCCTGCGCGACGATACTCCAGACCTTGTCGAGTCGGATGGTGGCGCCGAGAATTCCCAGCACTGCGCCCTGACTTGGGAAGACCTCATAAATTGGGGTGTAGATGTGGACGAAGGCGTAGTTGTTCTGCGCGTCGTAATAGACGCCCGAGATCCATTGCTTCCCCTGCTGCACTGCCGCCAGGTCCGACTTTGGAATCGTCACACTCGTGACGCTCTGATTCGAGGAGCCTAGCAACTGGCCATTCGCGAGGAACATGTCCCACTGGGTGTAGTTGGGGTCGCGCTTCGTGCCGACCACCAGCGCACGTCCGACAGACTGCTTGTAGGCGTCGAGGTTGTCAATGCAGTCGTTCGACACCTGAGGCAGGGGGAAAGCGCCCTGCGCGGCAGCCTGCTTGGCAGCCCCCACCTGCATAACGCAGGTCAGCAGCTTTGGCGCGGTTTCCAGTGAGGAGAGCGCAACGCCGTCGAGCAGGCGCTCATGGAAGTAGTCATCGATGCGCGATGCGTTGGCATTGGCGTCAGCGCTGAGCGCGTCACTGCTCTGCTTGATCAGTGTCTGGCGGGCGAAGAGGTCGTTGACGCCGACGACTGCCGCAACTGGCAGCAACGCCGCCAACAACATCAGGACAGAGAATCGGAGCGAGAGAGAGAGCCTGCTGCGTCGCCGTTGACTCTGCGTGCCATTTGCCATAGTCCATGCGCCTCATTTCGGGGTGATGGGAATCCGTATGCTCGAATGCGTATCGAAAAGCCCTGCGTTCTGAAGCCGGATATTCGCCTGAACGCGCTCGCGACTATCAGCTACATCTATGTCGCGGGCACGCTGCGCTGTCACGCAGCCCTGGGACATGAGCAGGATTGCAGAGTCTACATAAACACGCAACCCTACTGACGCCGGGATGGATGGTACTTTCGGGCAGTCGCAGCCAAGCAACCGTCCTTGGCCCAGCGGGATGATGCCGCGCCCTTGCGTGCGCTGAAGAACATCCACGCGGCGCGGGCTCGCTGAGCGCCAAGCGCGCTAATAGACGAGCCCGCGACGCTCCAGGTCAGACACCAGCGCGGCGACCTCATCAATAGTTTTTGACGAGAGCCGCGCCAGATCGAGAATGGTATGCTCGCCATCAGCCAGCAAAAGAATCGTCCGGTGATTTCGGCTCAAATTGTAGTTGTTGACGACCGAAATCAGGTCGCGCACATCGGGTGCGCGGCGCGGGCGTCGCTCCAGCGAGCCCGATGTCACAGATGGATTGCTGCCGGGCTGCGAAGCGCTAGTTGGCCACGCTAGTTGGCCCGTTGATGGCGCCGAGGGCATGCTGGCAGGCCTGCCGGTTGGCCACGATGCGGCGCCTGGCTGAGACCCAAACTGGGGTCCCATCTGTGTTCCCGTCTGCGCGCTCATGGGTGCGAGTGGGTCAGGTATGGGCCGGTTGCTCGCGGCTGCCCAGTCGAATCCAGAGGGGGCGCTCCGTGGTTGTGATGGCGCCTGCCCCTGATTGGGGTTGGTATTTGGCCGCGCCTGTTGCTGCGGGAACGCCTGCTGAATGTTTGGCGCGGGAGCGGCAGCATTGGCGTCGAACGCAAACCGGCATTGTCCCCAACCAGCCAACACGGACAACGCGTCACGCCCGCGTAACCCTTCTACCGCTGCGTAGGTGGCGCGTCCCTGTGTGAAATAGACTTCGCCTTGTTCTATGTTTTGGTTGGAACCGCGTTCGACTGTGAGCAACCCGCTTCTGCGACCTAGCTCCACCACCTCAATGATGTTTGAGAGGCGGTCGGCGTTTGTCACTCTGGGCTTTGTCATAGCGCCTACACTTGCCCTTCACCGTAGTGAACTGTTTTGCTTCGATACTGATTCTACCGGGCATGTTGTTCCAACTCGGCAGGCTCACCTGGCCTGCCTGTGCTGGCGCGACCTGCGTGCGTTTGCGGCTCTCGTCACATGCCTGTGACCATACATGCTCTACACATGAGTTATGTCGTCGCATTGTAACACTCGCGGGTCGCGCAGTCGCTACGGCACGTACTCATTTACTAGTGGACGTATCACCGCCGATTTGCCCTGTGGGATTCGCCGACTGGATGGCGCGCTGAGCGAGCCGTGCGAGCCGCTTCTGGTCGTGTTCGGCCAGGTCTTTGACCAGTTGCGCCTGATCGCGTGTGCAGATGAGCAGGCCATCGGGCGTGTCCACGATGATGAGGTTTTCGACCCCCGCCGTCGCGATGAGGCGCCCAGTGGTGCTGTAGATCAGGGTGTCGCGCGTCTGTGCCTCCAGGTGTTGATCCTCCGCGAGTCCCACGATGACGTTGCCCGCGGGATCAGGGGTGTGGAGCGTGGACACCTGACTCCAGCTGCCAATGTCGTTCCAGCCCACCGAGATGGGGATGACGGCGATCTGGCTGGCGCGCTCCATCACGCCGACATCGATGGTGACATTCTCTTGCAGGCGTGGCCAGACCGCACGCATGACGGCGATCACCTCGGGCGTCATGCGTCCCTGCGACCGCCGCGCCGCCGCGCCAATCTCCTCGAGGACGCTGCTGACGACGGGTACATGCGTGCGAAGCTCCGCGAGGATGCGGTCCACCCGCCAGACGAAGATGCCGGAGTTCCAGACGTAATTGCCCGCGCGCAGATAGGCTTCGGCGACGGGCCGCTTGGGCTTCTCGACGAATTGCTCGACGAGATGCGCCTTGAGCCCGCTCGCGTGCGCAAGCTCGGCGCCATAGCGAATGTAGCCATAGCCGGTTTCTGGGTAGGTCGGTGAGATCCCCAGCGTCACCAGATAGCCTTGACGCGCTATCTCTTCCGCGAAGGCGAGGGCCGACCGAAAGCCCGCAGTGTCGCTGATGGCGTGGTCGGCGTGAAATGAGCCCATGATCGCCTGTGGGTCGCGCGCGGCGATGAGGGTGGCGGCGAGTCCGATGCTGGCGGCTGTGCCGCGACCAGAGGGCTCAGCGATGATCTGGGTGGGGTCGAGGTCGGCCGTTTGCTGGGCGCAGAGCTCGGCGTAGTCACCGAAGGTAACGATATAGAGGTTATCCATCGGGACGAGCGGCGCGATGCGGTTGACGGTCTCTTGCAGCATGGTGTGCTGGCCCGCGAGACGCAGGAACTGCTTGGGGTGCGCTTTCGTACTCAGGGGCCAGAGGCGTGTGCCACTACCTCCTGCCAGAATGGACGCGTACATATTCGTGGACTCGCTCTCAATTTGCCGTTGGCGCTCGCAACGGCGCGACAGTGCATCAGATGGGCAAATCGCCCGCAGCCGACTCTCAGAGAAGAGGCGCCTGCGTACGTCTCGCGCCCAGTTGAGTATACGCGGCATCCTGCACCCTGTCACGTGCACACGCTTGCGCCCTGCGGCGACTGGCTCGCATGTTGATCACACCTGCCAGACGGTATACTGCTATTAAAGGAAGTGACCTGTCTTAAACGTAGAGTGTGGCTGATGAATCGTCGTCGCTGGCTGCTGGGCCTTATCGTGGCGAATGCGCTTTGCTGGGTGATCTACGTAGTTCCCTCCGTTATAGGTAGTCAATGGAATATCTCCTTCATCCTCAACGGGCGCGTGCTTTCAGATCTCTTATATGGCGGGCTGGTTGTCCTGTTTCCGGTAGTCATCGGCGCGTTGTGCTCGCGCTGGCAGGCTGCGGTAACGCTCCCAGTCATAGCGGCGACGCCTGCGGTGTTGGCCTCTCTCCTTACGACTCAGGTGACTCTGGGAGGTATGGAGTCCCTCATGCTGCTGCGCTATGTGCGGGCTGAATTTACCGAGTCTGATGAGTGAGCATTGCCGAATGCCCACTGAAAGCCTGCTGAGAAACAGCCGGAACATACACGCGATGCGACACAATTGTGTGATTGCCGCCGTGCCGGACCCTTGACGATCGACTGTTATCTTGCGTAATGTATAAAGCGACGTTTATATAGCGCCCCTTTATGTGTGACATGCGTCCGCACGTCGGTAGCGGGCTGCGACGCCGCAGGGCATGAGAACCGGAAGGGAAGCGATGACGCAGCAAAACGACGCTACACACGCGGCCTGGCACGAATACCTCGACCTGCGGCGCGCATTACGCGCGCTGAGCGATGAGGTGCGTCTGGGTATCGTCCGAACACTTGCGAGCAGTGATGAGGTAAAGGTGACCGATCTCGCGGCGACGCTGCTGATTAGCCAGCCGCTGGTATCGTGGCATCTAGGGGCGCTGCGCCGATCGGGATTGATCAGCACACGGCGCAAGGGGCGCGAGGTCTATATTTCACTCAACCTCGCGCATTACCAGTGGGTCTTGCGGCAACTCGAAACGCTGATAGCGCCGAGCGGCACGGCGAGCGCACAGCCGAATCACGCTTCCGTTGAACAGGCGCCACCGCGCCTGGCGCCAAGCCAGCAATAGCTGCCGCGCTGACGGAAGAAGAAACGACAGCGAAACACATCCAGCGGAGTAAGCTCCACGCGAGCGCGCGACAGGTTCAAGAGCGCTTCACCAGGTGGGCGTCGGAGCCTGGAGACTTCAGGAGGATTCAGTAGTGGGCAAAGACAAGATTCGGGTGGCGATCATCGGCGTAGGCAACTGTGCCTCGTCGCTGGTGCAGGGGGTGGAATACTACCAAGAGGCCGCCGAGGACGCCTTCATCCCCGGCTTGATGCATGTCAACCTGGGCGGTTACC
>DASVZC010000016.1:0-64018 GCA_036391835.1 Ktedonobacterales bacterium | reverse complement strand
GCAATCCGCGACGCCGTCTGGACTGATAGTGATCGAGGCGGTGGTGTTTGTTGTGGAGCTTGCCGGGGTCGCGGTTGTTCCCGCCCCGGTTGCTGTGCAAGCAAGGCTCACGAAGTCCCAACCAGTCTTTGCGGACTCAGTAACGGTGTAGTTTCCGGTTGGCGCGTTTGTGAAGTCTTTCAAACCGCCGTCGTCCAGGCTGAACCCTGTAACGGGAGATGCGCCCGTCGTGGTGAAGTTGAACCCAGTTCCACCTGCCGGCTGTGTGATCTTATGGATCTTGATCTCTCCACAGTTGCTGATGTTCACCGGAATCGGCGCAATGAAGTCCTTCAACTCGGAGTCGAAGGACGAGCCGGAGGTACGGGCCTTGGTGTAGGCGCTGCCGAAATGCGTGCACTGTCCAGAGGGGAACACCCCCGCTGCGGTCAAGTTGATGGCAGTCTCGCCAAAGAGCCCGGCGGTCAATGACGCGTTGTTATTCAAAGGGTCTTGAACGGTCGACGTGTTGACTGCCGCCTCCGAATCCGTATTGTTCAGCGTCTGAACCGCTCCCCAGCATGGGTACGGTCCGCCAGCCTCGCAATCGGCCTTGGCATTTGTTCCCGATGTGACCCACTTCGAAATCTGGATGGTCGGCGTGCCACTTCCAGAGAACTCGAACAGGACCAGGAGGTCACCCGCAGTGCGGGCCGTGGTAACGCCATTGCCGTCACAGTTCGACGGTGTGGCTGTGCTGCACTGAAGGTGATTGATCTCGAAGTCGATGTCAGCTGATCCGATGTTGACTGCGCGCTCCCATGCAAGATAGAGGAAGTTGTTGTTGTTGCTGAACTCTGAGGCTTCATAGAAGCGCGTCAAGTCGTTCTTGTTCGGGGGTATCGAACCGAAGACAACACTAGGATTGGGCAGATCTTCTTTGGCTCCTTGGCCAAAGGAGTTGTCGGTTGACCCACTGGTGAGGTCTATGCCGATGTTTACGCCCTTCACGTTCGACCAGTCGGTATTGCCCGAAGTGTCTACTGTGAGGTTGCCATCTCCGCCTTCAAAAATACTTCCAGGAAGGGGGCCTGGAAGGCTGGCAGCGGATGCAGTCGAGATGTTTCCGAAGATGATCGTCAGCACGGTGACGAAGATCGTAGCTATCGAAACGACCCACTTCAGTCGTGGGGTGTGAGGCTCCATGTTTCCCCAACCTTTCGATCGGATTCGCGCCGCCGCGCCAGTGCGTGGCAGCGAATGACCTGATATGGCTAGGCTTGTCACGGTGAGAGACTATGCTCTCTGTCGTGCGTAATGGTGGTATGTGCATCGCAATATGGCGCATAGCCCTGCAAAAGCACATCTCGACACCCGTCTCTTGCTCAGGCGGGTGTCGTTTTGTCAGTACCGTCGTCCGGTAAGTCGAGGTTTTCTGGCTCCTTTCTACGACCCGTGGCCGAGAGACGCTGTAGCGCATTCCGCATGCATCTCTGTAGGAGGTGTCAGGATATGAGCGGATGCGTCGCGAGGATGCTGCGTTATGGTGTCCGGTGAACGGCATCAACACGATACCGATGCGCCCGCGCATGACAAGCAGGTGTCGTACCCGTGACATAGCATCCATGGTTGACTGGGACAATATTCGAGGGGGTTGCGTTTGCGAGATAGGAGCTCGCAGATATCCGAAGAACGGTGGCGCCTTGGGGACGAGCTCTGTAGAATCTGTGCGCCGACGCTCTGGAGTAGATAACGGACTGCGAACAAACCTGTTACTGGACAATTGTTGGGTTTATATAGGTATTTCGGCGCATTTTTGTGGGTGACGAGGTAGAATCCGCCGCACGGTAGCGTTATTCGGGCAACGTTTCCGGCTGTTGTGTTATGACACTGTCATTCGGCGCGAGTGTAGACGCTAGCGCCGAGAACAGCCGAAGCACGCCGCCGCGGCTCGCCACAGGATCAGGAGGCAGTAGCCCAGCCGCTCGGGCGATGTCATTTGGCGTCAGCACCATCGGCGGGCGCTTGCCATGGGGAAGCGGAAGTCCACCTGTGATGTTGAGGTAAAGGGCGACGAGATTGGCGCAATTGTAACGACCGTTTCGGCCAAAGATCAGCGTGGATATCCGAGCGGGAAATGCCAGGTCACCGACAGAGGCCCAGCTAAAGGGTTCTCCGGTCTGTTGCAGCACCCATTCGATGCCCTGCTCGATGCGCTCTTGTTCGGTGAACTGATGAAGCGGAAAGATCACCCGGCGCTCAAGCAGATGGTTCCAACGGTAAGCCAGGCCATCTTCCGAGTGAACTCCGATGCTGGTCTCACCGCCCAGGTCAATTTCGCAGTGGCAGTATGGCCCACCCGAGTACGCGCAGACGTACCGATCCCGCCAACTCTCACCTGTGTAGAGGATGATGTCGCCCCTCAAACTGTCCCCCAACTCTCTTGACGCGTGCTCGCTCTGCTGGCTCGCCTGTGGCCTGCCTTGGCGTTAGTATGAAACGACGCCGTCAATGGGCACAACACCTGTGGTACCCGTGTCAGTGGCCCCAGGTATATGTGGCTACCGCTTCACCTGAGCATGGAGTCGTCAGGCTGTGCGTCGCGTGTTCAGGCGTAACTTGGCCCGAGAGATCCACGGTTTCGAATGACAATGAGATCGTTTGGCAGGCTGGGAGGCTGATCAGGAGGCTCATGCTCGTGTCGTGCAACTGCGCGCTGAGCATTGGACCAATTGCGGCGTTCGGCGCTGTGGCTCCTGCGCCAAGCTCTGGAACCGTTCCGGTGATGTAGACATGTTGGCCTGACGCCAATTGAGGCAGGCCCGACACGGTGATATTCACCGGAACTTGCGGAGCCGAGGCGACGTTCAGCGCGTAACCGGAGCTACAGGCACCTCTAACACACACGGTCACCTGATACGCTCCTCCAGGCATCGCTGGAACCTTCGCGGTAATGGAGTCGCTGGTAGCGCTGCTGACGGACGCGGCATATTGGCCAATCTTCACAGTGGCGCCTGCTGCGAATCCTTGCCCATCGATGGTCAGCGATTCGCCTGCGTGCGTCAGTTCAGGGCCGACGCTGCCAATCTGAGGAGTAGTTGGCGTTGTCGCGTCGTATTGCCATACAGCGATGCCGTTGGCTGGTAGCGTTGTCGGTTTCGTGGTTCCGTCGGCGCCGACTGTCAGCGATACGCCGTGATAGGCGCCAGCCAGGTAATCCCGATACGTTCCCGCTGGCAGTGCCGTTGGGCCGGACTTCATCATCGCGGGATCGTTTGCCGCGTTCACCGCCACAATCACGGCACTCTTGCCGAATTGCCGTTGATAGACAAACAGCGAGTGCGACAGATGCAGCAGCGTGTAGTTCCCGAACGGCAGCGCTGGATTACTTTGCCGCAATGTCGACAGGCAGCGGATCAGTTGGTAGGCAGGCGTCGTGGTGTCGAATTGCGCCATCATCGGGCGGTTGTAGGGATCGCCACCGCCAAGTGTGTCGTTGCGCAGATATTGTTCGGAGCCGTAGTAGACGACTGGAATCCCTGGGATGGTCATGTCTACCGCGAGCGCCGAATGGAGGTCGTTATGGTTGTTGTTGATCGAGAGGAAGCGCTGGAAGTCGTGATTGTCGATGAAGTTGGCCTGATCATTTGGCCAGGTGAGATCGTGTTGCTCCGTCTGGAGAACGCTATCTACCTCGGCAGGACCAGCGAACTTGCCTCTGGCATAGGCGTCGTCGATTGCGTTCATCACTGCGAAGTTGAGCAGTGAAATACCGCTGTTGTTGGCGAAGCGGACAGCGCCGGGATACGTCAGATCCGTCGGATCTGTGACCTGCCATTCCCCAATCAGATAGTGCGGGCCACTAGACTCAATGCCATCCGCCACCGTGCGGAGCCAGCCTCCCGTCGCGCCGGGCATGTGCTTGGCCGCGTCGAAGCGAATTCCATCCACGCCATGCGACATGAATTGAGCAATTGCGCCTTTGAGGTAGGTGTCTACCGCAGGATTCTCCTGTGCAAAGTCGGCCAGGTCGGCGAGGGTACCGTACTCCAGGTCGTATGGGTCGTCGTAATTCGTGATGGTGGGGTTGTGATGATACCAGCCATTCGTGTCATTCGCGTACGTAGCCTTGAGCACACCATCCTGATATATGGCGCCTTTTTGACCTGTGTCGCGCGGGTTTGAGTCGTTTGCGGGGAAGTCCACCATCACTTGCACGCCATGCTTGTGGGCGGCTGCGACGAACGCGTCGAAATCGGCCCAGGTTCCCAGGTGAGGGTCGATGCGGTAGTCGTCGTTTGCCCAGTAGCCGTGGTATCCCGCTTGTGGCCCATTGCCATCGCCATAGTCTATTGGCGTGGAGATGTTCTGTACGGGCGGCGAGATCCAGATGGCGGTTGCGCCCATACCAGCGATGTATGGAATTTTTTGTGTGAGGCCCTTCAGGTCACCGCCCCAGTAGAGTTTCCAGTTCTGGTGGGTCGGATCGTTGAGCCCTTTCGCTCCAACGGGATTGTCATTCGATGTGTCGCCGTTGAAAAAGCGATCGAGCATGACCTGATAGATGAAGCCAGGTTTGAAGTCACCCGCGCTGTGGGGGAGTTTGGCCTGTGGGGCGACGCAATTCACTGTCGTAGCCGCCGCGTTCGGTCGCCCCGAGATGAGTTGCCCCACCCGAGGCGCGACCGAGACGATGACAACGACAAGCGTGAGGGCCGCGATGCTGGCCGCCGCTAACGTCTTGCGTGACGATGTGAGCCGAGTCCATAGCTGACCGGGCTCCGGCGGCCAATTCATGCGCAAACCTCCTGGTCGAAGTGGCTAGCCCTTCACACTGCCGATCGTCAGACCGGCCTGGAAGAACCGCTGCAGGTACAAGAACAACGCCATCAGCGGTGCGCTGACGAGCACGGCGGCGGCGGCGAAATAGCCCCACGGTGTGGAGTTTTCCTGCTGCAACTGATACAGGCCAACCGGAACGGTCAGCGAATTGTTGTCCGGGTTCAAGATCAGTTTGGCGAGCACAAACTCATTCCAACCGCCAATGAACATGAACAGCGCCGTTGCCGCCAGCGCAGGCGCCGCCAGTGGCAGGATGATCCGCGTGAAGATGGTGAAGTAGGATGCGCCATCGACGCGCGCCGCCTCTTCGAGATCGATCGGAATCGTGTCGAAGTAGCCCTTGAGGTTCCAGACGCCGAATACGATGTTACCTGCCGCGTAGACGACTGCCAGGCCGACGGGCGTGCCATCCAGATGCATGAACTGCAGGATGTCGAAGTAGGCGTAGATCGCCAGCAGGCCAGGGAACGTCTGCAACGCGATCAGCACCAGCAGGCTGGACTGACGACCACGGAACTTGAATCGAGACAGCGCATAGGCGCCAGACGTGGCGCACACGAGCGCAATGATGGTCGCCAGCGCGCACACGGTGATGGAGTTGAACATCCACCTGGCGAACGGTAGCTGTGACAGCACGAAGTTATAGTTCGACAGCGTGGGATGGGTTGGATACAACTGCAGGGTGGTCGAGTACAGCGACTGTGTCGCGTTCAGTGACGCCTGCAATACGTAATAGATTGGGAAGACTGAGAACAGCGTCATCACCGCAAGGAACAGGTAAATCACCCAGGCGAGCAGGTCTGGACGGCCGCGTTTGAACATCGCGAGTGTGCCGACTCGTGCTTCGCTGACTGATCGAACGTCAGATGTGGAGGCGCTTGCTGGGATGGCAGGTGTTGGCTGGGTCATTAGGCGCCTTCCTTCCCGAGGTTGGTGAACCGGAGGTTGACTACGGTCAGTACGAGGAGAACGATGAAAACCAACACCGCGATGGCGCCAACACGGCCGTAGTTGAGAAAGAAGTTACCGCCGTTCTGTATTCGGTCATACATGTAGACCATGAGATACTCGGTAGCTCCTGGGTTGTTGATGTTGCCGCTGACGTACGGACCACCCGCTGTAATGAGAAACACGGTGTTGAACATCTGGAAGGTGGTGATGGCGCTCAGGATGGTCGCGGGCAGCAGCGCCGGACGCAGCAGTGGCAGCATGATGTAGCGGAATCGTTGCCATGCCGTTGAGCCATCCACTTCCGCCGCTTCGAGCAGTTCTACTGGGATGCTCTGAAGGGCGCCGAGCGAGACGATCATGAAGAACGGGTAGGACATCCATATATTGACGACCACTACCGCGATGAAAGCGGGAACGGGCTGGTCGAGCCATAGGATACCGGACTTGGGATTGTTCGTGATCAGGCGAATGAACTGGTTGATCGGGCCAAAGTTGTAATTGTAGAGGAACTTCCAGATCAGCGCCGTCACAAACGTCGGCACTGTCCATGGCAGGATGAGCGCATTGCCCCAGAATCCCCTGCCCTTAATCTTCGAGTAGTTTAGCGCCATCGCCGTCACCAGCCCGAGCGTCACATACAGGCCGACACAGGCGACGACATAGAGTGCCGTGTTCGCCAACACGAACAAGAACTGACCGCCCGTCTGCTGGATGACGTAGCCGTAGTTAGAGAGGCCTACGTAGTGGTAGTTGCCACTCAACTGGTTGAACGTGGTTTTGTTCGTGAGCGAGAGATTCAGTGTGTAAATAATGGGGTAAATGTTGATCATCGCGATCACGAGGAATGTTGGTAGCAGGTACGCAGCGATGGTCAACTTTCCGACTTTTAACATCGGCGCGCCTCCCTTTCACATGGCGTCAGGGCTCCATTGCCTGACAGCTCGCCTACGGCGCCAGTGGACACGTGGCCTGGCGCAGCGTTACGCCTGAGTTGGAAACAGAAGGGGTCAGCGAAGGCTGTGGGTGCAAACGCTGTGATCGCCCAGCCATCAGCGCGCCGGGAATGGATTAGGTATGAATGCTCCCCCTCTGCCGACATAATACCAGAGAGGGGGAGCAAACATGTGGGATTACGAGGAAACTAGCCCTGCGCTGCCTTGATCTGCTGCACGCCCGTGTCAATGGCGGTCTTGGCCTGCCCAAGCGCCGCATCCGGCGTCTCAGCGCCCTGCCACACAGCGGTCAGTGCCTTCGCAGCCGGGGACCACACCTGGCTCATGTACGGGGTGTTCGGGAACGGAACACCACCGGCCTTCACCTGAGCGACGAACGCGCTGATGGCGGCGTTGCTCGTGATCTTCGAGTCAGAGCCAGCGGCGAGGTTCGACGGGATTTCGCCAGTCGTCGAGCACATCGTGGCCTGGTTGGAAGCGTTGGTGAAGAACTTCATGAAGTCAACCGCGAGCGCCTGGTTCTTGGCGTTCTTGGTCAGCATGAACGCCTTACCACCAACGAACGGGGAGACAGCCTTCTGCGTGGAGTTGACAACTGGCAACGTGGCAAAGCCAAGGTTGTCGGCGCCGATGGCTGTGCCGTAGCCGGTGTACGCCCATGGGCCATCGATGACCGCCGCAGCCTTGCCATCGTTGAAGAGGGCAGTCGCTACCTGGCCGTTGATGTCCTTCGGCAGGACCGTGTTGTACTGCGAGATGTACTTGACAGCGGCGACGCCAGCCGGAGTGGCGATGCTGGTGTTGCCCTTGTCGTCAATCAACGGAGCGCCGTAACCGTAGAAGAAGCCGGCGTCGACGTAGAGGTTGTTGACGTCCCACACGATGCCGTAGTTGCCAGGGTGGGCCGTGGTGTAGGACTTCTCGAAGGCGAACATGTCGTCTGTGGTCTTCGGCAGCTGGTCAGCCGAGATCAGCTTCTTGTTGTACATGATCGTCACGATCTCGGTGACTTCGGGGACACCGTAGACGTGGCCGTTGTACTGGACGCTCTCTGCCGCAGTCTTGGTGTACGTGCTGGACAGGTCGCTGGCGCTCTCGTACTGGTCGATCGGCACCACGACGCCCGAGGCGGCGAGCGTGCCGACGTGGTCAACGGGATCCTGCACGATGTCAGGACCATTGCCATTCTTGACGGCAGTCGTCGTCTTCGTGTCGTCGTTCTGGTTGACCAGATTGATCTTGACGTTCGGGTGCTGCTTCTCATAGTCCGCCACGATGGCCTGCTTGGCGGTGAGGTACGCGCCACTCCAGTCGTGCCAGACGGTCAGGGTGCCGGAGTAGTTCACGCTGCTTGTGCCACCATTGGATCCACCACAGGCGGTCAGGAGCAGCGAGGTCACTACCGCTCCGGTAGCGGCGACGCTTAGGACGCGCTTCGAGAGCATGGGATTAGTCCTCCTCGACTACACAGGCAGGGGAACAGTTCCCTACCTATGCAGCAGTCAATATGGGGCGTATGTCCATTCATACGCCAGCTTCCACCGTTGGAAGCGCGCCGACGATTAGCGAATGAGATGCTCGTCGGCAGGGCTGGATTGGGTCGGAGCAGTCTGTGCGGAGCGAGAATACAGGTACTGGCCGAGCCGCTTGCGAATGGGCTCGAGGATGCGGATGGCCTGGCGGAGCGCCTCCTCATCGCTGCCGATCAACATGCGAATGCGATCGTTGTGTACAGCGAGCACTTGGTCGTGACGTTGGCGTCCGACAGGGGTGAGTGACAGCAGAATTACACGCCTGTCTTGGGTATCAGGCCGTCGCTCGACCAGCCCTGCGGCTGCGAGCCGATCCGCAATCGCCGTCACGTTGCTCTTGTCTGTAAACAAGAGACGACTGAGGTCGATCATGGACAGACTCTCGGTCTCGCTCAGGTGATGCAGCGCCCAAAACTGGCGTGTGCTCAGGCCGAACTCTCCAAAGAACTGCCGATCAGTGTCATCCAGCAGGTAGAACATGTCCGTCAGGAGGAGGTAGAGATCCTGCTCCGGCCCGGCGTTCGCTGAGATTGACTTCTTCACGTGTACTCCCGTTGTTGCGACCCCAGACCCCCGGAAATTGGGAATCCGCAGGCGCCAAATAGGCTTCAAGCATCGAGACAGTGTATGCTGGCAATCGCTGCGAGCGCCAATATTTCTGACTCGAAAACCACGTGCTGATCGTAGCCTGCTCTTGACAAAAGAGTATACGGACAACTAGTTTGCTTGTCAACAGTTTAAAGGCGGATGTTTGGCGCCAGTGACGCAGGTGTGACACCCGTCACTAGGGGGACAACTACGCATGCCAGCGGAAGACAGCAACGCTCATTGGCGACAGTATCCCCGAGGGCTGCCTTTCGTACGTGCGCGCGAGGGTTGATTCGCCGGAAGGTGTGAGCGCTATTGGCATCACCTCCACCTTTGCCGCGGGCGCAACGCCCGCTGGTCGCTGTGCGTCGACGCTAAACTCCGCAGGTTCCTTGCCATTATTGAAGACAGCAAGGAGGTATTCATCCCCTGTCCAGCGGGCAAATGCGCCAACCTGAGCAGCCTCGCCTTGTGTGACGCTGACGGGCACACGTGCGGTCGCTCCACGGCGCAGAGAGACTGTGCTCGCACGCAGCGAGATCACACGGCGGGTGTAGTCCAGCACGTCGGCGCGCTGCTCATTGCCCCAGGGTATGGGTTCTCGCGCGTAGGCATCCTGACCGGCTGGCCCTTGCCGCTGTGACAGGCCGACCTCAGTGCCGTAATACAGTATCGGGAAGCCAGGCGCAAGCATCAGGAACGCGAGCGCAAGTTTCAGGCGATCTGTGTCGCCTTCGGCCAGCCACAGGAAGCGGTGCATGTCGTGATTGTCGAGCGCGCGCGCGCGCGACATCAGGGCAGGCAACTCGTGCTCCTGCGCCTCCAGCATGGTCAGCAGGTCATTGAGCGGTGCGGCTCGCTGTGCGAACACCTGACGCATGACTTTCGTCAGGGGGAAGTCCATACAGGCGTCGAGTCGCCCAGCGTACGAGTCGATATCTTTCATGCCACCAGACACTTCGCCGAGCGTCAACGCATCGGGGTGTGAGACTTTGACGCCTTCCTGGAAGAATGTCCAGAACGCATGCGCTGGACCGGAGACATTATCCAGCCGCAGGCCATCGGCGCCAAATTCGGTCAGCCAATGACGAGCCGCCTCGATAATATAGGTCCGTACAGCCTCTTTATCGGTCCGCAGCACGGGCATATTTTTGACGCCATAGTACGCCAGGTAGCCACCATCATATGCCGGACCCAGGGAATACCAGGCGTCTTCTGTTGGCATTTTGCCCGCTATGGCAGCAAGGAAGGCGGGATGCTCATCCGAAGTGTGGTTTGCGACCAAATCGAGCAAGACCCGTATACCCCGCATGTGGGCTGCGGCGATAAAATCTTTGAGGTCCTGATTCGTGCCGAAATGCTTTGCGACATCTGCGTAGCTGGTGGGATTATAGCCGTGGTAGGTCGGTGTCTCCATGATGGGCGAGAGCCAGACGCAATTCACGCCGAGCGATGCGATGTAGTCCAGCTTTTCAGTGATACCGCGGATCGTGCCGCCGTAGAACTCCAGCAGGCTGCCAGGATCACGGATGGGTGGTTGATCGTGTGCGGTGGCAAAGCGGTCGACGAAGATATGGTAGATGATCGCGTCACGCGTCCACTCAGGCGCGATGCGGCGATCTACATGGTAGGCGAATTCGCGACCCGTGGGCGCCGGCGCGGTGAACGGATCGAGCGCATCGGCCAACCAGTGGAGCGCGACATCGGAATCGCTCCATCCGTCGATGCGATAGCGAACCATCGTGCCGTCCGCCTGCGCGGGGATGGTCGCTCGCCAGCGGTGTACTGGCGTGGCCCCAATGCGTTCGCTGGATGTCGCCTCACGTGTGGCCAGGACGACCTCGCCACTCTCGGCTACGCCGCGCGCGCCTGACGGCGCGTCGCCGTTACTCGTGAAATACACGGCAATGTGATCAACGGGTAAAGCAGCATCGCTTGCAATGGCAAGTTCGACGGGTACGCCTGGTGTGGGGTCGTTTGGCGTGATGACACTTGCGTGCTGCACGCCATTTTTCGCCACGAAACGCAGGCGCTGCTCTTGTGGCGTAACGTATGGACCGAAAAAATAGTCAGTGATTGGGGTTTGCGTGGTGGGTGTCATGGCGCAGTCTCCAGCGCTCGCGGAATCGACGATGATTTCGAACACCTGAATAATGTGATTTAGTGTGCCAGAAAACAGTTGAAGTGTCAACGTATTTTGCTGGTCCTATGGTAAGTAGCCCATGCAGGCCAGCAACGGGCAAAATGTTCCAACGTTACTCGTCTGGAATGGTATGCTGGTGGAATACTGGCGGTCAGGCGTCTGGAGTATAGGCGCACGGCTGGTCGCCTGTCGTGAGGGAGCGGGCTGCGGTGTACCTCAAGCGCCTGGAACTGCAAGGATTCAAGAGCTTCGCGCCGCGTACCACACTGGAGTTTAGTCCAGGCGTGACCGCGATCGTCGGGCCGAACGGCTCCGGCAAGTGTCTGCTTGGCTCTTCGATGGTGACGCTGGCCGACGGGCGCAGCGTTACTATTCGCTCGCTCGTAGACGATGCCTTGGCTGATTCTGACGAGGTAGAGACGCTAGACGATGGATTGGTGACGCGTGAGAATCCTCGTCAGACACACGTGCTGTCAATGAATCCACTCTCGCTTCGTCTGGAATCGCGCCCTGTAACTGCTTTTGTTCGACGCACGGCGCCTGATCACTTGTTGCGAATTCGTACCCGCTCAGGGCGAGAAGTGGTCGCGACGCCCTACCATCCACTATTTACATTGGAGCGCGGTCAGCTGCGTGCGCTGCGAGCTGACGAGGTTCAGGTAGGCGTGCGAGTAGCGATCGCACGGCAGTTGCCAACCAGCCACGACGAGATTCCAATTGACGCCCATGAGACTCTGCAACTTTTCACAGAGGCAGATCGGGTTTACATCCCATTCTCCACAGATCTGCACGCCTGGGCCAAAGGCGCTCATGCCGTCCACGGGTCTTGGCGTCGCTGGGGTGAGGTTGCCCAGGTACCCGCAACGCAACTCAAAGGCTTACTCGACGGCCAAGCAGTCAACGCAGTCGTATTGACCAGGTTGGCGCAGAGTGTAACTCCACCCCCGCTGTTTGGCAAATTCAAATCGCATGGACCTACTACAGTCCAGATTCCAGCAACATTGACGGCCGATTTCGCTCGTTTTCTGGGACTAATTATCGCGGAAGGGCGCATCACAGCAGCTGGTAATGTGTGGTTTGTGAACTCGGATCCGGCAGTCAATGAAAGTTTTGCGCGGCTTGGGCAATCCTTGTTTCACCTGAAGGCGTTTCGCAAACACTACAAGCAATGCGCAGAAGACTCTATACTTTTCTCTCGAACTCTCGGCATCACACTCGAAAGGCTCTTCGGGTTTGTGGTGGGTTCCAAGTCTGCTGAGAAGAAGGCACCACCACAAATCTTCCAAGCTACTCAGCCTGTTCAGTGGGCTTTCCTCTCCGGATTATTTGAAGGCGATGCGCACGTTCATCTCACGCAATCGAACAAGCCTGAGAAGTCTCAACCATACATTGAATATGTGACGGCAAGTCACAGATTAGCCCATGATGTGGTTGCGCTGCTTTTGCGACTTGGAATATTCGCTACGGTACGGCAAAAGGAGAAGTACGCAACCAACTCAGTTGCGCGGAAACGCCGGACCTACTACGCTGTCTACATCTACGGGGTAGAACAACTCCGAATGGCAGCCCAGCGCTTGTCATTTGTGGGAGGCAAGCAGGTGGCGCTGGACGCTCTGGCAGCACTTACTGTGGTTGCCAATCCAAATCACGATCTAGTGCCAGGTGCGACCGTCCTCGTGAAGGAAGCTGCGAAGCTTGCGAAAGTCAGTGTGAAGCGGAATCGAAACGGGCGGCCAAAGCTGGCGGCGTACTGCGAAGGGCGATGCGAAGCAAGTCGGCATGGACTCCTCGAGGTAGCTCGTCAGATCGAAGAAGTAGGCGAAACTCCAGATTGTGCGCTCGCTCCCCTTTCGCAGTTGCGAGTACTCGCTACGTCTGACGTGTATTGGGACAAAATCATCTCTGTCGAGGAGGTCGCTCCCCCTGATCCATGGGTGTATGACCTGTGCGTCGCGGAGACACACAACTTTGTCGCCGAAAATATCATTGTCCACAACAGTAACATCGCCGACGCTATCCGCTGGGTGCTTGGCGAGCAGAGCATGCGCCAGTTACGCGGCAAGAAGAGCGATGACGTTATCTTTGCAGGCGGTCAGAGCCGCGCGCAAATGCAGATGGCGCAGGTGGGCCTTACCCTCGACAATTCGTCTGGCTGGATTCCCTCTGAATTCAGCGAAGTCTCCATCGCGCGTCGCAGCTTTCGCTCAGGCGAGACGGAATACCTGAGCAATGCCCAGCGGGTACGCCTCAAAGATGTCTTACTGCTGCTGGCGCAGGCGCGCATCGGACATGACTCGTATACCGTCGTTGGGCAAGGTATGGTCGATCAGGCGCTCAGTCTGCGCGCCGATGAACGTCGCGCCCTCTTCGAGGATGCCGCGGGTATCCGAAGTTTCCAGGCGCAGCGCAACGACGCCGAGCAAAAGCTTAACCTGACGCAAACGAATCTCTCCCGTCTACGCGACATCATCGGTGAGATCGAGCCACGGCTGGGGCCGTTGGCTGAGCAGGCTCGCCGCGCGCGGGAGTTCTCTGGCGCGCGCGAAGACCTCACTCGCCTGCTGCGTGTGTGGTATCGTCGCCAGTGGCGCGAACTCCAGTCAGCTCGCACGACAGCCGAGGTGGCGGAAGCGCGACATGCCGGGCGAATTCAGGAATTGCAGGCGTCGCTGGCGCGTGCGGACGAAGCCGCTCGCCAACTCCGCGAGAAGCGCGAGGCGCTGATTGGCGAGATTGGCGTATTACGGCGTGAACGTGGTGAGGCTTCTGGCCGACTACAGACGACCGAACGCGATTTAGCGGTTGGCAAAGAGCGGTTGGCCAGCCTCAGCCGCCAGCGCAAGGATCTCGATGGCGAGCAGGAGCAGCAGGTCGAAGCGGTTGAGGTGGCGCGTGCGCACGTTGGCGCGCTCGAAGCGCAGGTTGAGCAGGCCGCGTCACGCGTTGACGCCGCGAACACCGACGTCGAGCGCTTGGAAAGCGATCTGCACGGTGCCCGGCAGGACCAGGAGCGAGCGGAGGCGCAACTACGCGCCGCCCAGCGAGACGTCATCCAGGTACAGGCGCGGCTCGGCGCAGCGCAGACCGAATTGGGGCGGTTGCAGCGCCAACTGGGCGAGCGCAACCGTGTGCTGGCGACCCGGCGCGAGGCTGTCGCTGTCGCTCAGCGCAAGCTCGACACCGCAAATGCACAGTATGAGCAGAAGCGCACGTCATTTGATGCTGCGCGACACGAGGTTGAAGCGCTGGTAGCGTCTCGCGAAACACTGACACGCGAGTTGGAAGCGGGGCATGCCGAGATCGAGCGACTGCGCGCAGAGGTCGCCGACGCCGAGCGTGAGCGCAAGGCGAACGCCGACCGTCTTGGCTTGCTCGAAGAGTGGCGTCGGAATATGGACGGTTTCGGCGACGGTGTGCAGGCGCTTCTTCGCGCTCCCGAGGGGGAGCGTCCGCCGATGGTAGGAGTAGTAGCGCAGCTTATCAGCGTTACCCCTGGTAGTGAGCATGCCGTAGAGGCGGCGCTCGGGCCATTTTTGCAAGCGGTCGTGGTAGCGCAAGCTGAAGACGCGCGTCAGGCGGCGGCGTGGCTTCGCGAGGGACGGTCTGGACATGCGTTGTTCCTCTGGGCTGAGCTGAGCGCCGAAGCGAAGCCAGAGACACCTGCCGTAGAGGTGGACGGCGCAGAGGTGATGAGCCTCGTGAGCGATGCGATCACCGCACAGACGGGCGTGAAGGCAGCGTTGGCGCGTGTGCTGGGTGGCGCACTCATCGTTCGCGATTTGGCGGTCGCTGAGCGGATCGCTGCGAAGATCGATGGCGTGACGCCTATCGTGACGATGGCAGGCGAGGTCGTTTGTGGCCGTGTATGGATGCGTGGCGGCGTGGCGGCGAAGTCGTCGGCTGGGGAGGCATCGGACATGAGCGCGCTGGGTCGCGAGCGAGACTTGCGACGGCTGCCTGCTGAGATTGACCGCCTGACGCAGGTGATCGCTGAGACACGCGCGCAGTTCACCGACGCAACCGCGCGTCAGACGCAGCGGCAGGCCGATGAGGCACGACTGAAGAAGGCGTTACACAGCGCCGAGGCAACGGCGCAAGAGTTGGCGAAAGCAGTGACATCGCTGCAACGTGAGCAGGAGCGCGCCGAGAGCGAGGTGCACGTCAGCGAGTCATTGGCCGAGCAGGTCGCCGCTGAGCTGGTGGGCGTCGAGCAGGAAGTCACGACGACAGTGGAGCGCGTGGCTGAGCAGGAGTCGTCGCAGCGTGAAGCAGTCGAGCGGGTAGAAGATGCGCAGGCCGATGTCGATGACATCGTCGAGCGGAATCGCTCCCAGAATGATGATCTGAATCGCGCTCGGACGTCGCTCGCGCTGCACAAGCAAGAAGTGACGACCCTCGGACAGCGCGCCGATCAGGTGCGGGCGCAGTTGCGAGAATTCGAGGCGCAACTGGCGCGACGCGAAGAGCGACTGCGCGCGATCGAGAGCCAACGCGACGAACTCGACACTTCCACTGCTGAGCAGGAAAGCGCCATCTCTATCCTGCGCGAGCGCGTGCGGACACTCGGTGAGACGCTACGGTCGAACGATGATCGCCAGGCGGAGATGGAGCGCGAAGTGACCCAACTCGAACGCGGTCAGAGCGCGGAGCGCCAGGAACTTGCCGCGCTGGAGGTCGAGTATCGCCGCGCCATCGTTGACGCCCAGCGGGCGCGCGATGCGATCGATGCGCTCGCCGCACAGATACGAGATGAATTGGGCTCGGACGATGAAGTCGATCCGCTGCTGGCGATTGTTGGAGCGGTCACAGGAGACGAGGGCGAGTCTGAGGATGAGGAGACGTCACCGGCGCCTACGCCTGAAGAAACGACTAAGATGCGCCGCCAGATTGATTCGCTGCGCTCGCGGCTCAAGAATCTGGGCGGCTACGATCCAGACGCGCCCGCGCAATATCAGGAACTCAAGACACGCTACGACTTCATGTCGAGTCAGATGAACGACATGCGCGACGCCTCCACCAATTTGCGCCAGATCATTGCGGAACTCGACTCCACGATGCGGCGCCAGTTCGTTGAGACATTCCATCGGGTGAATGAGCGCTTCCAACAACATTTCGTGACGTTGTTCTCAGGGGGCGCGGCGCGACTGGAGTTGACGGCGCCGAAGCGCGAGCAATCGGAGGATGATGAGGACGAGGAGAACCTCGCGCCAGAGGATTTGAAGACCCCTCGCAAAACGAGTTTTGGCGGCGTTGAGGTGTATGTGCAGATTCCGGGCAAGCGGGTACAGGACCTTTCGCTGCTGTCTGGCGGCGAACGGGCGATGGTCTCCGCGGCCTTGCTATTTGCGCTGTTGGAGACGAATCCACCTCCCTTCTGCCTGCTCGATGAGGTGGACGCTGCGCTCGACGAGGCGAATGTCGTTCGCTTCTGCGATATACTCAAGCAACTTGCCGAGCGCACGCAGTTCATCGTCATTACGCATAATCGGGTGACGATGACGCATGCGAACGCGATCTATGGTGTCTCGATGGGGCCAGATAGCGTTTCGCGTGTGCTGTCGATGCGGCTGGCCGAGGTGCCTGTGGCTATCTAGCAAGGCAAGGGCGGCGCCCAGAGCGCAGGCGCAGAGTATTGAGGGATCAGACTATGGGCCGTTCAGTCGACTCATTCTCAATCCGGCGACGCGCTAGTCGCTGGCGGCATATATGGGCCGCGCTGCTTGCCGCCGCGCTGCTGTACGCTTCACTATCAACCTTGAGCCTCACGGCGCATGCCGAGCCGCTGAAGCCTGTTGTCACTGTCACACGAGCAGCTCCACATACCCTCGCGTATACGTTGGCGCCCTGTGTCGGCGTGCATACCGCCCCTGACCAGTCGGCGCCGCTCATCACGCAATTGCTGGGTGGCACAGACGTGACGCTGCTCGATTCTGCGACTCCCGGCTGGAGCCACGTGCGCGTCTGGAGCCATACCGACGGCTACGTCACATCGGTAGGTCTGAGTGCGTCGCCGCCCGCCAATGACTACGCGGGTGACTGCACGTTTCCTGGTGTTCCTGATCCTCAGCCCGCCGCGATTTCCGCGCCGAAAGATCCGCAGCCTCTGCAAGCAACAGCTCGGACCACCGCGCCTACGACACTTTTCGCCTGGCCTGACACACACGCCGCGCCACTCGCTGGTCTCTCGGCGGGTGTTGCGCTCACGATCGGCCAGTGGGCGAGTGACAGCGCTGGCAAGCCGTGGTATCACGTCTCGACGCCGCAGGGTTCCGGCTGGCTGTGGAGTGGTGACGCACGGCTCGATGAGCCTGATCCCGCGACACACATGGCGCGTGGCAATCCAGTGTGGACGGGCGCGGCTGGCAAGGGCATGTGGTTCACCAACTATCTGACTCGCCACGCAGACCTCGCGAAGCTCATGGCAGACGCGAAGGCGTCAGGCATGACACATATTTATGCCGAGGTCGCCATCTCGAAGTGGGGATTCTACGGCGCGAACTCACTTGATCGGCTGTTGCCTGTTGCGCATGCGCAGGGCATCACGGTCATTGCGTGGGTCTATCCGACGCTCGCGAATATCTCGTCGGATATCGAGATGACGCGGCAGGTCGTCAACTATCGCACGCCGAGCGGCGACCATGCGGATGGCCTCTCCACTGACGTTGAGGAAAACACTGACCCCACTAGCGTCTACAGTTACGGGCAGGTAGTGCGGGGGCTGATCGGACCGGACACGTTGATGGAGGATGCCGCGCTGCACCCGTTTACGCATGCGGAGTATCCCTATGCGGCGATTGCCTCGACCTGGAACGTCATCTCGCCGATGAACTACTGGCACAGCCGCTACCATCACCAATACACCGCTCAAGACGTGAAGAAGTTCGTGACATCGTCGATTGTGACGATTCGAGCGGCGATGCAGGCGGGTGGAATCGCTCATCCCATTCCGATCGAGGAGCTTGGCCAGATGTACGATATGTACTCCGATGACAGCGCGGGGGTGGGCCATAATCCGAGCGGTGCGGAGATTACCGCCGACATTGACGCTGCCCGGTCACTGGGGTGTATAGGGGTGTCGTACTTCGAGTGGCAGACGGCTACGCAAGACCAGTGGGACGCCTTCTCCGCATACGCGTGGCCGCGCAACTAGGCTGACCGCGCTTCCCTTGCGGGCGTGCAGGGCGTGTGCTACACTTTGTGTGCGTTAGCGATCTGTCGTCTGGCGCATTCGCTCCCATAGCTCAGTGGATAGAGCACCGGCCTCCGGAGCCGGGTGCGGGCGTTCGAGTCGCCCTGGGAGCACCTGATATAATCCAAATGCAAAACGCCTTTCCCATACATGGGAAGGGCGTTTTGCATGTCGTCTTCGATGTCGCGCACTAACTCACTCGCCACGTGGAGCGACTTTACCTCAGCCCCGCACCGCTAATTCGCGAGGGTCCCCCTCCGACCAGGAGGGGGCATTTCGTTGCGAGGTCAACGCACAGCTAGTGGCACGTGTATCCCTGCGCTGTCTGCCAGCGTGAGCTTGAGTTGTACGTGATGTAGAGCACGCAGTGGTTTGCGTCATTCTTGCCGCCGCCCGACGTGGCGCCGTAGTTGAGCGGTGTCGCCATACCACCGATATCGTAGGTTCCTGAATTCAGCGCCTGAATCAACGCGCCCCTTGTGACGGATCCGGTAACCTTCGCCAATGCCGCGCCAAAGACGCGACACGCAACCCATGACCCTTCGGAGAACGCGTCCACGTATTGAAGCTGGCTGTTGTAGTATCGTCCCAGTGTGTTCAGATACAAGCTGACTTCGGCGTTGTTGTCGGGATTGCCCTGCGCCTCGCGATAAGGCATGAAGCTGTAGACGCCATGTAGAGGGGCCCCGATAGTGTCATCCACTGACTTCTTGTCGATGCCAGCGCCGGCGAGGTGTGGCACCATGAAGCTGTTCGACTGCATGGCGTTGTAGAGCCGCACGTAACTATAGGGGTCGATCTGCGTGATAAGACTGTCTACTCCGTCGGACTTCATCGGCAGGATGTACTTGGAGAAGTTCGTTTCTCCGAACGACACGTATGCGATGTCGTTATTGTTGATCGTCACACCTGCTTTCGCCGCAGCGTCTTTGATGCCCGCTGTGACGTTCTGGATGCCAGACGTGTTCGTGAGAATGATGCCTGGATGCTTGAAGTGCAGCGTGCCGGCGCCGTACTGGCCGAGCAAATAGCCCGCGTTGTAGAAGGACGGTGACACCGGGAAGGAGTCTGCGTTGCCAAACTCCTCGGGAACACCCAACCCGCCGATAATCGGGATACCGTGTTGCTCGAAGTAGGTAGCGGCAGGCGATTCACCGAACGGCGCCAGCCAGCCGACGATGGCAAACACATGATCAGACGTGTCGAGTTTGACTGCTTCGTTTTGCGCGTTTGTGCCACTAAGGCCGTCGTCGTATGAGACGAGGGACAGTTTGTGGCCGTTGATGCCGCCCTGCGCATTGTAGTAGTTGAAGCAGGCGCGTACCGTGTCTTCTTCGACGGTAGAGTCGAGTCCACCGCTCTCAGTAAAGATGCCGCCGATCTTGATAGTATCAGTCTTGCCAACGACGGGGCCGCCGCCACTGCTCGATGGGGAGCTACCGCCATTTGAGCCGCCTGCTCCGCCGCCATTGTAGCTGGAGCCACCTGATCCGGCGCTGCTGCCGCTCGATGGTGTGCCATTCGTGGAGACGGTCGTCGTCAGGCCCGAGCCAAACGACCCGCCGCCATTGACCTGCACGGTTTCGCGCGAACCAGCGCTGGCCCACGCGGTGAGCGCTGCGCCTGTAGACGCAATGAGCGCAAGGATCAGGGTGACCACAAATATGGTATCTCGGTTGGCGCGCATACTGGTTCCTCCGTGGAACGGCGTGGGCGTGCTCTCAGCGGCCCGCCTGCCGCGCGTGGATGAGTCAGGCAGTCAAGGGCGTCGCATCTACAACGCGTGTATCTGCGCCATGTGAATCCAAAGGATGATGAGCATGATGACCTGGTAGAGGACGAGCGCCCCTATCGCGGCGATCTTCCAATTGCCACCTTTGCGCACCCACTCTAGAGCCGGTGAGATGACAGGAATATCTCCACCGGCCTGGAATCCACGCACTACCTGTTCGCCACAGACCGGACATGTACCCTTTGTGTCACGCGGTGCGAATGTCGTGGCGCAGACCGGGCATGTCGCCTTCTGTGCCATGCCCGGTAATGGCACGGTTGGGTGGTCTGGCGGGGCGAGCGTTGGAGACGGCGTGTTGGGACGTCCGCTGTCGCTTGGAGCTGGTGATTGCATCACTTCGTTTCCTCCTCGACAGCGGGCTTTTCTTCCTTATCATCGTCGTCGGTGTATCCAGCGGTGGCCGCGACGGCAGCGGTGGAAAGTCCCTGCACGACGAAGACGAGCGCGAGAAGTGGGAAGCCATGCAGGCCCATAGGCAGCGTGAACGAGCCTGACCCATGCGTTGCGGAGCCAGGCGTCGTCGTGCTGGACGAGCCAACCCCACTGGAACCATTCGACCCGGCGGAGCCGCCACCGCAGAAGAAGCAGAATCCGCCACCGCCGCCATTACCAGCGTCAGTGGAGCCACCGTTGTCGCCTGAACCGCTCGTGTCTGGTGACGCGCTGATATTGGCGGTCGCCTCAGCGATAGTGAAGTCGACGTGGGTGCCTTGAGCCTCAGCTACGCCGCCAGAAACCTGTGAAGGCGTTCCAGCAGGCGGATTGGGGATTGCTTGCGACAGTTCGTTCGTAACCTCGACTCCACCGCCTGCGCCTTGCCATAGGCCAGTGGCGCCTGAGAACGTGCTGCTGAGCAACTTGATGTGAATGCCAGCCTGAGCGAGCGCCGCGTTCAACTGATCGTTCAGTGATTTCACTTGCGCCGCGTTGGCGTTCTGGTCGTTCACTGTCACGCCGTTCTGGTCAATCGTGACAGGGATGCCAGCGATGGTGGCGCCAGTGATCGTCGTGTTGATTGTTCCGCTTCCAGCCGTTTTGCCGTCTCCGGGAGCGGCTCCCTGCAACGTCGTGGAGACGCTGGCGAACTCGATCAATCCCTGGAACAACTCCACATGTTGAGCGCGTGTCACGACGGAGACTGAGACGCCTTGATCGGTGGCGCGTGTTTCCGCGCGGCTCGATGAGTCAGCCTGCGCGTAGGGGAGTGTCGGATCGGTGGTGGCGAGTTTGCCGCCAGAAAGCGCGAGTAAATTCGGATTCGCGATCTGCGCTGCTTTCAGCGCAGCCGTGAGTTGCTGCTCGACGGGATCGGGCAGCGGGAATGGCAGCAGCCCTTGTGGCGTCTGTGGCTGTGCGGGCGAGGCGTCTACCCCACCGTGTGACGGATTGTACGCGCACAGTACACCGAGGATACAGGACGTTGGCTTCGGCGTTGGAGATGGGCTACCGCTTCCGCCAGTTGTTGGCGTTGGCGCTCCACTCGATGTAGTGGGTACTGCGGGCGGACTTGGAACCGAAGGAACACCCGGAACGCTGGGGACTCCTGGCGCGCTCGGGGGATTCGGAAGCGTCGGCGCGAACTGGAAACTTCCCAGCGCCGCCTGAGCCAGAGCGTAGCCGTCTGCCGCACTCGCTGCCTGCGTACCGCCGCCTGCTTGTGTGGCCACGCCATCATTGAAGCCGCCGACGCTGGAAGAAGCAGACTTGGGGTCACCGGGGAAGTAAGCCTGCGCCGCAGGTGGTACAGGGACCGTAACGCCGTTCGCGGCAGGGACAGCGGTCGTCGCTGTACCTGGGAAGAAGTATGCAGCCCGAGCCTTCGATGACCCACCACCGACGGATGAGCCATTCATGGAGACGTACACGAGCGGCGCCGCTTGATCTAGCGCGACGTTCTGGAACTGGTCGTTGAGCACATAGGGCTGGATTCCCCAGCCAGTCGCCAGCGCCGAGTAGACGCCCAGCGCATTCGAGTCAGCGTGCGCCGTCGCGAGTGGCAACGCGAGGATGCTGAGGGCTGCGCAGAAAGAGCACAGGCTGACCAGCATCAACTGACGTCGGCGACCGCGTAGGGCTCGTCGGATGGCTCGCGCTCTTGAGCGCCTGGATTGGGGGTCGCGCCGCTCAGCACCACTACCTCCGCCCCCGAACAATGGGATGGTCATCGTGCGCCTCCTTTCTGTTCCTCGGCTTCTGGATAGCGGTAGGTGTGGGAATCGTTAGCGATGGACGTCGGTGTGGCGGACTGGCGCGTGGCCTGCGACGCCTCGACGTTGGCAAGGTAGGTTTTGAGCGCCTCGTTGGCCATCTCATGCATCGTGCGTCCAGCGCCAGCCGCGCGCAGACGGCGTATCATCGAGGGTTCGACACGAACCCGCAGCATCTCGGTTTCCTCGGGTCGAGTGCGATGATATTCCGGGCGCTGGGCGCCGCTGCCAAGGTAGGAACTCTCGACGAATCCCTCGCGCTGCGCGAGTTCTGCGGCTGAACCAGCAAACGTAAGCTCACCCTTTTCGAGGACGTACGCCCGCGCCGCTACCGCAAGCGCCTGCCCGACGAATTGCTCGACAAGCAGAATGGCTGTGCCATCGGCCAGGATTTGTGGCAACAGGTCGAAGAGTTGCTTCACGACGACGGGCGCCAGACCAAACGAAAGTTCGTCAATCATGAGCAGGCGCGGGCGTGTGACCA
Source organism: Ktedonobacterales bacterium (assembly GCA_036391835.1). Lineage (GTDB taxonomy): Bacteria > Chloroflexota > Ktedonobacteria > Ktedonobacterales > JADMIN01 > JAKAIY01. Next base: position 41,358 of record DASVZC010000016.1, on the reverse strand, counting down.
ATGCTCGCGCCACAGCGAGCATCTGCTGCTGGCCGCCCGAGAGCGTGCCGGCGAGTTGACTCATGCGCTCGCGGAGCACAGGGAAGAGACGAAGGGCGCTATCCAGCCTGCCGCCGTATTCGGTCATGGGCACGCCTGCGCCATACGCCGCCATACGGAAGTTCTCATCTACGGAGAGACGCGGGAACATTCCGCGACCTTCTGGCAAGTGGGCGATGCCTTGGCGCGCGATTTGTTCGGCGCCCATCCGGTCAATCCGCTGGCCCGCGAAATAGATCTGACCCGCGCGCGGGCGTTCGAGACCTGAGATGGTGCGCAGTGTCGTGGACTTGCCCGCGCCGTTCGCGCCGAGCAGCGCGACGAGTTCACCTTCCCCGACAGTGAGCGACAGATTGCGTACCGCCGCGATCTGGCCGTAATTGACCGTCACACCCCGCACTTCTAGCAGCGGCGGCGCTGAGGATGGCGCATATGGCGCGGCTGCAGAAGCGGTAGCGCGATGCTGCTGAGCTGGTAGAGGTTGTGGCGCAGGCGTCTGGACATCGAGCAGCCATGCGTCAGGCGAGGCAGAGTTGTCGGCTGGGCCCCAGCCGCCACGTCTCGACCCATCTTCACGCGCCTGCTGGGGATCTTGCTTCGCGCGGCCAAACCGTGACATCATCGTCTACCTCCTCGGGAGGTGGAACTTGCCTGCTGCGCGGGAGGGGCGACGCCGTCGTGTTGGTCGGCGCCACCGAGATATGCGGCCACAACCTCTGGATTGCTGACCACGGCGTTTGGTTCACCTTGCGCGAGCAATTTGCCGAAGTTGAGCACGTAGAGGTAATCAGCCACGCCGAGCACGAGTTGCATGTCATGCTCGACGAGCAGCATCGTCAGTTTGAAGATGTCTCGCACGCGTAGCAACAGTTCGGCGAATCGAACGGTTTCGTCTGCGTCCAGACCGGAAGCAGGCTCATCGAGTAGCAAGAGTTGTGGCTCGGTGCAGAGCGCGCGGGCGAGTTCGATCAAGCGACGCTTACCAAGCGGGAGTTCGCCGGGGTAGCGATCGAGCGTGTCCTCGATGCCTAGCACCGCGGCGACACCGCGCGCACGGTCTCGCGCTAGTTTGCGGCCCTGGCCCGCGCCGGGAATCGGAATCAGGTCGGGTATGATGCCGCCGAATCGAGGGAGCCAGCCCGGCAGGAGCAGATTGTCCAGTACGGTCAGGGAGCCAAAGGCCTGAGGTGTCTGGAACGTGCGACCGATGCCGACACGCGCCCGCTGGCTGGGGTCAAGCCGATTGATGGACTGATTGCGATAGATGATCTCGCCCTCAGCGGGACGCTGGATGCCTGAAAGTACGTTGAAGAGCGTGGTCTTGCCAGCGCCATTCGGGCCGATGAGCGCGACGAACTCACCTTCGAGCAATTCCATGGTTACGGTGTCCAGTGCGGTGACTCCGCCGAAACGTACGGTTACCCCGCGCACGTCACATAATGGCATGCTAAGCCTCATTCCTATCGGTAGCGCCCTGCAGGGACGCCGATCTCGTGGGGCTACGGAATAGGCGCTTCTGGGCGTCGTCGAGCAGGCCGCCGAGACCCTGTGGCGCGAAGAGCATCTGTAAGATCAGCCCAGCGCCCAGAATCAGCGGCGTGAGCGGGACGAGTGTCGGAAACTGCAACAGGAATTGTGGCAAGACGATGTAGAACACGGCCCCGAAGATGGCTCCGGGAAGCGACCGGATGCCAGCGATGACCGCGATGGCGAGCAACTGAATCGAGTAGACGAAGGTGAAGGGGTCAGGCGCCACCGTGCTAAGCGCCAACGCATAGAGCACCCCAGCCAGGGCGGCGATTGCGGCGGCTACGCCGAATCCCAGCAACTTCATCGACGTGATAGGCACGCCGGAGGTCGCCGCCGCGATTTCCGCATCTCGCATGGCGAACCAACTCTTGCCGGTGCGCCCCTGACGTAACCGAACGACTGCCAGCAGCGTCACGAGGAGCACGATGAGAATTACTCGGAACAAGGCGTCCGGATGATCGAGCGAAACGCCGAAAATCGACGGTCGCGTGATGATCCAGTGGTTGCCATTATTGTTTAGCCAGCCGACGCCGTTGAAGAGGAAGTTGTCCGCGAGCAGAGCCAGCGACAATGTGACGATGGCAAGGGTAAGCCCGCGTAACCGCAGCGCCGGGATACCAACAAGGATGCCAGCGATGAAGACCACCGCAATCGCGATAGGAGCGGCAATCCAATAGGACAGGGAGTAGTGCTTCATCAACGCGGCGCAGAGAAATGCCCCCAGGCCCATGAAAGACGCCTGGCAGAGCGACACCTGCCCTACGTAGCCAGTGAGCACGACCACAGAGATCAGTGCGACCGCGTATACCAGGGCGAGGGAAAGCACGCTGAGTTGGTACACACCAAGGACATTGGGTAGCAGAAGCGCCAGCAATGGAATTGCGCGCACAAGCCATTTGACCGCTACAGGGTCGCGCGTGAATGCTTCTAGTGCGCTGCCACGAGGTTTCGTGAGATCTGCGCCCTGCGGTATGCGCGATGGGCGAGTGATGCTATCCATTACAGACCCTCCCCGCCGACCGCTGAAATAGCCAGGACGCGCACTTCTTTGCGCAGTAGGAGCACCGCCAAGATGACTGCGAAGGTCAACACGTCCGACGCTCCAAATATCTGCGGTGGGACGACGAGCACTAGCAACGATTGGAGCATGCCAAGGAGGATGCCGCCCGCGAATGTCATCGTGAGACTGGTCAGGCCACCGATCAGCGCGGCGCCAAAGGCGGTGATCGCGACGACGGTTAGTTCCGTGGTGTTCAGCGTCGTCAACGGTGTGAGCAGGAGACCTGCGACGGCTGCGGTCAGCGAACCGAGCACCCAGGATGACGCGGAAACCATATTGACACGAATGCCGAGGAGGCGCGCAGCCGTGGGATTGTCCGAAGTAGCGCGCATGGCCACGCCTAGCGGTGTGAAGCGCAGGAAAGCCGCGAGGAGAATGGCGAGGATGGCCGCCACGACCACATTGGCGATTTGGTTGTAGCCGATGGAGATTTGCGCGACCTTTATTCCGCTCGTCGGAAATATCTGGAGCGGAATGTGATAGGACGTATCTCGCCAGATGAGGCTTGCGGCTGCCTGCAATACGAGGAGCCAGCCGAGCGTCACAATGACTCGCGTCAGCACTGGACGGTCTCGGAGTGGTCGAAGCGTAAAGCGCTCCATGAACCAGCCGAACGCCGCGGCAAACAGGAGCGCAAGCAGAATCGCGATGGGGGCAGGCCATCCCCGCACGACGCCAAACTCGTAGGCGATGAAGGTGCTGAACATTCCAATGGCGCCATGCGCGAAGTTGAGCACGCCAGTGGTCTTGTAGATGAGCACGATGCCAAGCGCTGCGAGAGAATACAGTGCGCCATACGCGATACCAACGATCGCGAGTTCAAGCACAAGGGTTGGGTTCGCCATCGGACCTCCTTGCCAGCTTGGTGTGGAAGGAACAGTGGAGTGGACGTAGGGCGACGAAGCAGGTTTCAGCGATTACCTGCTACTACACCTGACTTTACTCGATTGGATGAGCACGATGAGACAAATCTCGTGGCTCACCTGGAGGTGTGATCCAACGTCACATCACAATATGCTTAATTTTTTGAAAAGATACTGGAACTCAAGTATTCAGTCAAGCAACTAGCTAACCAATTTTGCTTCTTTGGTCACCGCAAGCGAACGAATTTCTCAATCATGTGAGCAGAATTACTCGCTACCAGTCGTCATCGCCCGCGTCACTGACGTCTGCCTCAGCGTCGTCGGCCATGCCAAGCACATCTTCGACGACATCCGCATGTGGGGCGCAGACGGTCACAGCGACACGTTCGGCGAACGCGGCGACCTCGGCGGCGTTATCCAGCGCTGAGGGGAGGCTGAAGAATGCGCGGTCGCTGTCCTCGCTATGATGCGAGATCCAGCGGGCGACGATGTTGATCTGGTCCACTTCTTCCCGACCGACGCAGAGAGGTGGCACGCCGAGCGCCAACGCGGTCTGGGCGAGTTCAATCACAGCGGCCTGGGTTGGCGCCTCCGCATGCGGGACACGCGCCTGGCGGGCGAGTCGTCCGTGGCGCACGAGGTAGAGTTCGAGCGCGCCAGACTCCGCCGAGGGATAGGCGATGAGGAGATTGTTCGCTTCCACTGCTCCCGTGATGAGCCGCTGACCAAGCAGTACCTGGTCGGCGTCGCGCAGCGCGTCACGCAGGCGGGCGGCGCGCTCGTAGTCCTGACGGGCAGCCGCTTCGAACATTTCGCGCTTGAGCCTGTCGATGAGATCCGTGCGCTCGCCACCGAGAAACGCGCAGGCGTCCTCGATGGCGACTCGATAGTCCGCTGCGGCTGTGTCAGCCATGCCTCCTCGGCAGGGGCCAGGACAGCGTTTGACGTGGTAGCGCAGGCAGGGCTCGCTCGCGGGCGCGTCTGGTGGCAGATTGCGTGTGCAGGTGCGGAGAGGCAGCACTTTGTGAATGAGTTCCAGCGTGACCTCGACAATGCGCCCGCTGCGGAATGGGCCGAAGTAACGCGCGCCGTCCGCGCTGACCTCCCGAGTAGCGTAGAAGCGTGGCCATGCGCTGTTCATGTCCACCTTGATGAACGGGTAGCGCTCATGGTTCTTCAACTGGACGTTGTAGCGGGGTTGCAGCGCCTTGATGAGTTGTGACTCGACCAGCAGCGCTTCGAGTTCAGAGCCGAGTTGGCGCGTCTCGATATCCACAACGCTCTGCAGCAGGCCATCCATCTTGCGGGTATAGCCGAGTGGCTGGCTGTAGTAGGATGACAGCCGATCGCGCAGGCGCTTGGCTTTGCCGACATAGATTACTTCGCCGTGAGCGTCGCGCATGAGGTAGACGCCAGGCGTCGTTGGGAAGTCCTTACGCCAAGCAGGGTTGAGGTACATTTTGCCACTGGGGCGCGGCTCGGTCTGCGGCTGCCTGCGCGCCGTTGAACTATCAATGACACGCCAGAGATCTTCAAGCGTTTCGCAGCCGTCTTCGCGTGCGCGGGCTAGCAACATCGCGAAGACCTGAGCCGTGAGGAGCGCGTCTGGAAGCGCGCGGTGTCGCGTGTTGATGGGCAGATGCAGAGCCATCGCCACCCTGTCGAGACCAGCGCGGCGCAGACCAGTTACATAGCGGCGCGCCAGCGCGATAGTGTCGATGCCTACATCTGGGAATGCAGCGCCCATGCCGCAGCGGTCCGCTTCGAAGTTGAGGAAAGAAAGGTCGAAGCCCACATTATGCCCAACGATAGGCCGTTCTCCGACGAACGCGCGCAACTTGGGCAAGACATCAGCGGCGCGTGCGGATCGCGCAACCATGCTATCGGTGATGCCAGTAAATTTGGTGATGAATTGTGGCAGCCGGCGCTCGGGATTGATGAGCCGCTTAAAGCTTGCTCCAGGAACTCCCGCAGTGATGATGACGGCTCCAACTTCGATCAGCCGATGTCGCCCCGGAGCGAGACCTGTCGTTTCGACGTCGACCGCGACGAACTCTGTCTCCAGCAGGCTGCGCCGGGCAAGATCCCAGGCCGCCAGCCGCCAAGCGCCAGTCGCGTCGCGCGCGAACATGGGTGACGGCGCGAGCAGTATGTCTAGCATGGCCACCCACGGAGCGGCGGCCCCCACCAGGCCTGCACTAGCGCCGAATACGGCAGCGGCAAGTTCTGCGGCGCCCAGTGGCTCGCCAGCGGAGGCCAACTCATCACGGGCACGGCGCAACAATCCGCTCGGGTTGGCGGCGTCGGCGGTGGTCGTAGCGGATTCGTCCTCCGCCGGGGCCATGTCGTCGCTGTCAATCGACTGTTGCGCATTGAGCGCTTTGTTCTGTCGAACCGTCATAGCGTTCGCCGTTCTGGCCAAGTGTTGGCTAAGGCTCGTGGATGGGTAATGTAGCTCTGGCGCAGATGAAGGTAGCACAATTGTTCGGGCGCCGTCAATCACGCGGGTGAGAGGTCCCGGCGTGCAGATTTTCGCTGTGAGATGAGCAGTAGATAGGCAGGAGGCGTCATCTCCGTTATCCCCACGCCTGCCACGGCGTTGTACACTGCGTCGAATGGATAGAGTTCGAGCGCCGACTGTGAGGTGCGCTCGTTGCGATGAGTAAGTAGGAGCGGAGTCGGCGATGGCGGCGCGAGTGATGCTGGCGCGTGAGCGCGAAACGTGGAACGCGGCGGTGAAGAGCGCTCCGCGCGCAGATCTTCTGCAAAGCTGGGAGTGGGGCGAGTTCAAACGGTTGGGTGGCTGGGAGCCAACCCGCGTGCTGGTGCTCGACGGCGATGAACCTGTCGCTGGTGTCCAGTTGCTCGCGCGACGCGTCATGGGTGTGCCGTCGCTCTATGCTCCCCGCGGCCCGTGGTGGCGTGACGATGAGCGCGGCCTCGCCGGGTTAGATGCATTGACACGCTGGCTGCGGCGAACACGTCCATCGGGCGCGCCGTTCTTGCGTGTTGATCCACCACTGATGGACGCACAGCCACTGGGCGCGCTCGGGTTTCGCGAGGCTCCGCGCCAGGTGCAGCCGCGCGCGACCATCGTTGTCGATCTGACGCCCGATGATGAGAAATTGCTTGCTGCGTTCAACTCTCGCGTACGCTACAACGCTCGACACGCGATCAAGAAAGGTGTCGAAGTAGCGGAAGGTGGCGTCGAACTGGCCAGGCCCTTCTGGGAGTTGCTGGCTGCGACTGCGGAACGAAAAGGCTTCGTCGAGCGTGATCTGAGCTACTTCACGCAACTTATCGAGGTCTTTGGAGACGACGCGCGCATCTTGCTTGCGCGCTTCAACGGCGCTGTAGTCTATGGCGCGTTGATCGTAGTCTTTGGCCAATCCGCCTACTACCTGTATGGTGGCTCCGGTGGTGACCGCTCGGTAAAGCCGTCTGAATTGGGGCAATATCGCGCGATGCTGTGGGCGAAAGGTCGTGGCGCGACTCGCTATGACATGTGGGGAATCCCCTTTCAGCCGACGGAAGATAATCCCCTCTATTCCGTCTACACCTTCAAGAGTGGCTTCGGCGGTGTTGAGGAACGCTATGTAGGCGCCCTCGATCTTCCACTCGCGCCAGTGATTGGCGCGCAGGCTCCAGCGCTGGAAACGTTTGCGCTGAAGTCGCTGTCGTTCGCGCGCGGTAAGGGCTTCCGTATCATCGACCACCTCGCCTAGTCAGAAGGGGTCGAGCGGAGAAGCATGGCGCAGAATAGTTTGCAGGTAGAGCAGAGGTAACCAGTGACGCACGTCGCCATCAATGCGCAACTTGTCTCATTGGGCCAGACCTATCGCAACGCTGGCGTAAGTCGCTACACGTATATGCTGCTCGAAGCGCTCGATCGATACAGCGACGACGACCTCTCCTTTACTGTGTTTGTCAGTTCCGCTGAAGCGCAGGCCGCCGCTGAAAGCCCACTATCGCATAGCTCACGTATCCAACTGGAGGCTGCGCAATGGCCCACTGCCAGCCCGCTTCAGCGCATCGCCTGGGAGCAGGCGCGCCTGCCATTGCGTTTACGGGAAATCGGGGCGCAGGTCTTCCACGCGCCGGTCAACGTCTTGCCCGAGCGCGTGCCATGTCCATCGGTGTTGACAATCCATGATCTGGCGTTCGTGCGCTATCCGCACTATTTTCGTCCCGCCCGGCGAATGTATCAGCGCACCTTCACGGAGAGAAGCGCACGGGCGGCGACGCAGATCGTGGCCGTCTCGGAGAGCACCCGCCAGGACATCATCGCTGAGTTTGGTGTGGCGCCAGATCGAGTACGTGTGATCTATCCAAGCATCAGCCCGGATTTCCAGCCGGTCACCGAGCCCACGGTTCTGGCTCGTTTCCGTGAGCGGCATGCGCTTCCCGAGCGCTATTTGCTCTACCTGGGTACCTTAGAACCTCGTAAGAATGTCCTCACACTGATCGAGGCATACGGTGCGCTCCTCGCAGAAGATGCTGATGCGCCTCCGCTGATTTTGGCGGGCGCGAAAGGCTGGTACTACGACGAGCTCTTTACGCGCATCCGCGCGCTGGGGCTAGAGCGTCACGTGACCTTTGCGGGATACGTGTCGCGCGATGAGCAAGCGCTGTGGTACGCTGGCGCAGCATTGTTTCTATATCCTTCGCTCTACGAGGGCTTCGGCTTACCTGTCGCCGAGGCGCTAGCTTGCGGGGTCCCAACGATAACCTCAGATGTGTCAAGTCTGCCAGAAGTGGCAGGCGACGTCGCGATACAGGTTGCGCCCAGAGACGCATACTTGATGGCACGGGCAATGCGAGAAGCGTTGGCTGATGGAACATTGCGGCAGCGCATCGCTGTCGAAGGACCCGCATGGACAAAGCGTTTTTCCATGTCCCACCTGGCGCGGGCGTACGCCGACGTGTATCACTTGGCCGCGCAGACTCGCTGACTTATGCAGCTATACTATTGTTTACAGCGTGGTCAACGTTTATCAGGTTTGGACATAACATACACTGACGACGTTGTTCAAGGGAGAGCGGCATGGACCTCAGCGAGACCCCGATAGAGTCGAGGTTCTCTCACGCGCAATCGACAACTTCTGATGCATCGTGGCCAGTGCGAGCCGCCCAGCCCGTATTGCCGATTTATAGCGTCGAGTCGCGATTGCGTCGTCGCCGACTTCAGTCCATCGCGTTTCGCGGCGTACTCTTTCTGATGGATGCTACGACAGTGGCGGCGGCATTCTATCTGTCGTACTACATCCGCTATGTCGTGCTGCAAGGTGTGAACCTGACCTCTGGCTTCATCAACCAGCCGTTCTCGAACTTCGAGGTGTTGGGTCTGCTGGCGACGCTGTTTGTGGTAGCTGTATTTGCGCTCAAAGGGCTCTATCGCTTGCGTACAGCGGGCACATGGTTTCGACAATTCTGGATCATTGTGTCGTCGACTACGATCAGTTTTGCGGCATTCTCGGCCTATGAATACGTCTTCCAGCGGACGGACATCTTCGTGCGCGACTCGCGCTCGCTGGTCACCCTTTCGTTTGTCACCGTCATTGTCTGCGTAAGCCTTGCTCGTCTGATCGTCTCGTCCTTGCTCACTGCGCTGTACAACCGTGGCGTTGCTCTGACACCGTTGCTGGTGGTCGGTTCGAATCGCCTGGGCAAGTTGATGATGCAGCAGATCGCTGCCACGCCAAGCCTTGGCTATCGCGTCGTCGGGTATATCCATGATGACGAGGTCGGCGAGCCGCAGGATTTCGGGCGATTTGCGGTGTTGGGGGGTCTGAACGACCTCGATGCGGTCATCCGTGGTCACCGGGTCGAGCAGGTCATCATTACGCTGCCATCGCATCAGCACGATCTTATCATGTCCACGGTCAAGATTTGCGAGCGAGCGGGCGCTGACTTCCGCCTGACGCCTGATCTCTTCGAGATGAGCATGTCACGCATCGACGTGGATGCGATTGAAGGCATTCCGTTGATTGGGCTGAGGCGTAGCCTTACTAGTTCGTTCCAGTTCGCTATCAAACGCAGTATCGATGTTGTTGGCTCGCTGGCCGTGCTGCTTGTTGGCCTGCCAGTCTGGCTGCTCATTGCGCTGGCTATCAAACTCGACTCGCCCGGCCCGGTGCTGCACCGGCAGACGCGACTCGGTTACCGCGCCAATCCATTCCCGTGTTTCAAATTCCGGTCGATGTATGTAAATGCCGACCAGATGCGGACGCGTCTGGAGGTAGTTACCGACGGCGACCAGCGTGGCAAATTCAAGCTCAAGAATGATCCGCGACGGACACGCGTGGGTAGTTTCATCCGCGCGGCGAGCCTCGACGAGATTCCTCAGCTCCTGAATGTGCTGCGCGGCGAGATGAGCCTGATTGGCCCACGGCCGCCATTGCCCGTCGAGTTCGCGAAATATGAGGATTGGGAGAAGGCCAGACTGGAGATGCCACCTGGCATCACAGGTCTGTGGCAGGTACGTGGCCGCAGTGACATCGACTTTGACGAGATGGTACTGATGGACCTGTACTACATCGAGAACTGGTCGCTCCGTCTGGATGTCCAGATTGCCCTGCAAACGATTCCAGCGGTGTTGAGCCGTAAGGGGGCCTACTAGGGCTGATGTCCCATCGCTCGCCAGTCAGTGTCGACGAATCGAATGAGTAGCTTAGGAGGCGCCAACGCATGCGGGTCGCGTTAGTCCACGACTACCTGAATCAGATGGGTGGCGCTGAGAAGACACTGCTAGCGCTGGCGCGCATATTTCCTGGAGCGCCGATCTATACCAGCATCTACGATCCTTCCCGCGTGGACAAGGCGTTTCAGTCACTGGAGATTCACACGAGCTTCATGCAGGGCATGCCCTTTGTGAAGCGGCATCACCAGCCATTCCTACCTCTCTATCCGTATGCCATGGAGAGCTTCGATCTTCGCGAATTTGATCTCGTACTGAGCGACAGTAGCGCCTTCGCCAAAGGGATCGTCACGCGGCCAGAGACGCTGCATATCTGCTACTGTCATACGCCGATGCGCTGGGCCTGGAACTTCGAGGACTACATTGAGCGCGAGCATATCGGCGGTCTGGCGCGGATGGGGTTGGCGCCATTCATCAACTGGCTGCGCATGTGGGACTACGCTAGCGCCGCTCGGGTAGACGCGTTCGTGGCGAATTCTCCGGTGGTGGCCGCGCGCATCGCCAAATATTATCGGCGCGAGTCAGTCATCATCCCGCCGCCGGTGGACGTCACCCGGTTCAGCGTGTCGACCCGGCGCGAAGATTACTTTCTGATCGTGTCGCGTCTTGCGCCCTACAAGCGCATTGATCTGGCCGTGCAGGCGTTCACGAAGCTAGGGCTGCCACTTCGCATCGTTGGCACGGGGCGCGATGAACACAGTCTGAAATCCATGGCTGGCCCGACGGTGAAGTTCCTTGGCAGACTCAGCGATGAGCAGGTGCAGGAGCAGATCGCCGGTTGCCGTGCTTTCGTCTTCCCGGGTGAGGAGGATTTCGGCATCGCGCCTGTGGAGGCGCAGGCCTGTGGCAAGCCGGTAATCGCTTATGGCGCAGGTGGCGCGCTCACGACGGTTATCGAAGGGTTGACGGGTGTCTTCTTCCGTGAACAGACGGCTGAGTCGCTGGCGGCTGTCGTCGCAAATTTCCGCGCGGAATACTTTAGCTCCATCGCGATTCGACAGCACGCCGAGCAGTTCGATACCGCACGCTTTGCCGAGCGGTTGACCCGTTTCGTCTCCTCGCGTTTGAACGCTCCGCGCGCGATGTAGCGCCGAGCAAGCAAACGGGGCGCCGCTCCCAAGTTTGCTGGGTAAATGAGCAGTCGCCCCTGCGATTATTTCTGGATGAGTCCGGTACGCCGTTCCAGGGGCGCAGCGTCACGCGAGCGGACGTCTGCGCGCCTCTCGGTTATTGGCGGATGAGCGAGAAGTTGATGGTAGGTTCCTTGGGTCGCACGACGCGGTAGACCATTCGGCGGGCGGCGTTCATGCGCTCACTGCTGACCTGAAATGCGATCAGTGAGCCAAGCGCCACACCCGCGAAACTGCCGAGGATGACACCTTCCAGAAAGAATCGGTTGCGTAACGTCGTCATCGCCGTCACCTTTCTCACATGCGTCACTATTGGAGATATACGACGCTCGGCGCCGTGCTCCACAATCGCTCGAGACGATAGAATTCACGCTCTAGCGGGCCAAAGATGTGCACGATCACATCACCGCAGTCCAGCAGCATCCACCCGTTGTCAGCTGCGCCTTCAAACCCTTTCGCCGGAATATTCAATTCGCTGAGCTTCTCTTCGATGGCGCTAGCGATAGCTTGAATCTGCCGTGGGTTGTTACCGGTGCAGATGACGAAATAGTCAGCGATGACTGACTGTGAGCGGATGTCGAGCAGAACAACATCGGTGGCTTTCTTGTCCACGGCGATGTCAGCGATGACCTTCGCGACCTCAGCAGAGTCCAGACCTTGGCTCCCTTCAATAGAACGTGACTGTATCGCCCCAGGAGCGACTCTCGTGCGCTGGTGACGCACACCTGTACTATACCATCATCGCGAATGTCCGGGCGAGACATCACGAGAGTGTGAGTCTCGACTACATGTCTCTACTGGTGTATACGGACGACAGGTGAATACTGTCTCATACCTGGCGACAAATCGTGCCAATTCAACGCCTGCCTGGCCCGTATGACTGGCCCAATTGGGTTATGCGATGTTTCTTAGTTTCCGCTGGACGGCATCCCTGCGGCGGTTGGATGCTGCGCTAGCGCTAGAACCAGTGTATACTAGCGACCAATGGCCTTTCAGAGTTGTTGAGGAAGCCTCACTTCATGCGATACGCGATTCTCTCCGATATACATGGCAATTTCGAAGCGTTTCTCGCGGTGTTGCGCGATATTGAGCGATGGTCAAACGAGCAGCGGGCCAAGATCGACGGTGTGTGGTGCCTGGGGGACATCGTTGGCTACGGACCCGAGCCGCGTGAGTGCGTGCAGCGTATCCGCGAGCTGTGCCAGTTTTGTATCGCCGGAAACCACGACTGGGCAGCGATTGGGAAGCTGGATCTAGATGAGTTCACCGGCGTGGCGGCGAACTCGGCGGAGTGGACAGCCGCGCAGTTGAGCGCGCAGGATCGGATCTACCTTCGGGGGTTGCCAGAACTCACCACCTATGGCGAATTCACGCTGACGCATGGAAGCCCCCTCAATCCGATCTGGGAATACCTCACGACACCGCACGCCGCGACGCCCAACTTTGGCGCCTTCGACACTACGTACTGCCTCGTGGGCCATACGCATGTGCCCACAATCTTCCTGCTGCCGGATGATGTACATCCTTCGCCCGCGACGCCGAACGCGCTCATGCCTGAGCTTGCGCGGAGTGGCTTCCTGATGGGCGACAGTGATTTGATGCCCTTCCCTGACCTGGGCGCCTCGCCACTGAGTCCCGCGCCGCTTGCCGAGCACCTGTCGCCGGCGCCAGGCCTCTGGCTTTTGCCAGAGCATCGCCGCGCCATCATCAACCCCGGCAGTGTCGGGCAGCCACGTGACGGCGACCCGCGCGCAGCGTACATGATTTACGACAGCGATCTCGGATTTGAGTTCCGGCGGGTGGAATATGATGTCGCGGCGACTCAGCGCAAAATGAGCGAGCAGGGGCTCTCACCGCGTATGGCTGCGCGTCTGGAAAAGGGTCTCTAACTCGCCCTGTGCGGCTCCTAGCGGCTACGCTCTCGATAGAAGGGCTCGATACCCTCGCGGTCTTGCTCGCTCATCATGACTTCGATGAAGGCAATGCGTGTCATTGGGAAGAGGTATCGTACCGCGCCACTCTGCGCCCACTGAAGGTGCTTGTTCTCGCGGGTACGCGGGTTCGTCAGGACAACGTAGTTGAGGCCAGCCGCTGGCAACTCTTCCATTTCCGCGACGAACGCTTCCTCATTGATGACGTGGACGATGACTTGCATTGCCATGCGCGGGCTATCCTTTCAGGAGGCGTCCCCTGTGGGCCTACAGGTGTCCGAACGATACGTTCAGGATGATGGCTCCGAGTCGAAGTTCATCGCCATCGCGAAGAGGATACCACTGTTCGGGCATCAGTCGGTAGCCGTTGTGGACTGTTTCGTTCGTGCTTCCCAGGTCTTCAACGAACACGCCATTCGCCCGCACGTGAATCATGACATGCTGGCGCGAGACACCTGCTTCAAATGCGAACACTTCGGAGAGGTCAGCGTCTGGTGGGAAGCCCGAAGGGCCCAGACGCCCAATGAGATAGTCGCTCTTGCCGCTTAGGAAATATCGGTCGCCACTCGTCAATATGAGTGCGATGACGAGCGGACCCACCTGGGGCGTCATGCGTCGTAGATCGGTCTGTACGGCGGCAGGTTGAGGCGCTACTGGAGCCGAGTGTATGATGGCTGAGTAGGGTACGGATGTAGGTCGGTGCGCGCGTGGGATGTGCTTGAGTTCTTGCCCACACGTGCGACACATCATCGCGTCTTCAACATTAAGTGTATGACATCGCTGGCAGGTGTTCATTTCGCAGGCGGCCCCTTCCACCCCGCATTCACGCAGTCTTCGTCACGCGTCGAACACGTCGCGATCAACCGTGATCGCTCCCTCTCACGTGTCGCGTCCCTGACGGATGAGTCCGCCGACATGATATCGGTCTGCCCCATGCCTGTCAAGCGAGCTAAGCGCTGTTTCCGTGGGGATCAACGCACGTGGGCTAGTTCTAAGCATATCATGGAGCGACCTATTTGGCGCTCATAACCTTGCGCGCCACGGTGAGTGTGCGCTCGATATCATCTGGCGTAATGCCGTAGTGCGTGATTGCTCGTATCATCCCCGTATCGCCACCAGAGAACAGAACACCAGCTTCTGCCGCGGCGTTTGTAAACGCCTCGTTTTGGCGGCGCCCTGTCGCGTCTAAGACATCGAAGAACAGAATGTTGCTCTCGACGGTGTCTGGTTGTGCCCGGAGTCCTGGTATTTCTGCCAGACCTTGTGCGAGATGCCTGGCGTTGACGTGGTCCTCAGCAAGCCGATCAACCATGTCGGTAAGCGCAAGGATGCCCGCTGCGCCCAGCACGCCAGCCTGACGCATGCCGCCACCAAGTAGTTTGCGCACGCGTCGCGCCTCGGCGATGAACTCCGTAGTCCCAGCCAGCATCGAGCCGACCGGCGCGGCGAGACCTTTCGAGAGGCAGAACATCACTGAGTCCACCTCTGAGGTGAGAACGCTGGCGGGCATGCCGAGGCTCACAGCGGCATTGAAGAGCCGCGCGCCGTCCATGTGCACGGGGATGTTGCGTCGACGGGCAGGCTCCGCGAGCGCGCGAAGGGTCTCTGGGCCAAGTACGCGCCCACCGCACATGTTATGCGTATTTTCGACGCAGAGCAGTCCTGTCCGCGCCTCGTGCACATCGTCACCTATGAAGGATACCGCCAGACGCTCGGGATCGAGACGGCCATCGGGCAGCGTGGGAATCACACGCACAGGTGAGCCGTTGAGTCGTGCGGCTCCGCCGACCTCGTAGAGATAGGTGTGCGAGCGATCGCCCATGATGATTTCGTCGCCACGTCGGCAGTGCGCGAGTATGGCGATGGCGTTACCCATCGTGCCGGTTGGGACAAACAGTGCGGCTTCTTTCCCCACTTTCTCAGCCGCAAGCGCCTCCAGGCGATTGAGGGTGGGGTCTTCGCCGTAGACATCATCACCAACCTCGGCTTCGGCCATCGCCTCGCGCATGGCAGGTGTTGGCTGCGTGACGGTGTCACTTCGCAGATCGATCACGGGTCCTCGGGCGGCACGGCCGACATGGGCCTCGTACGTGGTTGATGCGCCTGACATGCTTGACTCCTGTGGAGGCAGATTACGCCTCGTCGCCACGCCACCGTAGCTCTGGGGGCAGCGCTTCTTCGACACCGAGGACGGAGAGCGCTCGTCGCGCCATCTGATCGATGATGGCGTCCGCAGTTTGCGGGCGAAGATAGAACTGCGGCATGGGCGGCACGATCCGCACTCCCATGCGCGCCAACGCGAGCAGGTTTTCCAGGTGGATGACAGAGAGCGGCGTTTCACGCGGGACGAGCACCAGCGGGCGCTGCTCCTTCAACACGACATCGGCGGCGCGTTCGAGCAGGTTGCTGGAGGTTCCATGCGCGATGGCTGATACCGTACGCATCGAGCAGGGGACGACGAGCATGCCCGACGTGCGGAAACTTCCACTCGACATCGGCGCTCGGAAGTCGTCGGAATTGAAGACCCGCGCATGAAAGCGACTTTTCCAGTCGCTCAGGTCGTCAGAGAGCAGATGACCGATCTCATCGGGCCATACCTGGCGGCAGGCGGGAGTGTAGGTGATATGCATGGGCACGCCGAGTTCACCGAGAATCTCGATCGTTCGTCGCGCCAACGCCGCGCCGCTTGATCCACTGATGCCGATGATGATCGGTGGTCGCGCCGCCGCCGCACCTGCCATGCCTGCTCCTCCCTCAACGCGGTTAGAATGCCGCAATTGTTCACCGCTGCTCTGTATTGGGAGTGTACCGCGTGGGCTGGCGTCGTCGCCAGCGTGGCGGACGTTGTTTGTATACACAGCCTCTCAGCGATCGTTAACCCACCTCTCATGATGCGCTCAGTCGCGCCCCATAGACTTGGGCACAGGTTCGACAGCACGTTGGAGGTGACCGGCATGTATCTAAAGACTCCCCAGGCAAGTGTTTCTGGGCTGCGGCGTCAGGCATCCGTATGTGTGGCGGTTGCGGCGCTGGCTGTGACTCTAGCGCTTGGTGGATGCCGCACGGGCGCGGCGCACACAGCGTCTTCAAGCACACACGGAGCGGGAAGCCTCTCAAATGGGGCGGGCTCTTCGAATTCGTCGTCGCTACAGCAGTTGCAGAGCATCGACAGCCAGAATCAGAGCGATAGCCAGCAACTCAGCGGCGCTCAGAGCAGCGCTGGAGTGAACTATTCCAGCCAGGAAAGTCAGACCCAGCCGTAATCACTTCGCAGATGTGAGCAAGCGGAGAACGTCTTATGTTTCAACAGATAGCTAATCGCGCGCGACATGCGGCCAAAAGCGTGGCGCTTGTCGGCAGCCTCGGATTGATGGTCGCTGGAGTGCTTGTGCCTCTGGCGGGGTTCAAGAACGCAGCTACGACCACTTGCGCGCTAACTGATACGCAGTGTGTGGTTACCTTCGGAAACGCACGCATCGCCGAGCGAGAATCCGCATTGTCGACGCTCAATAGCCATGTGACCAAGCTTTTTTCGGCCGGCCGCATTAGCAGCGCCGACAACACCGCGCTTGTCGCTGATATCTCCTCGAATGAGAGCGGCTTGACGGCCCTCAAGGGACAGCTCGATGCGGCGCCGGATGCAAAGACGGCGCGTGCAGATGTCAAGCTGATCTACACGCAGTTCCGTATCTTTGCGGTGGTCTTGCCGCGCGATTACCACGAGGTGTGGATGGACGCCATCGCCCACATCGATGCGCGCTTGAAGGGTTCTGAGACGATCATCCAGGATGCCATCAATGGCGCGCCTGAGAGCGTGCAGGGGCGGGCGAAGACACTGTTCAGTGACTACCAGTCGCAAGTGTCCACCGCGGAAGCACAGACTGACGCAGCGCAAGGTATCATCGGGCAATTGACTCCCGCGAATTTCAATGCCAGCCCTACGGCATATGCGTCGCAGTTCGGCAGTTACAAGACAGATATCCAGACGGCGGGCGCCGATACAAAGCAGGCGGTATCTGACCTCCATCAGATCTACCTGCTGCTGAAGTCAGCGGGTGTCGCGACACCGACTCCGGCGGCATAGTCGTCCGCAAACAAGAAGCGTGGCAGTTCCATCCAGATACCCCCTTGGATGGGCTGTCACGCTTCTTCGTAGCGAACGCCGGAATGCGCGAGTCTAGTCGAGCGACAGATTCTGTTTGCGGGCGAGGTAACCGAGTTTGCCGATGAGGTTGTCGATCACTTCCTCCCATACGAACTCAGATGCGGTGCGATACGCTTCGGCGCGAATCTTCTCACGCTCCTCTGGATGTTGCTGGATGTGCGTGAGATAGCCGACGATCTCATCCGGGTCTTCGGTCTCAAGCGCTACAGCGTTTTCGAACGAGATGGCGTAGTCCTCGCCGGTCGAGCCGGTGAAGGCGATGCCGCGCGCGGCCATCACTTCCAGGCCCACCAGGCCAAATGGTTCGTGCCCGCTGTTGGCGAGCGTGGCGTCGGCGGCGGCGTAGCACATGCGCACGAATTCTTCTGGTACGAAGAAGCGTAAGTTATAGATGTCAGCCTCGCCTACTTCGCGCAGCAGATCAATGCACTCCAGCGACGTTGGGCGTTTCGCCTCGACGTTGACGACGCGCAGGCCGAGGTCTTGCGCGCGCCGCAGCACATCGCCGCCATGCGGTTCGATGCCGCCACGAATGATCATCGACACCCGCTTGCCAGACGCCTTCATCCGTGCGACGGCTTCGACTGCCATCATCCAGCGCTTGTCTGGATCGAAGCGACCAATCTTGAACAGGAACGTGTGGTTCGGATCGCCGCGCTGGACGACCTCACGCAGACGGGTAACCGCGTCAGTGTCCACCGGATTGAGGAAACGCCGTGGGATGCCGTTGGGGATGGAGAGAGGATTGATCCCGTATTCCCACATCTTGTGCTTCATGTAGCGGCTGACGGTGGTGATGGTCGTAGTGTAGCTCAGGCGGCCCCAATTGATGCGGTGGAGCGACATCAGACTGTTGCAATTCCACATCAGCAGTGCGCGATTGCGGAGGCCGTGCCAGTGCAGAACATCGGACACGCGTGACATGACCTCAGCGGTGTGCCAGTCTTCGCCGATGACTACGACATGCTTCCCTTGCTCGATGGCTGGCTTGGCGATGTGCTCATACACATGGTAGGGAACGGTGTCGTTGTACTCGCTGAGTTTCTGTTCTTCTCCGTCATATACCCCGTTGGGGTAGTAGCGGCTGATCCACTGCGCCCAACGCTTGATGTGCAGGCGGCCCTCGATCTTGTCCTCGACTGCTGGCTTGTTGGGATCGCCTACGAAAATCAGATGCGTGTCGAATCCCATGGTCGCCAGCGCTTCGGTGAATTCCGCCACGCGCGTGCCAAGGCCGCCGGCAGTGGAGTAGATGTCCGGACCCTCGAAGCATAGCGAGACGAATACCGTGTTGGCTGGCGTGATGCCGCCTTTCTTGAAGACCAGTGGAGTGGTCTCAGGCGTGGCGGCGCCCTGTGGTTCTGCGATCTCAGGCGTCAGCACGCTGCGTGTGGCTGCCGGTTCACTGGCCGAGGCGGCTGCTGCGCGCTGGCGTGGGGCTCGGCGCGTCGTTGCTGGCGTTTGTGGCGTCGTAGGCGCAACTCCCTTGGCGCCAGCGGCAGTCGAGGGCGCTTTGCGCGCGACGCGGCGTTTGGTCGGCGGTGTAGCGCCATTCACGCTTACGTCGTTGGGCTGCTGCGTGACGTCACGTGTGGTGTCTTCAGCTGGCATATGTCGAACTTTTCCTCTCATCCGCAAAATATGCGCGAGACGGGCATTAGGATGACGGCCGTGCGCGGGGCATCTTCGCCTGGGTGGCGTCAGCGTCAACGGCTTAAGGTGAACATCATCCCCTGGTGGCATCGAGGCCTTCGCTCCCTTAGACGCTTTGGGCCGCGCGACAGTCACCGCCTCACCATTTCCGAAGGCATTCCCCCCGTATTGGAGCACATCTCTCGCCATCCAGCAGACGCGGCGCCGTGTACGCCCAACTCTGGAGGAAACTGCTATACTGGCGTGGCGGCGCTGGCTTGCAGCGCAAGTAAGGACAGCATTGCAGGAGAATTGAGCGTGCGAGAGATGAGCGACCAACACGTCACGGCTTCACCTGATGGGCGGCGAGTGGCGCTCGTGACGCTGGGCCTTGCGCTGTTGGCGATCGGCGTCTGGTTCCACGTCTGGCGACTGGCGCAGACGCCGGGATGGGACCCGCAGGAAGGCTACAACCTCGATCTCGCATGGAACCTGTTGCACGGACGGCTGCGACTCTTTGCGTTGACACAGGACTTCATTCAGCATCCACCGCTCTATTATCTGCAACTTGGATTATTCATCCGGTTATTCGGGTATTCCATCCTCGCCGTACGTGTTCTCGCCGCGTGCTATGCCATCGTCACCACCGCGGCGCTCCTGCTCATCGGGCGAAGGATGCTCGGAGCTGGCGCCGCCTTGTGGGGAACGGCGGTCTATGTGGTCGCCCCTATCATGCTGGAGAATTCGCGCTGGGGATATAGCTATGGCATGCTTGCGTTCGTTGGCCTGCTTTGTCTGTGGGCGGTGTGGGAGTCGCTGCATGTGGAGGATGAGGTCGCGCGAAAGCGGTGGCTGTTCGTTGCGGCAGCGCTGGCCGGGCTCGCGGCGTTCAGCGACTACATCGGCGTGGCGTGGATTGTGTTCGTGGCGCTGATCGGTTGGCGGCAGAGCGGGCGGCGAGGCGCGCTGGCGCTCGGCATCAGCGCTGGAATCGTCGCGTTGGGACTGCTGATTCTGCTTGCGCTCTCCCCTGCCGTCTTTGTGGCAGACGTCTTCAGCACAGGGGGCCGCGCGGCTGGCGGCAATCCTGTGCTTTCACTGGTGCTTTTGCTTTTCAACTATCAGCGGCTGGTGACGTATGACGCATGGCTGCTGCTGGGTGTGGTGGGGCTGTTCCTCGTGCGACAGGAACGGACCCGGAATGTCCTGCTGGGCGCCGTCGGACTGCTGGCGCTCGTGATCTTGAAGGTGCGCACGCTGGGGCCGAGCTTTCATACGGGCGTCCCTCTGCTGCCGCTCCTTGCTCTTGGCGCGGGTGTAGCGCTGGCGGCTGGCGTGGGTCGACTGTTTACCTGGGCGCACCAATGGCTTGCTCCGCTCGACCAATGGCTTGACCGTCGCACACAGACCGTTACGCCAGCGCATGCGGACGGGCCGACGTTCGTTACCCGGGCGCTCACCGCGGCGCTCGTATTTCTCGTCATTGGCGCGCCACTCGCGATGACAAGCGCATTCGATGCTGTGGGACTGGCGGGCAAACTGGTTACGCCACAGGACGCCCTTCTGGCGAAGCCTGACGATGCCCAGGTGACCATCACGTTCGTCCTGGAGCACGCGCACGCAGGTGACCTCGTATTAGCCTCGCCGCAACTTGCTTGGGCATTCGACCAGCCGGTGGATGCCAATGGCCGCGTGACGGGCATTTCGGGCGCGGATATCGTGCAATCGGTTGCCTTTGGCGGGCATGAGGCAGCCTTCTATCCAGGAGGTCTTTCACGGGAGCGCTGGGCCTATGATGTCTCGGTCTCGACCGCGCGCTGTGTGATCGTTGATGACCTGATTCGGCAGTTGGCGGCTCCTGATCAGATGCCAGCGCTTATTCCTGCGATACAGCAAGCGGAACACTGGCCAGTTGTGTATTCGCGCGGCCAGTACACGGTCTACGAGCGCCCATGACGACTGGCGGCAATTCGAGGTTCAACCTGCGGAGTCGCCTGGCAGGCGAGATGTTGCACACATGGGTGTCTCTGTTGGCGATACCGAATGTGCGGTGGTTGGTCGTGGCCCGTCTGCTCGCGAACGTGTATTTCTATAGCGCTGTCATCGTACGGTTCGAGTTTGATCGCGGACTGAATTTCACGCAGATCTTCCTGCTGGAGTCGGTTCTTTCGCTGGCTGTTCTGCTGCTCAACATTCCGACTGGGGTGTGGGCAGATCGCTGGGGGTATCGCACGCTGCTCATCGTGAGCCATATGCTGGGCGCCTTGAGCGTGGTTGTCATGTTGTTTGCGCATGGATTCTTACTCTTTGCCATTGCCGATGTGCTGTTTGGCGCAGGAATAGCCTGCGCTTCGGGATGTGAGGATGCGCTGCTCCTCCATAGCATCGCCGACTCTCCCGATGCGGCGTCACACGGACGAGCGGGCAGCGCATTCGCATTACGCGGCGCGGCCACCAGCGCGGGATTCTTCATCGGGCTCGTCTCTGGTTCATTGTTTGCGGCGCATGATCCGACAATTGCGGTGGTCGCTACCCTCGCGCCCGCGTGGCTGGCCGTCGCTGTAGCCTTCCGGTTGCGTTCGGATGCGACTGGGGCGTCTCTGGATGAGCACACTTCGGGGGAATTCGGTCCACGCTCGACAGTGTACGCGCTCCTGCGTGGCGCGGCTCGGCTGATCGCGCAACGACCACTGTTGATTGCGCTCAGCCTGCTGGAAAGCGTGGCGTTTGCCTGTGTCAACGCTATTTTCTGGTACAACCAGCCGCTGCTGGGTCGCGCGGGTGTCGCGACCCAGTGGTTTGGCCCGCTGACGGCGCTTGCGGTGGCATTTGCGATTCTCACAGCATTCCTGCTGCCGGTTGTGCGCAGGTGGGTAGGTCGTCGCTGGCTGTTCGCAGTCTCGCTGCTGGCGCCCGGGGTCGCGTATCTGCTGCTTGCTCAGAAACACGGCGCTGTGTTGGTTGTGGCGTTGATAGCGCTCGTGGTGGGTGGGTCGGCCTGGCGCACGCCACTGCTCAGTGAAGCGGTCAATGAGCGAATCGGCGATGTCGGGCGAGCGACGACCCTCTCTGCGCTTTCGTTCATTGGCTCATTTGTGGGCATTGGGGTGAATGTGCTGGTAGGACGAGCGGGTGACGCTGGCATCGCCGTTGTCGGCGCCGCGCTCGGGCTCGCGCTCGTCATCCTCGCTGGCGTGGCGCTCTGGCTTATGCCGGGTGGCGATATGGAGCCTGCCAAGCTGTCTTGAGCGTGGCGACGAGCGCATGCTACACTTACCCCACGGCTGGTAGGTTCTAGCCGCAATTCGTCACGCCGTGCACGGGAGATGATCGCCAGGATGTCGAGTCAGCAGTCGGTGCGCCTCTTTATCAGCCACAGCCACGCAGATAATGCGTTCGGTGTCCGATTGGCTGAGGACCTACGCCACGCGCTCGGTGATGTGCAATCGGTCTGGTATGACGTATCGGGTGGATTGCATGGCGGCGACGCATGGTGGCGCAAGATCGTGCAGGAAATCGCGGCGCGGCCGGTCTTTCTGGTAGTCCTCTCGCCAGATGCGATGGAGTCGCGCTGGGTGAACGATGAAGTCGATCTGGCCTGGAACCTGAAGAATACTCCCGAAGGCAAGACGATCATTCCAGTGCTGTATCGTGAATGTCAGCCACGCGCTGACCTCCGCACCCGTCACATTATTTCTTTCGTAGCGCCTCGCAGCTATGAAACGGCCCTTAGCGAGACGTTGGTCGCGCTCGGCGTTCCGGGCTCGACGTCGGCTCCGCGCGCCAATTTGCCTGCGACGCCATCGCCCAGTCGTTCAGTGGCAGCGATGCCCGGCGTTTCCGCGCAGGCAGCCATGGTCGAGCAGTTTGCGCCGCAAATCGAGGCGGCGTACATGCGGCGCGATTGGTCGGATGTAATGCGCAAGGTGGAACTCCTGCTGAGGCGCACGCCCGACCATGTGACATCGGCGATCTATCGGATGTATGGTGTGGCGCTTGTGGAGGAAGGTGAGGCTGCGCGCGCGCGCGCGGCGCTCGATTCCGCACTGGCGCTCGATCCGCTCGATCCAGCCGCCATGCGGGCCGCAGCGCGGGTGTCTGTGGCGCTCAACGACCCGGAGACGGCGCACGCGCTGCTCGAAGATGCGCTGGCCATCGCAAGCGACAACGACCTGCGTCTGTGCCTATTGGCCGACGACGCGCATACGTTGCGTCTCGCTGGTCGTGCCGCCGAGGAGGTACGCCGTTGTGACGAAGCCCTGCGCTTGGTTTCGGGCGACGCGGAATGGAGCGCGCGGCGCGTGGTCGCGCTGACGTTGGCGAATCGCACCGCCGACGCGCAATCTGAAATGGAACACCTCGCGCGTGACACGGCGAGCAGGGCCAGCGCAGATGCTGGGCTCCATGTACGCGCCGAGATCGCCGCCTTGCATGGCGAACTCACGAAGGAGGCGCAGGCCTTCAGGCAGGCGAAGAGTTTGAATGCGCGCAAGGCAGTGGCCGAGCGATTCGCCGCGCTTCTGACCCGAAATGCCGCCAAAACGTCTTCGCTCAACGATCCGCTCTCTCCAGTGCGTCAGTTGCTTCCGCGTATCCCTGAGCGACTGGCGAGCCTTGGCTATATCATGCGTCCATATGGAGAACTGGAGGCGATTCTCCCGCCGCTTTGCGACGTACCAGCTGGTCGCTGCCTGCTGAGCGATGGCGTAGGCTGGGCGCCAGGCGTCGCGGCGCGTGATCTGCCGCATCAGTGGGTGGCAAGGAGTGCGTTTCAGATCGCCCGCTCGCCGGTGACGGTCGCGGAGTATGCCTGCTTCGTACGCTCGCAGCGGTCCGAGCCACAACGTTGGGAGGGCACTGGCAGCCAGCGACTCGATTGGAAGACACAACTCGCGCGGCCAGATCATCCGGTCGTCTGCGTCACCTGGCATGATGCGCTGGCATACGCCGCGTGGCTCAGCGCGTTGACCGGCGAGCGCTGGCGGCTGCCAACCGAGGGCGAATGGGAAAAGGCGGCCCGGTGGGACGAAAACGCAAAGGCTGCGCGAACTTATCCATGGGGTGAGCAATTCGACTCCAAGCGATGCAATTGCGCAGGAGCACTGAGCGGGACATCGCCAATTGGGACCTATCCGGATGGCGCGAGTCCATGTGGCGCGCTTGACATGGTCGGCAATGTCTGGGAGTGGACCAGCAACCTCGCCGAAGACGATACCATCGCAACGAACGCGTCGAGTGAGCCTGCGGAAATCGCCGTGTTGCGTGGTGGTTCGTGGTTTAGCGGTCTAGATGAAGTCAGCGGAGTGGCCAGGCGCTCCAGGGAACCCAATGGCTACAGTCCAGCGATTGGGTTCCGGCTGATTTGCCTCTCCCGATAGCCCGCGAGGGCCTACTTTGCGGGCGTCGTTGTCCACGCTAGCACGTCAACGCGATCGGCATAGTGGAGCACAGGCGCCGTGTCGGCCAGCGCGATGCCGTGAGACTGCGCGAGGGTGTTCGTACGTATCTCGGCTTCAGCGGGAGCGAGTGACCACGGTTTGTGCGTGACATCGCCACGCAGCACGCGTCCACGCCGGTTGACCGTATAGAGCGCATATCGTGAGGTGAGCCAGTCTTCGAATGAATCGGGGGCCGCTACACGGCCAGGCCCAGTCGGGCGATACATGGCGGAGAAGGTGGCGGCTGGCGCACGGGTGTCGGTGCGGCTCACCTCGTACTCTACCTGCTTCGTGGAGAATTCGCAGTTGAAGCGTGCGGTGAGGTAGGGGAGATAGAACCAGCGGCGCGCGGCTTCCACGACAATCGGATTGTCGGCGTCGAGGCTAAAGAAGAAGACACCAGGTTTGTCGCTCACCCGCACGTACGTCCGGACATTCGTTTCGAGCAGATGCGTAAACGCTGGGATATCAGGTACGCCCCGAATGCTCAGATACGGCATCTGAAACGGTACGATGCCCACCCAGGCGTCGCCCTCCCAGGTGTCCAGTGTTATGCCGGGTGGGAGGAGCGCCGCCAGATTCTCCACGTTGGTCGGCCAATGGGCGAACAGGAGATTGCTCCACACCTGGCGCATCGCCCATGGCTTTGAAGGCAGTGGCCAGGGGCGATGCGACGAGGCGTTGAGGATTTCATCCGCCGTCAGAAGACTCTTGCGCGCATTGACCGACGTTGGATTATTAACTTCCATGGCAATGCTTATATTTCTTACCACTGCCACAGTAGCACGGATCGTTTCGCCCAATCTTCGCGTTAGCGCCGCTTGCGCTGGCCATCGAGCGACTTGGGCTCATTCCCTGCGTGGTTGAACGACTGGGTCCGCCAGGCTGCCGGCGACGCTGATTGTTGTTTGCGCCGTTTTTGCTCGGCTGCGACTTCCCTGGGTTCGTTGCGCTCGACGCATTCGGGTTTCCGCCGTTAGCTGGCGCAGCCTGTGCGCCGGGAATTGGTCCGCGCGCTGTGGATGCTCCGGCGATGGCTTGGGCGATCGCAGAAGAGACGTTTGTGCGGGCGCGTGTGGCGACGCCTGTTGCGCTGGCGATATCACCAACTTCTTCCGCGTTCGTCAGCATCGCCGTGGGTTGCGCTTCTGGCGGAGGCGGTGGCGCGGCTAGCGTGATCTGCACCGGCGCACGCATGGCGAGTTCCGCTACGCCGCGCTCGACTTCTTCTTTGAACCTGTCAAAGGCGTTGAACGCCTCACGCTTGTACTCGACAAGCGGGTCGCGCTGAGCTAGTCCGCGTAGACCAATGCCGCTGCGCATGATGTCGAGATGGTCGATATGGTCGCGCCAGAGCGAGTCGATCACCTGGAGAAGCACTGCGCGTTCGAACTGGCGCATGTAGACTTCGCCTGGCTCGATGGCATTGTGCTCCTTGGCGGCATTGATGACCTCAGCCTCTTTGGCCTCGTATTTGTCACGCGCCACCTGCGCGACTGCCTGAGCGAGCGCCTGCGGACGCAGCTTGTTGATCTGATCGGGGAGCGCATCAGCGGGAATCGCGATGCCCCAGATTTCCAGTTGCTTGTCGAGGCCTTCCAAATCCCAGTTTTCGGCGAGAGGCGCTTGCGTGAACTCCGCGACGCGTCGCTTGGTTTCGTTCTCGATCATCTGCAGCACGCGCTCGTGCATGTTTTCGCGTTCGAGAATGGCGCGCCGGTCGGCATACACGACATTGCGCTGGGCGGCGATGACGTCGTCATATTCGACGACATTTTTGCGGATGTCGAAGTTGCTCGCCTCGACCTTGGTCTGGGCCTGTTCGAGCATTGCGGTGACCGCGCGACTCTCGATGGGCGTGTCGTCGTCCATGCCGATGCGCGACATGACGCCAGCCACGCGGTCGGCGTTGAATCGGCGCATCAATTCGTCCTGCAGCGAGACGAAGAATCGCGACTCGCCGGGATCACCCTGACGTCCCGAGCGGCCTCGCAGCTGATTGTCGATTCGGCGCGACTCATGTCGTTCTGTGCCGATGATATAGAGTCCACCCGCTTCGACCACCTTTTCGCGATCTGCGGCGCAACGCTTGGTCGCCTCTTCGAGCGCCTCTTCGCGATCCTCATCAGTGGCGAACGCAGGGTCGATGTCGCGCTCAGCGAGAATGTCGTCCACGTAGAGCGCGGGATTACCACCAAGCACGATGTCGGTACCACGACCGGCCATGTTCGTGGCGATGGTGACGGCGCCACTGCGGCCTGCCTGCGCCACGATCTGCGCCTCGCGCGCGTGCTGTTTCGCGTTCAGCACGGAGTGCGGGATGTTTTCCTCGTCCAGCAGTTCGGACAGCATTTCGGAGTTTTCGACCGAAGTGGTGCCAACCAGCACTGGCTGGCCTGCTTCATGCCGCTCCACGATCTCCTGAACAACTGCGCGGAACTTGCCCTTTTCGTTGGAGTAGATCAGATCGGGCTGGTCAACGCGTTGAATGGGCTTGTGCGTGGGAATGGCGATCACGTCGAGCTTGTAGATCTTATTGAACTCTTCAGCTTCGGTGAGCGCTGTGCCGGTCATGCCGGCCAGCTTTTTGTACAGGCGGAAGTAGTTCTGGTACGTGACAGTCGCCATCGTGTGATTCTCACGCTGGATCGGCACGTTTTCCTTGGCTTCCAGCGCCTGGTGGAGACCTTCACTGTAGCGCCGACCTGCGAGCACACGTCCCGTAAACTCGTCGACGATCAACACCTCGCCGTCGCGCACGATGTAGTCTTTGTCACGCTTGAAGAGGGCATGCGCCTTGAGCGCGTTTTCCAGGTGGCGCGTCAATTCCATGTCTTCATAGACGTTAGCCACGCCCAGCAGACGCTCGATGGTGTCGATGCCACTATCAGTGATCGCGACCGTACGCCCCTTGAGGTCGATGACGTAGTCTTGCTCGGCCTTCAGGCGTGGCGCGAAGCGGGCGAATTTCGTGTAGAGTTCAGCGGATTCGTCGCCCTGGCCGGAGATGATGAGCGGAGTACGCGCTTCGTCGATGAGAATATTGTCCACCTCGTCGACGATGGCGAAGTTGAGTTCCCGCTGGCAGGCGTACATCAGATCAGGAACCATGTGGTCGCGCAGGTAGTCGAAGCCCAGTTCGTTATTGGTGGCGTACGTGATGTCAGCCGCATAGGCCGCGCGGCGCTCTGGAGTCTGTGGCGTCTGCGTGGTCAAGATCATGCCGACGGAGAGACCAAGAAATTCATGGATGCGTCCCATCCATTCGCGGTCGCGCTGGACGAGGTAATCGTTGACCGTGACGACATGCACACCTTTGCCCGTCAAGCCATTGAGATATGATGGCAGGGTGGCGACGAGTGTCTTACCTTCACCCGTACGCATCTCAGCGATTTTGCCCTGGTGTAGGACAATCCCACCGATCAACTGCTCATCGTATGGGCGCATCCCCAATACGCGGCTGCTGGCCTCGCGCACGACCGCAAACGCCTCAGGCAAAATATCGTCGAGTGTAGATCCGTTCTCAAGCTCCTGCTTGAGTTCCGCTGTCATGCCCTTGAGTTCGGCGTCGTCGAGCGCCTTCATCTCGTCACCAAGATTATTGATATGATCGACGATCGGGCGAATTTGCTTGAGTTCCCGCTCGTTTGGATCACCGAACACTCTGTTGAAAAAGCTCATAGCTGAATCATCTCTCTTAGGGCGGCGCGTGCTGCGCAAATGTATCTGACTAAAGCGCTCAACAATACCCGCCCTTTCGGTCGCTTGCGCGGCGGGCGCTCAAACTGATTATACCATTCCCGTCCCAGATGATACGCAGAGGTCTGGGTAAACTGGGCATTTCGTGGCCGTCGTATCCTATGGCGACACAGTCGAGTGGCATACGAGACTGATACGAAGGTGAGAGCGCGATGGTTGACATGTCACGACTAATCTTCAGGCGCTTTAACGAGGCTGACCTCGGCCAACTGCACACCATGCTCATGGCGTCGCCTGAGATGGCTCGCTACCCTGAAGAAATCAGCATGGAGGGGCTTCAGAGCCAGCTCGGATGGCCAGGACACGTTCCAGAGCGGGACCGCTGGATAGTGGTCGACCCTTCGACGCAGGGAGGGCTCATTGGCTACAGTTCCATGTTCAAGTCGCCAGAGACTTCACACGCGGATTGCATTGTCGTAGTGCGTCCGGAGCATCGGCGGCTCGGCATCGGCGCCGAACTTGTCGCCAAGGTGATGGATGATGCGCGAGTGTTGGGCGCGCGTGAGGTCGCGGGCTATGTCAATGCTCTCGATGAGGGAGCCTCTGCATTCGCGCTGACTTTTGGCGCACGTGTGGTTGGCGCATATACGCGGCTGCGGAAGTCGAATGCCTTGGACATACAACCAGTGGCTTGGCCTGAGGGCTACTGCTTGCGAACGTGGCGAGGCGACGAGGATCTCATGACGCTGGTGGATGCCTCGAATCAGTGTTACGACGGGCTGTCGGGCCATAACCTCGCTACCGCTGAGAGTTGGGAACTGTGGCTCCCATCCATGGACACACGCGGCATCTTCTTCCTGTTCGATGAGCATGCTGCGGTGATTGGGATCGTGCGCGCAAGTCCTGCGAAGGTTGATGGACGCGTTATCGGGCAGATCGACGCTCCAGGGGTTGTACGGCGTCTGCGCGGTGGCGACCTCTACCTCCAGTTATTGCTGAGCGCGATGGCATGGCTGGCGTCAGAAGGCGCTGTGGAGTATGAACTCGAGTCGTGGGGCGATGATCCTGCTGTGCTCGATTGCTATCGCACGCTGGGCTTTCTGACGATGCGCCGAGAGACGATGTATAGCGTGTCTCTTGCCGTGCGCGGAGCCTGATCGAGCTATGGTCACATGGCGTCGATGGCGATGAACGGAATCGTGAATGGCGCTACTATAGGCTGCTATAGTTAAGAGTGATGATTCATCTGGCGAGACGCTGGAGCGCAATGGCGAAGACGCATGTGCGCGCGTTCGCAGGGTCGTGGCGTCGTTAACGAAAAGCGAGCAGCACATGCATACATTTGCGATGATTGGCGCAATCGCGGTCATTATGACTGTGTTATGGGACATCTTTGAGACGATCGTGTTGCCTCGTCGCGTGACGCGCCATGTGCGTCTGACGGGGCTCGTCTATCAGCTCACCTGGGTACCATGGTCGGCGATTGGACGCAAGATCAAGCGCTCTGGCAGCCGCGAGACATTCCTGAGCTATTATGGGCCACTTGCGTTGATCTTCCTGCTGATCGTCTGGGCGGTCGGGATGATTATTGGCTTCGCTTTGGCGCAGTGGGCGCTTGGCTCGCGCATCACGACGTCGCATGGGTCTGCTAGCGCACTCAGCGATTTGTATCTCAGTGGCACGACGTTCTTCACACTTGGCCTGGGCGATGTTGTCCCTAACGATGGCTCCTCTCGCGCATTGACCGTGATCGAGGCGGGAGTTGGCTTCTTTGTTCTCGCGCTGGTAATCGGCTACCTTCCAGTGCTGTATCAGGCGTTTTCGCGCCGAGAGGTCGCTATCACCCTTCTAGATGCGCGCGCAGGTTCGCCGCCAAGCGGTCTGGAAATGATTCGACGGCATGTGCGTGACTTTGGCGTCGACACGTTGAACGAGCAATTGCGCGTCTGGGAGGCATGGGCATCTGAACTCATGGAGAGCCAGTTGTCCTATCCAATGCTGGGTTTCTTCCGTTCGCAACACGAGCATCAATCATGGCTGGCGGGACTCACCACCATCCTCGATGCCTGCGCCCTTATCATCGTCGGGGTGGATGGCGTGCCAGCGAATCAGGCGCGACTGACCTTCGCGATGGCGCGTCATGCTGCGGTCGATCTGGCGCAAATCATCGGCACGCAGCCCGACAAGCAATGCTACAAACGCATGCCTACTGACGATATCCCACGCCTGCGCGCATTCCTGGAGCAAGCCGAGGCTCCGCTACGTGAAGGTCCGGACGCCGACGCCAAGCTGAACCAATTGCGACTGCTCTATGAGCCGTATGTCTATGCTCTGTCGCGCCGACTATTGATGGAGTTGCCGCCATGGCTGCCCAACAATGATGAGGTGGATGCGTGGCGTTCAAGCCCGTGGGAATTGGCTCCGAGCGAAACGCAGCCGAAGCGTGTTGCCCAATGGCGCGAACTGGAATATGAGACACATTGATGTCGAGAGAATAGACGGCGAAGCCGCAATGAGAGAGTGCGCGATGGGATTCAGGCGCCAGAGTCCTGTTGACGATGGCCAGCTATTCGTTCTGATATGCAGTGTGCCCTGTCGCGTCGTTGTGGAAAGTGAACTCAGCATCCGATGACAGTGCATGATATGGAAATGTATTCAGACACTACCTATGACGCTGTGATCGTAGGCGCTGGTGTCTCTGGACTTCTCGCCGCCCATGAACTGCTCTCCCGGAGATTCGCCCGCATCATGCTGGTGGATGCGGGTCTGCCAATGGAGCAACGTCGGGCACAGACCACTCTTCAGATGGGGGGATACGGCGGCGCGGGGCTCTATCTTGGCGGTCGCCTGTATTTCGGCTCCGCATCGCTACCGGTGGCGTCGCCTGTGTCCATGCCTGAGCGGATGCGTGCCGTCATCAGTGGAGACGCGTTCGTGCGCCGGGCGACCGAAGTAGACCAACTGCTGCACGAACTGGGCGCGCGCGCTGAGTGGCAGCAACGCCCCCCTGAGCCGCTGGAGCAGGAAATTCAGCAGGCGGCGGCAGTTGGACTGGAGTATGTCACGAGCTATCCGTCGCGACGGCTGAGCCCAGAGGATAAATCTGAGGTACTCGGGTCGTTGCGGAAGCGACTAGAGTCGCGTGGCGCGCAGTTTCTGTTTCAGACGGAAGCGCTGGAGGCGCTACACGATGGGGATACATTCACCGTGCTTGCGCGGACCACGCGAGATGGGCGCGAAGAGACCGCTCGACTTATGGCGCGCGCACTGCTCCTCGCGCCTGGTCGCTATGGCGCGGAATGGCTTACGCGCACAGCGCAAGCACTAGGCGCTGAGATCGTCGCGGCTCCGTCCACCATTGGTGTGCGGCTCGAAGTTCCATCGGCGGCGTATGATCCGCTGACGGACGTGAACCCCGATCCACGTTTGCAGATGCCAATGGATGGAGATGTCATTCTCAAGACATACGCGACCTGCCCCGGTGGTGTCGTCACGCCGACGGTGCGCTATGGCGCCCTCGTGGCGAGCGGAACACCTATCTTCAAGCGGGAAGAACGTGGTCGTACCACGACATTTGCGGTGCTGGCGCAGCCGGGAGTTCATGCGGCGCAGGGTGAGTGGCGCGGGGGCGAGGAGTGCGCTCGCCGTCTGAATGAGCGTGCGCCAGGGAGATTGGTCGTCCAGCGGCTGGGTGATGTGTTCAGAGGCCAGGCGACAACCGCTGAAGCATTGGCGGGGAACAGCGTCAAGCCGAGCGACCCGACTGCAATCGCGGGCGCCCTCCACGATGTCTATCCGCAGGCATATTGGCGCGCAGTGCAAGAATTCCTGGGACGCATCGATCGGCTAGCGCCAGGCGTGTTGACTGATGACGCGCTAGTCTACGGGCCAGCGGAGGAGCGCTTCTGGTTCTTCCCGACGGACGACGCGCTGCAGACGAGTGTACCTGGGTTGTTTGTCGCGGGTGACGGTCCAGGCCAGAGTCAGGGGATCATCCAGGCGAGCGTCGCGGGCTGGTTGGCGGGTGAAGGCATGGCGCGCGCGCTAGACGCCATCGCTGGTGGCCAGCGCGCGTAGACGATGAGCCGCGTTACGCAGTCATCTCACGGACGATCTCTGAGACGCGCTTGCCATCGGCGCGCCCCTTGGTCGCTTTAGAGGCGAGCGGCATCACCGTGCGGAAGTCTTTGCCATGCTCCGCGATGATTGCGTTGATCGCTTCGCGAATATCGTCTTCGCTCATGCGCGCGGGCATGTAGCTCTGCAGAATTTCGGCCTGGCGCGCCTCGTTGGCCGCGAGTTCTGCTCGGCCTGCCTGCTTGAAGATGTCCGCTGCTTCCAGACGCTGCTTCACTTGCTTGTCGAGGATAGCCACGCGATCCTGGTCGGTGAGCGCGGCTCGGTTGCGGGCCACTTCTTCCTGTGTGAAACCATCGAGCGCCATGCGAATCGTGTCCATGCGGATCTGGTCACGCTGGCGGACGGCGTCGTTCAAGTCAGCGCGCAGGCGGGTCGCGATGTTGGGTGTCGTATTCTCTGCCATATACTGTTACTTCAATTCTGTACGCATCCAGGCTGATGCTCAGTGCATAGCGTGCGCCGGCCTTGTTGCCGGAGCATCACGTAGTGTGAGGAAGGATATCACGCGCGGCGGCGTGGTCGCCTTACCAAAGCCGCCCCTCGCCGCTATGCGTGGGATATACCGGATGCCGTCACGAAGACATATGGGCGTGCGGCAGCGTCAGCGGCGAGTGGGGTTGTGGGGTTGCGCCCTGCTAATGGCGCAGATACTGCGCCTGACTTCGGTGTCGCAGTGGGTGATGCGCCAGGTTTTACACTGGGAGACGCGGCGGGCGTAGCTTCTGATGATGCGCTGACGCTGAGTTTAGGTGTGCTGAAGGTGTAGTAGCCATATGCGGCGCCAGCGCCCAGAAGCAGCGCTAACACGATTGCGCCCATCGCTTTACCCGCGCCGCCGCTGTTTTCTTCTTCCTCGGCTGTCGCCCCCCGGCGCGCGCGGGGGTCGCGAGGATCCGGTCGGCCGCGCGCTGCTACAGCGCCTGGGTCGTCACCCCACAAGCCCCCTCGCCCATTGGCGCCCGCCGCAGCAGGTCGCCGCACGCGTGCGCCAGAATCGCCAGGTGCGCCTCCTCGCGGGCCGCGCGGACGCGCAGATACATCCCAGTCATCTCGCGGACGCTGGCCGCGGCTAGACATGCGGCCACTGGAGTCACCGTCGAGGCGTCGCTCACGGCGTGGACCAGGATCTGACGGGTCTACACGGGGACGCCGGCCAGAAGGAGAAGGTGACGATTGGTCAGGGCGCGAGCGAGGGCGATCATAGCGTGGGTCGCGACCCTCGTCTGCGCCGTAGCCTCGGTGACCGGAGCCACGTGAGGCCGAAGGGTCATCGTAATCACGCGACCGCGGACGAGCGCCGTCGTCACGCGAGCCACGGCTGGAAGATCGACCGGTGGGTGGCTCACTACTTTCGTATGCGCCACGTCTACGTGGCCCGTCACCGCGTGAGCGGTAACCCTCGTACCGTTCGTCTATTCCCATGCCCTCCACCCTTAGGGGAACGTCTCCGTACACAACGTCCTGGACCCCATTCACGCGCGTTCGCGAGAATCACGAATGACGACTGTGACGGCGATGGTGACACACATTGGCGAGTGTACCACATGGCGTCAAAACGCCCCTCTGCCGGTACTGTCTGGCTGGGGGCGTTCGCACAATGACGGGTGAAATCTGGCTATTCCTGCTCTGGTTCTTTGTCTGGTTCGCGACGCTCTGGTTGGACGCCGGTCCCAAGATTGCCCATCAGACCACCGAGGCTGACGCCTTCGGTATCTTGCGCCTCACTGAGCGGAATTTTTTCGAGATCAGCCCGCAAGGCCGGTACCTGCTTGCCGATTTTATCAGCGCTCAGGCCGGAAAGCACGATACCGTCGAATCCCAGGCGAACAAGCGCCCGCGCCGCCTCGAGGTCGGGCGCAGTATCGACTGCGACCAGGAGAGGGAATCGCACAGAAGCAGCCAACAGCGAAATCCGGGTGAACTCGGCGATTGAAACGTGAGAGAGTTCAGATACGCCGATGGGGAGCGTAACCAGGCCTGCCTGGGCTGGAAGCACGTTCGACATGCGATAGAGCAGGATGTCCAGTTCTGACGATGGCGCGGTAAGTGTCACCACGCGGTCGAACTGCTCTGGCTTGTCGTAGACATGAGTCGCAGGCGCTCGCTCACCGAGGATGAGAAATCCTGCGCCTGTCTTCTGTGCAGCCTGGGCGACATCGTCATCCGCGCCGCCAGAATATTCGACGCCCCAGACGACGCTCGCGCTCTCTAGCGCTGCTTTTATCGAGGAGACGTCAGCGCCGGGCTTCCAGTCCGTGACGATAGCAACGTCTGCGCCTGCCTTGCCAGCTGCTTCAGCAGCCGCCACATCCGATGCCGCAATCCGCACGAACACCGCGGCAGGGCGCGCTGGAGCATTGGCTGACTGCCCACGCGCGAAGAAACCGAACGAGCCGCCGCCGCCCTGGCCAACCTGCCGCAGTTTGTCGATGAGTTTTCCCATTGTCTCTCTCGCACCTCATAGGGCATTGCGCCCTGAATGTTTGCGGAACCAGCGGGCCAATGTCAGTGCGCGCCCGCGCTCAGTATGCATTATAGCAGCACACGACCGGGCTTCGCCTTGTACGGCGTTAGAGCGGAAAGTAACGTTCGAGCACCATCGCCACGCCGTCATCCATGTTGGACCCGGTCACTTCATCCGCAGCGGCCAGCGCTTCCGTGTGGGCGTTTGCCACTGCCACGCCCAGACCGGCCCAGCGAAGCATCGCGGCATCGTTTGGCATGTCGCCGAAGGCGATGACATTGTCCTGGTCGACGCCGAGTCGAGCGGATAGCCGTGCGAGGGCCGCCGCTTTGTCGATGCCAAGCGCTGAAATTTCGATCATGTGTGGTCCCGAGAATGTTACCTGCGCGCGAGGTCCTACCACCGGCTCCGCGAGGGCATGCAACTGGCTTGAGGTGTAGCTGGGATGTCGCGCGAGGAGCTTGGTGATCGGTTGTGCGCAGAGGGTCAGCGCATCCGCGACAATGTGACCTTGATCCTGCGCTATCACGCCTAACGCCAGGTAACCGGGCTCGCATCCGTATTCGAGGCCGCGCTCCACCGCAAACACTGCGCCTGGAAGCGCCTCCGCGAGGGCGCCCGCAATCTCAGCGGCGGTGTCCGAGGTCATTGGGTGGTGTTCCAGCAATTGCTGACTCGCCATGTCGTAACAGATGGCTCCGTTGGCGCAGATAGCGGAGCCAGTGAGCCCGAGGTCGCTGGCGAGATCGACCACAAACCTTGGGGGACGACCTGTCACGAGCGCCACAGGGATGCCCGATGAGACTACTCGGGCGAGGGTCTGGCGTGTGCGCGGGGAAATAGATTGGTCACTGCGCAGGAGTGTGCCATCCAAATCGGTGGCGACGAGTCGAATCTGCCTGGTGTTCTGCTGCGTGTGACCGTTCACTGTTCCCCTCGCATCGAACTCTGGCACGGCCAGTTTCTTCATGTGAAAAGTATACCGCGACGACGCCTGTCGCCTGTTCGAATGCGGTTAAGGTAGCCACCAATCCCACTTAAGGCAGTGGAACGACGGGCGGGAATGGACTCTGGAATTCAGTCCGGAGAATGTCCATAAAGACGGTGTCATAGCGCTTGTCGCCGATGCGCTGCGCTTGCCGTCGCCTGCCAATTTCCTTGAACCCAACCTTCCGGTAGCTTCGCAGCGCTCGCTCGTTGTAGGCGTAGGTTTCGAGCAAAACGTTGTGCAGGCCAAGCACGGTGAATCCATAGTCGAGAACAAGCGTGAGCGCCTCTGTCCCATAGCCGCCACCCCAGTAATCCTTGCGGGTAATGATGATACCTACCTCGGCGAGGCCTTTCGCGAGGTCAATGTGCCGCAGCCCCAATCCACCTATCGCCGTACCAGTCGCCCGATCATAGATGATGAAGCTTACCCAGTCGGGATGACTCTCCTTCGAGTAGCGATCATAATCTGCCTCATACCGTGCGCGTTCGCGTGGCCGCATGGGATCACCGGAGAGAATGGCAGTCCCAAAGTCATTTTCAGCGCGATAGAACTCTCGTATGTTCTCTTCGCGAGTACCTGGCCCAAGCGCCACCTTCGCGCCGACGATGTTGTACACGGGCTCGGTTTCGCCGGATGCGCCTTGGATGGTGTTCTCGTTCGCCATCGGTGAATCCTTCTCATCAGGTGCAGTGGCTACTTTGCTTCGATGCCTGGGTACGCGAAGTGGGTTCAGGCAGCCGTGATGGGCGCGTCAACTGGCGCCTCTTCGAGTATGCGCAGCGATGGCCGGCGTGTGCGAATTGGTGTGAACAATCCAATTACCGCCATGAGAACCACACCCACGCCGAGCGAGGCGAGGGTGGTGGGCGCGCCGATATGCTGCGCGATGCCCGCGCTGACGGCGGCGCCGATCGACATGGGAACAAATAACGTCGTCCAGAACGCAGCGGTCACGCGGCCCAACAGATAATTCGGCGTGAACTCCTGTCGTAACGATATCTGTGACACCGAGATGACTGCATCCCCTGCCGTGAAGCCTGCTGCGCAGAAGGCCACGAATGCGATTGTTGGGGATGGCCCACTGAGGGCGATTGACAGGCCGCAGATCGCAAGCCCCGGAATCCAGGTGGGTCCAAACCCAAAACGCCTGCGGAGCCACGGCGCGATAACTGCGCCGATTGCTGCCCCAATGCTTGCGATGGCAAGCGTCAAACCCACAGCGCTGTCGTTCTGAGCAAGGTCGTGCTTGATGTGGAAGATGATGAGATTGAGCGCGCCGCCCACAAGAAAACTGACGATTGCGTTGAGCCACGTCATCGCACGGAGGGTTGGGTCACTCCAGAGGAAGCGCAATCCTGCGCTCAACTCGCGCATCCGACTCTCTATCTCTCCGCTTGCGTGTGGTTGATCTCTTTTTCGCATCTGGATAAACATCAACGACGCCGCTGACATGGCGAAGGTCAGCGCATCAGCGCCAATCGCAGCGACCGGCCCAAAGCGGGCGGAGATGACTCCCGCCAGCAGCGGGCCGATGACGTTGGCGATAGCGGCGGTTGATTGCAGCCGCGCGTTCGCATACGTGAACTGATCTGGCTCAACCAAATGGTTGATAGCAGTCATATACGCGACGCTGAAGGTCATGCCGAAGAGCGATGTGAGCAGTACGACAACGTAGATGACCCAAAACGCTGGTCCGAAGAGCGCCCACCACAGCGGAATCACCCCATAGAGCGCAAAGCGAGACCAGTCGCATAGAATCATCAGGCGACGGCGATCGAAGCGGTCGGCGATGACCCCTGCGAAGATACCTGCGATGATTCCTCCGACTCCGTTTACACCTGTGACCAGTCCCATCTGCGCGACCGACCCGGTCGCCTGAAGGACGAGCAATGGCAGCGCAACCAGCGCGAACGAGTCACCGACTGCTGATAGCGATTGCCCGGCCCAGAGAATGTTGAATCCGCGATTGCGCCAGAGCCGCGCTGTGGGACTGGCTGGGAGGTCTTGTGGCGCCAGCGTATCGTTTGCGTTGATGGCTGAGTTCCCTCTCGGATTGGATGTCGTCGAATTGGTCTGTGGAGCGCACAGCAACGCGCCTGAGTGTCATACGGGATAGTTCCCGACAGTCGCTCAGGCGCGTGTGATGAACTACGTGCGAGCGTAGTCGCTATGCGTGCGATCGGCTCGCGCTAGCGATTAGGACTCCTTGGCCTCGTACTGGTCTTTGATGTGGGCCACGACGTTCGCGTCGAGAAGCGTTGTCGTGTCGCCCAGCACTCGCCCTTCCGCGATGTCGCGGAGAAGGCGGCGCATGATCTTGGCGCTGCGAGTCTTTGGAAGTTCCTGTGTGAAGTATATCTTCTTCGGCCGAGCGAGCGCTCCAATCGTTTGCGCGACATGCTCACGCAACTCGGCGGTGAGCGCGTCGTTGCCCGTGTGACCAGCGCGCGGCGTGACGAAGGCGACGATCGCCTGCCCGGTGATCGGGTCGCTCGCGCCAATCACCGCGGCCTCGGCGACAGCCGGATGGCTGACGAGGGCGCTCTCTACCTCCATCGTGCCGATACGGTGGCCAGAGACGTTGAGCACGTCATCCACACGTCCCAGCAGCCAGTAGTAGCCGTCCTCATCTCTACGGGCGCCGTCTCCTGTCAAATACATCCCGGGATAGCGCTCCCAGTATGTGCGCACGTAGCGGTCAGGGTCGCCCCAGATCTGGCGTGACATTGCCGGCCACGGTCGCTTGATGACGAGGTTGCCGCCAGTGTTGGGTGGCACGCTGTTTCCCTGCTCGTCCAGAATATCGGCTTCCACGCCGGGGAATGGCCGCGTAGCCGAACCCGGTTTGGTTGGGACGATGCCTGGCAGCGGGGTAATCATGATCATGCCAGTTTCAGTCTGCCACCATGTATCCACGACGGGGCAGCGTTCGCCGCCGATGTGGCTGTGGTACCAGATCCACGCTTCTGGGTTGATCGGCTCGCCTACAGTACCCAGCACGCGGAGGCTAGTCAGATCGTGCTGCTTCGGGTACTGGTCGCCCCATCGCATAAAGGTGCGGATGGAGGTCGGCGCCGTGTAGAGGATCGAGACCGCGTACTTCTCGATGATCGTCCAGAAGCGGTCTTTGTCGGGGAAGTCCGGCGCGCCCTCGTACATCACGCACGTGGCGCCGTTCGTCAGCGGACCATAGACGATGTAGCTGTGTCCGGTGACCCAGCCGATATCAGCGGTACACCAGTAGACGTCGTCCTCTTTGAGGTCGAAGATCCACTCATGCGTGAGCGATGTCGCAACGGTGTATCCCGCTGTCGTGTGCATCTGACCTTTGGGCTTTCCCGTCGTGCCAGAGGTGTACATGATATAGAGTGGGTGTTCGCTGTCTAGCTGCTCCGGCTCGACGATCTTGCGTGTCGCACGGGCGACGGCGTCGTGGTACCAGACGTCGCGACCGTCATGCATGTTGACTTCGCGTACGCTCGGCCCCAGCCGGCGCACCACCAGCACCTTCTCGACAGTTGGCGCTTCGGCGACAGCGGCATCCGTGATGTCTTTCAGCGGTACGACATTGCCGCGCCGCCAGCCACCATCAGCAGTGACGACCACCTTGGCCTGTGAGTCGATGGCGCGGTCACGCAGCGCCTCTGCGCTGAATCCGCCGAAGATAACAGTGTGCGGCGCGCCAATGCGGGCGCATGCGAGCAGGCCAATCGCCAGCTCCGGAATCATCGGCATGTAGAAGGCGACACGATCACCCTTCGTCACGCCGAGATCGAGCAGTACAGCAGCGAACTGATTCACCTCTCGATAGAGA
Source organism: Ktedonobacterales bacterium (assembly GCA_036391835.1). Lineage (GTDB taxonomy): Bacteria > Chloroflexota > Ktedonobacteria > Ktedonobacterales > JADMIN01 > JAKAIY01. Next base: position 1,765 of record DASVZC010000016.1, on the reverse strand, counting down.
TCGTGGTAGGTCAGTACGCGCGACTCGTCAGTGGGCTCGCCTTCCCAGATAATCGCGGCTTTGTTGCGTCGCCACGTCTTATTGTGCCGATCAACAGCGTTGTAGGAGGCGTTGAGTTTACCGCCGACAAACCACTTCGCCCACGGCGCGTCCCATTCGAGCACCTTATCCCAGCGCTGGAACCAGTCAAGCCGGTTCGCCGCCTCCGCCCAGAACCCCTCGGGGTCATCATGGGCTCGCTGGTAGACGGAGGGGTCGCGGACGTTGGCGTTTGCGGTAAACTCGGCGGTTGGAGGGAACCGTCTGGTTTCTTGCAGCAGCGCGTCAATCGTAGAAGACGGATCAGAGGAATTCTGAGGAGCCGACATGACTGCCTCCCTTGCACTCCACGACGCGCGCCTGCGGTGGCCGCGCCGTCTGACGCTACAACGACGGCATTTTGAACCAATCGCGCATCCAGCGCGTTCGATTGCTAGAAATAATACCAGATTTTGCGCTAACGTCGCACTGCGCGGTATTCCGTTGCCGCTTGCCTTATGTTACACTGCAACCAACACGGCGGACGAACCTACAGGCGTCGTACAAGTTTGCGACATCAGCCCAATAGTTGACCCTCATCTGGCAAACCACATTTCGGCACGATTCATAGAGCGAAAAGTCTACTCTCATCCAGGACCACAGAGCGCGGCTACACATTTGTGAGCAGCCGCAATGTGGATAGAGCGTGCGAGTATGCCGGGAAAGGAGGGGCAACGACCCGGTAGCCTGACGATTGGCGTGGGAATGGACCTACGCCCAACTCTTAGTCAGTCCTTGGCGGATTTATCGCCAACCTGAATCGCGATGGCAGTGAGACGTTGTCGTCTGTGTGCCTCGGGAGGAGTTATCATCGTGTCAGAAGTTAAAATCGCTAACCCTGGTCCGCTGGGTTTGAGTGGGTTTGCTCTCACCACCCTGGTGTTGAGTTGTGTCAACGCTGGTATCCTCACTGGCAGCGGTGACATCCTGATGGTCACTGGCCTTGCCGTCTTCTATGGTGGCATCGCGCAGTTTGCCGCAGGTATGTGGGAGTTCCGCACAGGCAATACATTTGGCGCGACGGCGTTCACATCCTACGGCGCTTTTTGGTTGTCCTTCGCCGTCCTCCTAATTCCAGGTTTCGGTGTCGGCTTTGGCAGCGACAAGGGTCCTTCAGGCTCAGCTGCTGGAGTCTATCTCCTCGGGTGGACCATCTTTACCGGCATTATGATGCTCGGTTCATTCCGCACGAACGTCGCCACCGCCGCCGTATTCGTCTTGCTGTTCCTGACGTTCCTGATGCTGGCCATCGGCGCATTGGGTAATAACAGCAGCATCACGCATTTTGGTGGCTACTTGGGCATCGCTACGGCGATCGTCGCATGGTATACCGCGCTGGCGGGCGTCCTCGTAGGCGTCTCAGGTGGCAAGATCAACTTGCCCGTAATGGCGTTGAGCTAAGCCTTCCCTGCATCGTGTGGCTCCTTCTCGCTGTTGGTGGGAAGGAGCCATCTTATTGTCAAAAACTGAATTGAACGGCATTGGCTGAACAATCTGGTGGGGCTATCGGTTTGACTGACCACGGCAGGTGGGGTACACTATGTTCGAGGTCGCGCTAGGCGGGGAGTTGGGGCTACCCTGTACTTGAAATGCTCCGTATGCAAGGCTGAATTCCCGCCCGAGAGTTGTGTTGACCCAGCTTTGACTGTGCTAGATGATATTGAGGATTCAGTCCCCGCGCGGCACA
>DASVZC010000015.1:0-21516 GCA_036391835.1 Ktedonobacterales bacterium | reverse complement strand
GATGCAACCATGCAGCGGTGAGCAGCCTCGGATGCCGGGACTAGTCCGGACTAGCGGTTTGGGGTACACTACACTGCATGTTGGGAGGCCGCGCATACCCGCAGGCGGTGGACTGCGACGAGCAACGCGCCATGGAGAAAGGGCAGAACGAGCATGACGGTACGGGTTGTCATCACGGGCATGGGAGCTGTGACACCCATCGGCAATGACGTCGCGTCGACCTGGAAAGCGTTGCTTGCCGGCGAGTCTGGCATGGGGCCAATCACCAAGTTCGACCCCAGCGCGCACGACGTGCGATTCGCGGCGGAGGTCAAGAACTTCGACCCGCTCAAGTACTTCGACAAGAAGGCTGCGCGCCGCGCCGATACCTTCACCCAATACGCTTACGCCGCTGCGCGCGAAGCAGTAGATCAGTCTGGACTCGACATCGCGTCCATGCCAGACGATGTCGGTGTGCTGATGGGCTCAGGCAGCGGCGGACTCCAACTGATGCAAGATCAGTTCAAGATTCTGCTTGGCGAACACCCCGACCGCGTCAGCCCATTCTTCATCACCATGATGCCAGCCGACATGGCCGCCGGCACGCTCTCCATGATGCTTGGCGCACGCGGCCCCAACTTCGCCACGGTCTCCGCCTGCGCGACTGGCGCGAACGCCATCGGTGAAGCCTACGAAACCATCAAGCGCGGCGACGCCATCGCGATGATCGCGGGCGGCACAGAATCGAGCATCGTCTCGATCGTCGTCGCCGCATTCGCGAGCATGCATGCGCTCTCGCGTCGTAATGACGACCCCACTCACGCCAGTCGCCCATTCGACAAAGAGCGGGATGGATTCGTACTTGGTGAAGGAGCCGGCGCAGTCATCCTCGAAGATATGGAGCATGCTAAGGCGCGCGGCGCTACCATCTACGGGGAATTGGTCGGCTACGCCTCAACCTCTGACGCCTACCACATCACGGAGCCCGCGCCTGGCGGCACAGGTCTCGCCAGCGCCATGCGTAAGACGTTGAAGAAGGCCGGGCTTACTCCCGACAAAATCGGCTACATCAACGCGCACGGCACGTCGACCTACTTCAACGACCGTGGCGAGACAGCCGCCGTGAAGTCCGTCTTTGGCGACCACGCCTACAAACTCGCCATGAGCTCCACCAAGTCCATGACAGGACATCTCGTCGGCGCCGCCGGAGCCATCGAGGCGATCTTCACGACGCTGGCGCTCTACCACGGTGAACTGCCGCCGACCATCAACTACGAATTCCCCGACCCAGAATGCGACCTCGACTACGTGCCAAACAAGCCACGCAAAGTGGACCTGGAGTATGCGATGTCGAACTCGATGGGCTTCGGTGGCCATAACGCGGTGCTCGCCATTAAGCGCGCGGAATAGCGCATCCCTTCGGTCAGGCGAACGGTTCGACGCAACGCGGAGGTGTGGGCGATGAGCGTAACGCCTGAGCAGGGGTTCCGCCGCGTGATGCACTGCGATCTCGACTGCTTCTACGCCGCCGTCGAAGAACTCGATAATCCCACATTGCGCGGCAAGCCCGTCATCGTCGGCGGAGATCCAGATCGGCGCGGCGTGGTCAGCACCGCGAACTACGTCGCGCGCCGATTCGGCGTTCATAGCGCGATGTCGGGCGCGGAGGCGCGTCGCCGCTGCCCATCGGCCATCTTCCTGCGGCCACGCTTCGACCGCTACAAGGAACTCTCACGCGCCGTCATGGCGATCCTCGACGACTACTTCGATATCCGCGAACAGGTGTCCATTGACGAAGCGTATGGCGAGTTGCCGCCAGGGATTGTCGGCTGTGTGCCCGCCCAACGTATCGCCTCCGAGGTGAAGGCGCGTGTACGCAACGAAACGGGGCTGGTCATTTCCGTTGGCGTGGGTCGCAACAAGACCATCGCCAAGCTCGCGAGCGACTACGCCAAGCCAGATGGCCTGCTGGTCGTCAAGCCAGATGCGGAGTTGGCGTTCCTCCATCCACTGCCGGTCGGTCGGCTGAGCGGCGTTGGCCCACACACCCGCGAACGGCTCGCCGCGCTGGGTATCGCCACCGTGGGCGACCTGGCGGCGTGTGCTCGCGACGAACTCTCCGCCGCACTGGGCAAGCATGGCGCGTGGCTCTGGCAGGTCGCCCAGGGGCAAGATGATCGGCCAGTCGTCGCAGATCACGGGCCGCCCAAGAGCATCTCCAGCGAAGACACCTTCGAGCGGGACATTGCCGATCTCGAACGCGCAGGAGAGCAGATACGCCGGCTCGCTCGTGATGTGGCCGAGCGCGTGCGTCGCAATCGCATGGTCGCACGATCCGTCACGATCAAGGTGAAGTGGTCTGATTTCCACATCACCACTCGCCAGCAGCCTATGGCCCGGCCCACCAACGATGCCGAGCCTATCACGTCGGCGGCGCTCGAGCTGCTCGCACGCGAGATTGGCCCGCTGCTCGACAAGGGCGCCGACATTCGCCTGCTCGGCGTCGGAGTACAACAGTTGGCGCCGACCGATGCGCCAGACTGGACGGAACGTCCAACAGCCTTAGGCTATGTACAATTGCCGCTGTTCGACGCCGAAGTCATTCGCACGGCGTAAACGCGGCCAATGCCAGCGGAGGAGGCTCACCGATGCGTCTCGACACTCAAGGCTCGACGATTGGCTATGATGTCTACGGCGAAGGCGACACAACCCTCGCATTGCTCCACGCCTATCCGCTTACTCGCGGCCAGTGGCAGGCGCAAGGTGAAGCGCTCGCCGCCGCATTACGTGTGCGCGTGGTAGCGCCTGACCTGCGCGGCAGTGGCGAATCCAGCATCGACAGTGAGCCCATCACTATGGATCATATGGCGCAGGACGTGTTGGCTCTTCTCGACCACCTGGATGCGCGACGCGTCGTAATCGGCGGACTCTCACTTGGTGGGTACGCGACCTTTGCGGCGCTGCGACTCGCATCTCAGCGCTTCGTCGGCGTCATCCTCGCCGATACGCGCGCCACGCCAGACACCCCCGAGGGACGCATAGGACGCGAAGCCACAGCGATATTCGTCACGGAAAAAGGCGCGGTCGCCCTGTTTGACCGCGATGCGCCCAAACTCATCTCCAACCGAATCACAAACCACCACCCTGACATCGTCGCGAACGCCCGCGCGCTGGCGGAGGGCAACCAGCCTCGGGGGCTTGCCAGTATTGCGCGCGGCATGGCGCTGCGACCAGACAGCCTGCCGATGCTGCCACAGATTACCCAACCGACGCTCATCCTGGTGGGTGACCAGGATGCTCTCACACCTGTATCTGACGCCCGCGCCATGTTCGAGCGCATCCCACATGCGAGTCTATCGATCATCGAGGACGCTGGCCACCTCTCAAATCTTGAGCGCCCAGAAGTCTTCACGGAGCTCGTTAGAGGCTTCCTGCACGAGAAGTTGTCGATTCCTTCCCGCTAGCTAGCGCCTGCATCCATCGGCCCATCCTCGCCTGCGTCCAGTGACTAAGCTCACGAGCGCAGGCGGCGGTCATGGTATACTCGCGAACAGAAGCAGGCGCACGTCCAGGAGAGGGAGAACGACCTATGTCTTCCGCGAGGACACGAACACCATTCGCGCGCAGGCGATCGTTGATCAGCGCTGCGCTCGTGCTCACCGTGCTGGCAATTAGCGTCGTCGTGGCGCTCCAACCTGCATCGGCGGATCACTTCGGCTACGCGCTTCCCGGACCACATGGTCTGCCTGGCCATTTCAATTACGACGGCCAACGCTATTCGAACAACGGCTTATGTGCGGGCGGCTCGTGGTGCGCGAACACGAAGGCCGACCGCATCTCACTGATTGAGGCCGCAGCCAATAACGGTTCGCAAATGCACCAGGTTGGCTCTGTACTAACGCTCTTCGGTTCGCCGCATCCCATCTACGAACCAGTCAACGATCTTTCGATGCAAGGCGTGCGCACCATCAACGCTACCCCGTTTGTCCTCTACCTCGAAGATGCCAGCGCCCCTGGCTGGGTGTATATCTATACGCGCCCAGGAGGTCCATAGCCGCCCAGATACCCTCAACGCTAACAGCCAATGCGCCCTGCCGACTCACTGACTCTCACTATTCCTTCATCTGCCCATAACTATCCACATCCACCCGCGGTTCGTGTCGCACGTGTGACACGAACCGCGGGTTTGTGCTCGCCCCGTGAGAAAGTTGTCATAACGTTCTCTCAGCGTGGATAGCAGGTGTGAAGTAGTCACTTCATCGGCGCCCCACGCCAAGCCTACAACTGTTGGCTGTGCAATGAGGAGAAGGAGCAAGCGTATGCCTGTTGTAGTTGGGATGTTTGAAAACACCCGTGACGTCGATCAGGCAATGGAGGCCCTCAGCAAGGCTGGATTCGGTAAGGCCCAGATGGGCGTCATCGCACGCCGAGGGGTGGTAAAGGAGAAGACCAGTCTCACGACGACTACTGAGATTGGCGCAATCGCTGGTGGCGCACTTGGTGGAGTCGGCGGCTTGCTGGTCGGCCTCAACGTCGTGACGCTCGCCATCCCTGGGATCGGTGAGGTCGTCGCTGCCACCGAACTCCTGACTGCCCTTGGCGCAACCCTGCTTGGCGCTGGAATCGGCGCCCTCGGCGGCGGCATCGTCGGTGGATTGGTGGGGCTCGGTCTGCCAGAGCATGAGGCGCACGTTTACGCAGAGGGCGTCAAACGTGGCAACATCCTCATCACGGTGCAGGCGCCAACGGAAAAAATGGCAGAGGTCACCGCGATCTTCCGCCAGGCGAACGCCGTCGACATCAGCACGCGCAGGCAGGAGTGGACTGTCGAAGGATGGAGCCAGTTCGAGGAAATCGAGGTACCGGGAGCTAGTTTGTCTGGTCCGGAGAGCACAGCATCTCCAGGCCTTTAGGGCAGTGGACATGATGCACTAAGGACTGCCTGGGCATAGCCACGACACTGCTAGCCTCTAGTCCGTAAGTAGCATACATACAAGCCACGCGTTGCGCTGGGAGTCTGTTTACACCCACCGCCATGCGTGGCTTGCTCTGTGCCGCACGCCAGTACTGCGCCACGAGTGGGAGCTGGCGAGCGGCATATCGTGAGTTCGTACTGTGTGCCGCCATCGCTTCCCCTACTGTGCGCAATGCCGGCGCACTCCCCGATGGCCCGTGCGAGGAACTATAATAGCAAGGAGGAAGAGAACGCACAAGCGTCGCGGCCTCGCGTGTTGATGCGAAGGGAGAGATTGTCAGTGCGCCAGATTGACTATGCGGTAGTTCAGGGCGACGCGACGATGTATGACGCCGATGTGCTGATACTCAAATTTGCGCAGGGCTTTTATGGCGTAGATCGGCGCGTATCAGAATTGCTTTGCCAGCGGGGACACACTGAGGACCGCATGCGCCCTGCTCCTGGAGACACCGCCTACCTGGATGCCGCTCAAGCCATTCGTGCGCGGCATGTTCTCTTTCTCGGAACGCCTAGACTGCGGGATTTCGGGTACACCCAGATTCGTAGATTCGCACGCCGCGCACTCACGGCCATCGGGCGAGCGGCGCCAAATGCCGTCGAGATAGCCATGACCCTCCATGGGACTGGATATGGTCTTGACGAGGTTGAATCCTGCCTCTCCGAGTTTGATGGGTGCTTGGATGCGCTTCTCAGCAAGGAAGTCTTGACGAGTCTCAAAGGTTTGCGGCGAATCACCATTGTAGAGCGCGACAGCAAACGCGTCTCCCGTCTATCGGAGGCGCTGACCAAACATGTGGTAGCAACGGGCATGCGCGTACGAGCGGATCAACGAGGTCAAGGGATACTGCAACTGCATGTCCCGGATGCAGAAGGTCCTTCGGTTCCATCGGCAGACTCGACGCAAACCCAGGAACGCCAGCATGCATTCGTGGCAATGCCCTTTAGCCTCGAAATGATGGATGTCTTCTACTTTGGCATCCAGAACCCTATCAGAGAGGCAGGGCTGATTTGCGAGCGTTTGGATCACGATACCTTCCTGGGAGACATCGTGCAATGGATGCGGGAGCGCATCGCATCAGCATCCGTTGTCGTGGCTGATCTCACCGGAGCCAACCCCAACGTCTACCTGGAGGTCGGCTACGCGTGGGCGAAGGGGAGGCCGGTAGTCTTGGTCGCCAGAGGCGCCGAAGAAGTCGCGTTTGATGTACGCGGACACAAGCGCATCATGTACAACAGCATCCATGAACTCGAGCAAAAGCTGGGCGCAGAGTTGACGGCGCTTCGCACCGCAGGCCACATTTGACGAAGGCAGCTTGAAAATAGTGACGGTTCGCTGTGGCGTTACATCAGCCCGAATTGATCTACGCGGGTTAATTGAAACAGTCTGACGTCAAACGTGGTGGGACTGAGAGGACTCGAACCTCCGACACGCGGTTTAGGAAACCGCTGCTCTATCCACTGAGCTACAGCCCCGTAGTGGCTGGGTGACGCTTGTCACCGCCAGCCCAAGTATACGCCCTTCCGCGTGGTCGGCGCAATCAGCGGCTGTCCGGAGAATGGGACCAGCGCAGGGGGCGGATGCGCGCGCAGTGGTATACTCCTGAAATAGTTGGCGTGTGTGAATCGCATGAGGAAGGCCCTGGCTGGCTGGTGAGGAAGGGGAAAAGTCAAATGGCACACATGGCCTTGATTTGCCCAACATGTCGCAGTGAGAACGAAGCTGGAAAACGCTTCTGTACCCACTGTGGACGTCTACTCGTCGAACCAGGACATGATTCGTCGCAGGCTCAGCATGCGCCATTGTACCTCTCGCAAGAAACATCAGCGAGCGCTCCTATTACCCAACCACAGAGCGCGACGCCCGGCGACCTGCAGAACGCACGCATCATCATTCGCGTCTTTCCCGCGGACTTTGACGGCTCAGATGAATCGCACGCCCGCACCGTCGGTGAATATGCGCTGGATGGCCGCACGATTACCATTGGCCGTGGCGCACAATGCGATATCATCTTCGACGGCGACACCATGACATCTCGCCGCCACGCGATCCTGCGCTGTGAAGCTGACCATTACTACGTCGCTGACCTCGGCAGCAGCAATGGCACCTTTGTGAACGACCATGAAGTTCGCGCGCCAACAGCCCTCATCCACGGCGACCGTGTGCAAATCGGCCAGCACGAATTGCTCTTTCTGCAAGGACAGCCACAGACAATCGCTCCGTCTGAGACGACTGAATCCGACGTGCAGAAATCCAGCGACGCGCCAGAGGCGAGTGCTCAGCCGCCTGAGGATGAGGTAAGTGAGAGCAGACAACGATTGACCGCGGCGCCTGCGCCGTCACCTTCCACAGAGAAATACGCATCCATCGTGAAGTTATCGTCCGACCTGGCCGAATCGGCTTCGAAGATGGTCGCGCCGACACAACAGGACGAAGAAGCGTTTGCCGAGCTTCGGGCTGCGTTCCTGAAGGCGAACGAGGCGCTAAACAAACAGGTCAACATTCAATCTATGCTGGCCGAGCGCCGCAGCGCCGCATTGTTCGACATTCGCGACCGCGCCGCCAGTCTGATCGCCGCCTTGAACGCAGCGAACGAGGCGCCTGTAGCGGCTACAACTGCGACTGATGAGCTTGCTACGCTGGCCGAAGATGTCGCAAGTGATCCCAACGATATCAGTCGACTGCGTAAGATGTCGGCGCGCGCGGGAGAGATTGCGCAGGCGCTCCGGTCGGCGGCGGCTCCTGAAGCGCCAACTGATCAGCCCGGGAACAGTGAACGCCAGCATGTGCTGGAGGCGCTCACCGACATTCACAGTATCGCGAAGAATCGCGGCTAGTCAGACCCACAGCGACCCACAGCGACCTATCACACCTGAATACGGAGAACGCATGACGACGGCGGATCTGGCGACTCAGCCTCTGGCGCAGCAGAGCATCACCCCCACGCGCAGCAGCGAATATGATGTCGTGGTGATCGGAGCAGGTCTTGGCGGATTGCTCTCCGCAGCGCAATTTCTCAGACGTGGGCAGCGCGTCGTCGTCGTCGAACGGCTCTCCCATCCTGGTGGGCGCTTCACCGCCAAGACATTCCAGGGCGCGCAGGTAAGCACGGGCGCCGTGCACATGCTCCCCTTCGGCACGAATGGCGAGCTTGCCGCGATGCTGCGCGCTCTAGCGGTGCCGCATGCCATCCACGACTCTGAGGTCTTTGCGTCGTTCCACGTGCGGGGCAAGCAGGTGGTCACTCGCTCGGTGCTTCATCTCGCCAAGGTGCTCGGCCCACGCCAGTTCGCGCAGTTCTTTCAGCTTGGCTATGAGATGCTGCTCCGCGCGCCGCGCCCAAATGAACAGCAGCAGACCTACCGCGAGTGGCTCGACCAGCGCCTCTCAAAGACGACGTCGCCCGAACTCTATGCGTACTTTGAGCGCGTCTGTCACTTCGCCCTGAGTGTGGACCTCGACGATGTGCTCTATCCTGAAATCGTCGAGACCACCAAGAACATGTTCCGCTATGGCGCCCCTGGCATCGTCGAGGGTGGATGCGCGGCGCTCACAGGCGAACTGGAGCAGCGTGTGTTCAGCGCGGGCGGCCATATCTTCCTTGAGCATGAGACACTTGGCATCGCCCACGAGCAAGGCACGGCGACAGGCGCCTATGTACGCGACAAACGCAGCGGCGAGATTACCCTACTCCGCGCGCCCATCGTCATCAGCAACATCGGCCCAGATGCGACACAGCGCCTGCTCAACAACGCTGACTCTGACGCCGAACAGCCTACGCCGCCACGACGCGAAGCGAGTGGACTCAAGACACACCTGCTCGCCGACGAATCGATCATTCCGCACCGGGGTATCATGTATTGCCTCGACACACAACGCATCGCGGGCATCGTGCAGCCAAGCAATAGCGACCGGCGATTGGCGCCTCCGGGCAAACACCTGCTCATCACACACCAACTGATGCGCAGCAACGACGTCAACGCCGAACGTGAATCGGCTCGCGCTGACCTGCGCTATCTCTTCGGCGACGACTTCGGCGAGAAGGTGCGTCTCCTGACGATGAGCCAGTACCGCGGCGAGTGGCCAGTCAATCGCAAGGCGCAGGGGTCAGATGTCACACCACGCACCAAACTCGCTGGGCTCTATCTGGTCGGCGACGCGGTGAAGCCGTCCGGCTATTTGATGGTCGAAGGAGTAGCGCAGAGCGTCAACGCGCTGCTCGACACCCTCGACGGCTGGCAGGAGCCGAGCGCGCTACCTAACACGCCCGCCAAGCCATCGAAGCGGCGCGCCTTCCACTGGCTAGTCGCGCCACCACCGCCGCATCCCGGCAGCACGAGGGGGCGCCATGAATGAGAGCGTAGAACGCTGGCCCACTGACCGCGAATCGCTGGAGCGCGATAGCGACATGGAGTTCCTCCGAGACAGCGGCCCGGGTGGTCAAAATCGCAATAAGGTCGAGACGAGCGTGCGGCTGACGCATCGGCCTAGTGGCATCGTCGTCACCGCTACCGAGCGCCGCTCACAGGCGCAAAATCGTGAAGCGGCATTCGAGCGACTGGCCGCAAAGCTCGAAGAGGCGCAGCGCGTCGAGACGCCGCGTGTGCCGACCAGGCCAACCACGGCCAGCCGCGAACGTCGCCTCGACGAGAAGCGACGTTCCAGCGAGCGCAAACGGCTGCGCGGCCAACTGCCAGACGACTAGTCCTCGCGATACGCGACGCCGCCCGCGCGTGATACACTTGCAGGGAACGTCCAGCGACCACTGCCGCGCCGGGAGGAGCCGCATGCCCATCGTCACTATCGCCAAAGAGTTTTCGTTCGATGCCGCCCACAGTCTGCCGAATTCTGACGGCCCCTGCAAGCGGCTGCACGGCCACACCTATCATGTGACGGTGATCGCGCGCGGGCAGACTCAGCCACTCGATGGCCGCGCCGAAGAAGGTATGGTCATCGACTTCACCCGCATCAAGACCATCTTCAAGGAGCGCATCGAGGCGCGCTGCGACCACCAGTTTCTCAATGAAACTGTGCCCGTCGCGCGCACCACGGCGGAATTGCTCGCGACATGGATGCTTAGCGAAATGCGCGAGGTATTGCCACAGGTAGTCGCCATTCGAGTCAGCGAAACGCCGACATCTTGGGCAGAGGTCACCGTGGACGATCTGCGCGCCAGCGAGGGAGCCTAGCCAGCCATGGCGACCCCACCGCGCATGCGCGATACCCGGCTCACTGAGGCGCGCGGCGCTCGATTTGGCGCCACGCGCACCTATCCAGTGCTGGAGGTCTTCGGTCCCGTCTTGCAGGGAGAAGGCCGCATGATCGGCGTGCAAACGCACTTCGTCCGTTTCGGCTACTGCGATTTCAGGTGCGCGTGGTGTGATACCCTCTACGCTGTCGAACCCGAACAGGTACAGGCGGAGGCGCAGTGGCTCGATGTCGAGCAGATTGTCGCGAGGCTCGACGACCTTGGCGCGCACACCCCCTGGGTGACACTCTCCGGTGGCAATCCTGCCATCCACGATCTTGCAGCGCTCGTCGAGCGGCTGCATGCGACTGGGCGCAAAGTGGCGATCGAGACGCAGGGGACCATCTTTCGTCCATGGATCACGCAGTGCGACGTCGTAACCGTTTCACCCAAGCCGCCGAGTAGCGGCATGACTACGGACTACGCGCGACTAGCACGCTTCACGGCGATTGCGCAATGCAACTTGAAGGTCGTTGTCTTCGATGACGCTGACTTCGCGTATGCCCGCGACATCCATCAGCGCTACCCTGACCGTCCCTTCTATCTGCAACCAGGGAACACCGTCGGCCAGGATGATACGGCGGCCCTGCTCCACAAGCTCGACTGGCTGGCCCAACGCGCCATGCACGACCCGGCAATGACCGATACGGTCGTGCTTCCACAACTCCATACGCTCATGTTCGGCGCACGTCGTGGCGTCTAGCGTCCAGCATGCTCTTTGGCGGCGCTGAAACAATCGCCCAACCAATCGGCTCTCAAGTTCAGTGAACGAAACCATGCGAAAGCGCCACCTGCTCACCGCGAGTGTTCGACGCATGGTATGATAAACGTGAGACACATCTCATGTTATTTGCGCCACAGAGAAAGATAGAGTTCATGGAGACCACGCGCACGTCGACGGGAGCGGCTATTCCCCCGGCGTCAGAAACTCCAAAACAGAAGCCGCTGATGCGAGGTTACTTGCATGCCGCAGCCGCAATTGCAGCCGTCATCTGCACCATCGTCCTCGCCATCCTGAGCTCACATGATCGACCAAAGCAAATCTCCTTTATTATCTATGGAGCTAGCTCGATCTTGCTGTTTGGCTGGAGCGCACTCTACCACCTGGGCAATTGGACGCCGAAGGTGCGCGCCACGATGCGTCGGATAGACCATGCCAACATATTCGTGCTGATCGCTGGCACGTATACACCTGTTGGATTCAATCTGCTGACTGGCTGGGTGCGCGTGACCCTGTTGGCCACTGTCTGGACTCTGGCTGCGCTCGGCATGGTGGCAGCGGCTCCCGCGCTACGTATCCCGCGCCCGGTGCTGGCCGGCCTCTATGTGGCAATGGGCTGGCTAGCAATTGGCTTTCTGCCGCAGATAGCAGGGGCCATCGGGGTGAATTCGTTGCTACTGATGGGCCTGGGCGGCGTGCTCTATACCCTCGGCGCCATCGCGTACGCCTTCCACAAGCCTGACCCATGGCCGCGTGTCTTTGGCTACCACGAGGTGTTCCACCTCGCCACGGTCGCCGCCGCCGCGTCCTTCCTCGCGTTCATGCTCCAGCAGGTACTGCCCTACACGCGCCAATAACAGGGCAAAGCTTAGCGCGAGCGAGTCATCTCGATGAAGACTCGCTCGCCATCATTCGCTGGAACTCGCGTCTCGCCCACCGCAACAAAGCCCGCCCGCTCATAGACGCGAATCGCGCGGGCATTCCACGCATACACATACAGGCGGAATCCCGTCGGGTCATAGCGCTCGTGCGCGTAGTCCAGTCCCGCTTGCATGAGCGACAGCCCCAGTCCACGTCCCGTCAAGTCAGGGCGCAACCCCAGCCCTACCGTCGCAGAGCCGTCTGGGCGAAGCGTATAGGGCGCTCCGATCTCGCGGCCCACCTCACACGAACTGCCCAGCGCGAAAAAAGCCAGCGGCGGCTCTGATTCATGCCCAGCGTCATGTACGGCGAAGTAGGGGCTGCGCGGGTCAAGCAACTCGGACAACGCATCGGCTTCCACCGAATCAGCGGTGTTATACGCCGCGTATGGGCCATCATAGCGCCATGCGAAAATGGCCCGCGCATCGGCATCTGTTATCGGCAAGAAGCTGAAATTCACGTCCATGATTAGCTTTCCGTCGCCAGCAATGACTTGAAGGCTGGATCGTCGCGCAGACTGTCGAGGTCGTGGTCTTCCCGCGCAAACGCCACGAGGTCAGGGCGCTTCGGGAGCGCAAGCCGCAACTCCGCCACAGCATTGGACTGCTGGCCGTGAAGCGCGTAGTAACACGCGAGATTATAGCGTGTGAACATCTCCGCAGCCTCGCCAAGCCCGCTGGCCACGATCGCCTGCAGGAACTCCTGCTGAACCTGAGTTGCCCGCTCTGGCTCACCCTGCGCGAGATAGTGGTCTGACAGATGCTGAACCACATGCGCGTACGAATTGCCCATTGTGGTCGCGATGAGTCCGTCACCCGCGGACTCTGGCGTCTGTAGGTCGGCGAACTGCTCAGCGGGCAGCCGTTCTACTGCGGCGATGAGATCGCTGGTAGCCTTGTCTGAGCGCGCCACCGCTTCGTCCCAGGTGAGCCGGGAGTGCTCAGGCCAGGTCTCGTCGTTGACTTGCTCCCACGGTGGCGCATCGGTCAAGGTAGAGTTGCCTGCCGCCGCCAATCGCTCAGTCTGACGCGCCTTCCAGTAGGCGAAGTGCGCGATGATCTCCTTAGGCGCCCAGTGGTCAGCCGCACCGACCTGAGCGCGCTCCTCTGGGCTCAGGCTCGCGCGATACGCTTCCTCATGCGCCTGTCCTTGCTTCACGAGCGCAATAAGCGCGGCTCGGGGATCGTTCTGGTTCGTCTCATTTGCCATAGATGCGCTGCTCTCCTGTGAAATCCTCGAAACATTCCGATTGTCGGCGATAGGACGCCTCGGCGACGGCGCATTTACGCATCAATGGTGAGCGTCTTGTCGTAGAGACACGTCGTGCTGATAGCGCGCATGCCTGCGCGATGATAGAGCGCGTTGGCATGCGTGGGGCTGTCGGCATCCACGCCCAGGCCTACTTTCCGCTTGCCGCGCGCGTAGAACGCTGTGAAAATGGACCGCACAAGCGCCATCCCGACACCACGTGTCCGCCAGGGTCGGCGCACGGCAAGATAGCGCACATGCCCCACCGCTGGCTCTCCGGGTCGCTCCCAACTGCACAGCGCGCCTCCGATGATCTGGCCACCCTCCTCGGCTATGAAATAGAGTGAGGGATCGAGATTCGGCACACTCTCGACGTGATAGTAACGCCACTGCTCCCAGGTCAACGGAATATGGCCCCATTCATCCGCCTGCGCCTCCTCCATCGCCTCAGCAAAGGCGCGGTCATCTTGCCCCGGCGTGAACGCACGTATAGTGACGCCATCTGGCAGCATCGGCGGAGGTGGCGCCTCCGTCATCTCGATCAGCATGCGCTCCCAGCGTCGCGCCAGCGTATAGCCGTGACGCTCCAGAAGCGCACGCGCACTGCTATTGACGCTCCAAACGCCCGTTGTCAGCCGCACCGCGTCGCTCGCTTCCCACTGCGCACGCTCGCGCGCATCCGTCTCGATGCGATCGAGCAGCGCCGAGCCGATGCCAAGCCCGCGTGCGCCCGGCAGCGTATACCCGTTGAACTCCACGAGATGGGCGCCCTCGGGATAGCGCTCCAGCGCGGCGGCGAGGCTACCATCTGGCGCAACCACGAGCAGGCTGTTTTCCGGCTGGTGGTCGGGCGAACGCCAAATACGCCGTAGCGCGTGCGCGCTGGTGTTCGGGGTACCCAGGTCGAGCATCTCGCACGCGTTGATGAGATCTGCGACGGCCTGGGCATCGTCGAGATGCGCATGTCGCATGGAATATCCATCTGGCAGCATCGAAGTACCGCTTTCCCTTAGCCCTGTGCAGACGGTCCATGATCGCGGACGCGTGTGGTCAGAATGTCGAGCGCGTGTGGCAGCGCGGACAGAATGGCGCCCAGGCACTCCCGCACTCCTTTGGGGCTGCCCGGCAGATTCACGATGAGCGTCGAGCCACGTGTTCCCGCAACACCCCGAGACAGCATGCCGAACGGCGTGTGACGCAGGCTCTCCGCGCGCATCGCCTCTGCGATTCCTGGCGCATCGCGATCGAGTACCGCGCGCGTCGCCTCTGGCGTAACATCGGTTGGGCTTAGACCCGTGCCGCCGGTTGTCAGGATGAGTTGCAGCCGCCGCTCGTCAGCCCATGTGCGCAACGTCCGCTGGATCGCCTCAGCATCGTCTGGAACAATGGCGCGCTCGGAGATCTGCGCGCTAAGTGGCGGAGCCTCCACCAGCGCACGAATCGCTTCGCCCGAGGTATCTTCACGGTTCCCCGCCGCGCCTTGCGTGCTAATCGTCAGGATGCCGATCTGATAGCTGCCGTCCATGCGCTTCTCCCTTCGTCCCATGCCCTGGCGCGTCGTCACACAGATACGGTGTAGCCCATGGCGCGGCATTTGCGCAAGCGACGGGCGTCAACAGGTGCTAGGCTGGAGGACGGCCCGAGCGCGAGTCAAAGCGAGTGCAAGCCAATGCGAATGTGGCAAGGGAGGAGCAGGGCGATGCAGCCTCAACCAAAGATCGTTGTCGTCGGCAGCGTCAACATGGATGTCGTGAACAATGTCGTGGCGTTTCCACAACCGGGAGAGACGGTCAAGGCGAGTAAAACGGCATTCAATGGTGGCGGCAAGGGTGCGAATCAGGCGGTCGCGGCGGCGGCGGCGGGTGGAGCAGTCGAGTTCGTCGGCGCTGTAGGAAACGACGCATTCGCCGAGCCGCTCGCCACTGGTCTCTCCGAGCATGCGGTTGGCATCAAGGCGTTGGCCCACAAGCAGACAACCTCTGGACAGGCGTTCATCGCCATCGACGCCAAGGGCGAGAACACCATCATCCTGTCGGCGGGAGCAAACGGGCAGGTGACACCCGATGAGATCAAAGCCGTGCATGACCTCATCGCGCAGGCCGACGCTGTGCTGACGCAAAACGAGATTCCGTGGGAGGCGACACTCGCCGCCATAACGCTCGCGCATGAAGAAGGCGTGCGAGTCATCGTCAATCCTGCGCCTGCCGCGCCATTACCAGCCGAGGTCTATTCGCTCATCGACACGCTGACGGTCAACGAGACCGAGGCGGCCACGCTGCTTGGGAGCCGCGTCGAAAGCTCCGACGAGGTCGCTGCCGCGGCGCAAGCGCTCATCAAACGTGGCGCGCGAGCCGTTATCCTCACGGTGGGTGCGCGCGGCTCCTACTATGCGGATCGCGACGGGCAGCGCATTGAAACGCCCGCCTTCCCTGTCGAAGTGGTGGATACCACAGGCGCGGGCGACACCTTCATCGGCATGTACGCCGTGGCGGCTAGCCAGATGGATGTGCGCGAGGCGTTGCGATTCGCGAGCGCGGCGTCTGCCATCGCCGTCACGCGTCCGGGCGCGCAGCCATCAATTCCCACTCGTGCGGAGGTCGAAGCGTTTCTTGCGCGCATGGCTGAGAAGTAGCGCATAAACAAAACGGCCCACCAACACGAGTGTGTCAGTGGGCCGCCGGACGCCCGCGCGCGAGATGTGACGAATGAGGACGAATCGCCAGGAGAAAGGCGCGGGCCCCTGGTCGCTAGTCGAGATAGTCTTTCAGACGGCGGCTGCGGCTCGGATGACGCAGTTTGCGCAGCGCCTTCGCCTCGATCTGACGGATGCGCTCGCGGGTCACGCGGAACTCTTTGCCGACCTCTTCCAGCGTGCGGCTGCGACCATCGTCGAGGCCGAAACGCAGGCGGAGAACCTCTTGCTCGCGCTGGGTCAGGCTGCCAAGGGCATCCTTCACCTGCTCTTTGAGCAATTGGTGGCTAGCGGCTTCGGCTGGAGCCAACGCGGCATGGTCTTCGAGGAAATCGCCGAGGTGGCTGTCGTCCTCCTCGCCGATGGGTGTCTCGAGGCTGACCGGCTCCTGACTCACTTTGATGATCTCACGCACCTTTTCAGGAGTGATCTGCATCTCAGCGGCGATTTCTTCAGCCGAAGGCTCGTGGCCCATCTCCTGAAGCAGCCGACGACTGGTGCGAATCAGCCGATTGATCGTCTCGACCATGTGCACGGGAATGCGGATGGTGCGCGCTTGGTCAGCGATGGCGCGGGTGATGGCCTGACGAATCCACCAGGTCGCGTACGTCGAGAACTTATACCCCTTGGTGTAGTCGAACTTCTCAACGGCGCGAATCAGGCCGATGTTGCCTTCCTGGATGAGGTCGAGCAGGTTCATGCCCCGCCCGATGTATTTCTTGGCGACGCTCACCACGAGGCGTAGGTTCGCCTCAGTCAGCTGGCGTTGAGCGTCTTCGGCATCGAAGAGCGCGCGCAGGCTCTGCTGGTTACGAGGCTTGGCGCGTTCCGCCTTACCACACTCCATGCGCTTGGCGAGCGAAACCTCTTGCTCAGCAGAGAGCAAGGGAACGCGGCCAATCTCGCGCAGATACATGCGCACGGGATCATCGAGACCACTATCGATTTCGGCGGACAGCGTGGGCATGACCTCACGCAGTTCGTCCCACTTACGCTTATCGGACGCGTCGAGTACGTCTTCCGGCCCTGGAATGCCCCAGGCATCTTTGGTCGGGTCCAACGGATCAACTGCCATAGGCCCTTCCTGCAGCAGATACACGTCGTCAATTGACCCGTCGTCCGGCTCGGTCATTTCGTCTTCCGCATCTTCCGGTTCAGCGTCGAAGTCCTCATCCTGCATGGGGTTGTCGGTGAAGGAGGATTCTTTTCGCATGGAAGTCGCAATGCCGAACGTTAAGTCACTGACTCGCTTGACTCTATTCCCCGACGCGCGGACATTCTCCACGGCGCCTACTGTATGTAACGCTCCGAAGCCAAGAAAAGAACTTTCACTGCTCGCTTCCGTTGAATTCTGGCTGTGGAGGTCGTCAGCCGATGCCCAATGGAATGAGTCTTCCGACCATGCGTCTGTTGTGCTGAGGACACTGCCCTCGGCCTGGTCAACACTTTCGGGGGTATATCCGCCTGTCTCTACCCATTCCGTGCCCTGAGGCTTCATCGGGCCGGAGACATGCGCTTCAGCCACATCCCGTTTCCGTCTGACCATTTCGCCGCAATCCTCCCGCGAATGTCGAGCCTGCGCGCGCTCGCCCCGCTAGCTCCTGTGAGTTCGAATGATTCCCGTGTCTGGTTCGCCTGTAGAAATGATGCCTGTGTGAAGACGAAAAAGCTCCTGCGCACGCCACGTACACTACTAATGGGCGTATCGCTTCGGTTGGCGCTTACCAGGTAGCCCTGATTTTGCAGCGCCGCCAGCTTTGGCAGTGTCAATCGCCCGCTTTTGTACGAGCAACTGCTGCTTTCGCACGAGTAAGGTGCGCAGTGACTCTTCTTCGCCACTTTGCTCCGCATCGCGCTCCAACGCATCGAGTTCGGCCATCTCACCTTTCAAGCGGACACTCTTGAGGTTGTAGGCTGCGTCACGCGCATCCTTTACGAGATGGGCCATGTCTTGCTCGCGATCGACGATGGCTTCACGCGCATGCTCCGCTGCGGTCCGCAGCAGTGGATGTAGCGTCGTGATGAAGTCTTCAGTCGTCAGGGTATCGCCACGGCCGGAGGCGCCGGCCAACGCATCGTAAAGCGCCCGCATTTCTGGCGTCGTGAAGTCGCTACCATCGAGAATGGCGGACACCTCAACCCATGTAGCGGGGTATTCGAGCGCAAGGCCCAAACAGTAGGACTCTAACGCCTGCTCAGCAAGCAGGGCTCTAGAGTTTGTTCCCCCTGATGCGCTGGACGAACTATACCCCCGTATGGGATGCTCGGGGTCAGCTTGGCGGTACTTAGTTCCTAGCGCGCCAGCGCTGAATAGCTCGTCATCTGACGTATCTGTCGGCGGAGCGACCTCCATTTCGCGCTGGCGAGCGACCCGCGACTCACGGTCGAGGCGCTGGCGAGTCAACGCGAGGTCGCGGCGCAATTCGATCTTGTCGAGCCGAAGTTTCTGCGCCAGCCTGCCCACATACTCGTCGGCGAGGGTGCGGTCGCGCGCCTCGGCGATGACAGGAAGCAAGCGATTCCGTGCCTCGGCTTTGCCTTGCGGAGTGTCGAGCGCGAGGTGCGCCGTCTCCGCCTCGATCAGAAAGTCAATCAGCGGTTGCGCCTGCTCGATGGCGAGCCGCCAACCGTCTGGGTCGCGCCGCACGAATTCATCGGGGTCTTCGTGTGGCGGCAGGCTGGCAACGGTAATCTCAGCATCCACCTGCTCCTCGAAGCGCACCAGTCCCTTCGGCTCGCCCTTGCGATTGGTTGGCGCGCCCGGCGCTGCGCCCGGCACTGGCACCACGACGCGATCAAACGCTCTCTTCGCCACATTGATGCCGCGCACCGTCGCGGATTCGCCTGCGGCATCCGGATCGAGGGCGAGCGTCACGCGCCGGGTCAGCTTCTTGATGGCGTGCACGTGCTTCTCGGTCAGCGCGCTCCCAATGACGGCGACGACGTTCCGAAAGCCATACTGGTACGGCACAATCGCGTCCATGTAGCCTTCGACCACCACCACACGCTCTGACCGTCGGATGGCTTCGCGCGCGAGGTCGAGTCCAAACAGCGTCGCGCTCTTGTCGAAGAGAACGGTCTGCGGCGTGTTCAGATACTTCGGATGGCCGCCACCCAACTCGCGCCCACCGAATGCGACTGTCTGCCCGGCCTGATTGCGGATCGGGAAGATCAGCCGATTGCGGAAGTAGTCGTATAGGCCCCCAGCGCCAGACTGCTCGCGCTCGCGCGAAAACCCATTTTCGATCAACTCCTTCGCGCTGTAGCCCTGAGAGAGGAGATATTGCGAGAGTTGGTCACCATCGGGCGCATAGCCCAGTCGCCAGGTCGCGATAGACTCGTTGCTGACCCCGCGCGATTCTAGATACGCGCGGCAATACTGGGCGGAAGGAGACTGAAGCAACTGAGCGTGAAACCAGATGGAGGCAGCCTCGTTGAGCGCGCGCAGACGCTTGCGCGACGTTCCTTCCGCTGTTTCGCCGCCGAAGTCATCCATGTGGCCACGATCGAGTTGCACACCAGCTTTCTCAGCCAGCGCTGTCAGCGCATCGATGAAGTCGAGGCCCTGCGTCTTTTCGACAAAGGTGATGAGATCACCGTGTTCATTGCAGCCAAAGCAGCGCCAATGTCCGTCGGGATAGACGTAGAACGAGGGTGTGCGCTCACCATGGAACGGACACAGACCACGCCACGCCTTGCCCGACTTCTTGAGCAGGACAACTGCGCCGATCTCTTCGACAATATCGAGCTTTTGTTTGACCCGCTCGATGACACTAGTCGCCTCAGCCGCCATGTGTCGTGGGTTCTACTTCCTATGCGATGCGGGCCAGCGACTCGCCGACCCGCGCCCAGCACACATCTACATATCTTCGTCGATTCGAGGCACTTCGTCGCCACACGCGATGCGCAGGCGAACGAGACACATCGCGACCGCTAGAGCGCGTCGCCGATGTCGCCGCTCTGGTCGCCCAGACGCCGGACAATGCCAACGGTCAGTGCGATAGCGCTCAACCCCATCGCCAGACCCGCCGTCATCCAGATGGCTCGCTCAGTCCACGGCAGCGGCTGAAGTCCGTTGCGTCCGCGATCCAGCCGCGTGACGATGCGTCCGCGCGCCGTCACCAACTCGCCACGCTCGTTAAGATGCGTCGCCTGGTCGTCGGCCGCGAGAATCTCGTCCGCGAGATGCGCGCACGTCGCACGCGCCAGAAAGCTGGCGGATGGTGACTGCGCATCGGTCGTCTCAGGAAGTTCCGCGCCGCTGAAATTGAAGCGATAGGCGACGACGGTATGGTTGTCCTGCTCGACAAGATCGAGTGAGCCAGTGCCCGTCATCAGGCCGGTCGGTCCGTGACCACGCAGTTCGAGCGTGAGGTACGCCGGACGGCGCACAGCCTTCACCCGCAACGACACGTTATACGGCTGACGACGCTGGCCGAGGTGCAGCCGCGCCTCATAATTGATGTCACCTTCAGGAGTGCTCGGCCCCAATTGGAGAAATCGTTCGCAGCCAGGGATGGCGCGTGCGAGTGCGTCGGGATTGGTGAGTGTCTCAAAGACTTGCTCAATTTCACCGGGAAATGTATAAGCGCCTTCAACGCGCATAGGTTGCTCCTGCATATTGGCGTGTGTCACACACGTGGGTATCGAACGGGCGCGTCTTCATTGGCGAATTGATACGCGCGGCGAGTAGTTTCGCCATCGCGCTGTCTGTGCTCCACACCCACGACGTGCGAGCCTTGCCCTGCGCGCCAAAAGCTAGACCAGCGTTTAGCGCACACGCAAGTATAGCCCACATCTCTCAGATGATGCTAATCGTTGCGCTCCAGGCCGCAATGGTCCGCCATTTGCTCAGCGAATGCGCCTGCCCAAAAGTCACAATCCGTAAAGGGTTGTGTACCATTTAGCCCATCGCCCGCACCATATATCACATTGCTCCGTTATTTTCATATGGAAATAGTTCACCTTGCTTGCTGAAGGGGCGTACCATGGTGCAGGAATCCGCAGCAAGGCAGTTAGTAGTGTTTAGCCTCGGAGGGAAATGCATGCGAGAACTCGTGAAGCGCGCTGATCGCGGTCAGGGCCTGGTAGAGTATGCGCTCATCATTGCGCTGGTCGCAATTGTCGTCATCGCGGCGCTCGTGCTGCTCGGGCCGGCAATCTCGAGCATCTTCGTGAACATCAACAGCGCGCTCTAATTCTGTTCTTTCGCCCGCTAGCGACTCGCCGAGTCAGTTGGCAAGCTGTACGACGAATGCGCCTGAGCTCATGTGCAGCTCAGGCGCATTCGTTCTTTTACGGGAATGACACGGAATCCTAGCGACCGCGCTGCAGGCGTCCGCGCAGCACGATCGTCGAAATGATCGCCACGACGACATTGACCACACCCAGGATGACGAAGCCAAAGGTGTTCATCGAGATTGAGACGAACCCTGCGACGACATCCCAGATAATGCCCGCGATGAGTAGGAACAGTCCGGTCGTGGTGAATCCACTCACCAGCCAACCGATACCGAAGAAACCAACCAGGCCAAGGATGAACTCTAGCACTGTGGCCACGCCCATCTTGGAACTCGAAGCTGGCGCCGGCGCAGCGGTAGCATGGCTGGCCGCAGCCGCGACCGGCGCAGCGACAGCCACAGCGGCGGCAGCAGGCGCAGCCATTGCGGCAGCCGCAGCGACGGGCACAGGCTCGCTCGCGACTGGCGCGGGTTCCGCTACTGGAGCGGATACT
>DASVZC010000014.1:0-24780 GCA_036391835.1 Ktedonobacterales bacterium | reverse complement strand
GTATTAGTACTGCAGTGACACTTAATCGAAGATGGCGGGCCGTCAGCCGTGGCCCGTCCGACATGGCCAGTCCTAGCACAGGATGCAGCTCGCTTGGCGCGCACCCTGATTTCACGTGGGATCCTACCCTAAGTGTCGCTGCAGTACTAGAGCGTGTTTTGGAGGGCTGAGGAGATAAGCGATGAACTACACTGCACGGCATGAAAACAACCTATCCCAACAGCCTCACTGATCATGCACGACGTATGTGTCCAGGGACGTGTGGGAATCGGTGATTCCCTTCGGTCGTTTTTATCGCGCTGTTGGTCGCTAGCTAGCGACCACGGTCAGCGCCTCCGTCGCTGTCACGCTAGGTGGCGCCAGCTTGGCCAGCGATTCGGCGCTGAAGTAGCGCCGTCCTACTTGCCACTCGTCGTGTTGCTCGGCTAACACCATCCCCACCAGGCGTACCACTGCGGCGTCGTTTGGAAAGATGCCGACCACATCGGTGCGGCGCTTCACCTCCCGATTCAAGCGCTCGAGCGGGTTGTTGCTCCAGATCTGGCGCCAATGCTCGGGCGGGAAGGCCAGATACGCCAACACATCCGCCTCCGCACTCTCCAGCAGCGCCGCCAGCTTGGGATAGCGGGTGCGATAGCTCTCGGCCACCTGCCGCCACGTCGTCCGCGTCATCTCGGACTCAGGCTGCACAAAGACCGTGCGAATGGTCGCCGCCACGAGCTGGGCAGCGGATTTGGGCACGAGCGCCAGCGCGTTGCGGACGAAATGCACGCGGCAGCGCTGCCAGCTCGTTCCTACCAACACCGCGCCAATCGCCCCCTTGAGCCCTTCATGCGCGTCACTCACGACGAGTTGGACACCGCCCAACCCACGCGCCACCAACCCACGCAGAAACGCCAGCCAGAACGCGCCATCCTCGCTTTCTCCTTCGCTGGGCCCGACATCGAGGCCGAGCACTTCGCGTTGGCCGGTCGCCGCGTTGAGGCCAATCGCAATCACCACCGCTTGCCCGCGTACCCGCCCGTTCGTCCGGGCCTTCACATAGGTCGCGTCCAACCAGATAGAGGGATACGCCGCCTCTCCCAGCGGACGCGTGCGGAAGCGTTCGACTTCGGTGTCCAACTCCTGGCACAACAGCGAGAAACAGCGAGACCTGACTCTTACTGATCCCATTCAGCCCCAAGGTTTGGGCCAATTCGTCCACCCGTCGCGTCGAGACGCCTTGCACATACGCTTCCTGGACCACCGCCACCAGCGCTCGCTCGGCGCGCCGACGCGGCTCCAAGAGGCGAGGAAAGTAGCTGCCATCCCGCACCCGTGGCACACTGAGTGTCAAACTCCCGACCCGCGTGTCCCAGCGTCGTTCCCGACTCCCATTGCGCTCGCCACGCCGCTCAACGGTGCGTTCATAGCGGCTCGCGCCCAACTGCTGGGTCACTTCCACCTCCATGAGCGCCTGCGCTAACGCGCGCACGCCCTCACGCAAGAAATCCACGTCCTCGCTCAACTGTGCCTTGCGCAGTAGCTCGTCAAGTGCCATGCTAGCCGTATCGGCCATCCGGTGTTCCTCCTCTGCGGGTGCTTTCTCATACCCGAGGAGAATCACCTGTTGGCCGCTTCCGTCAACCAGCGGCTATTTCCCACACGCCATTGGACACTATCTGCACGACACGCAACGAGCACGTCGACTGCTAGCGGAGTTGAAATACTCCGTTCCTCATCTGAAGCCTATTTGGCGGATGCAGCGTATCGTGGCCAGGAACTCGCCGAATGAGCAAAGACGACGAGCGCAAGGGCCAGACCAGCAAACGCGGATCGAGGTGGCGATGATTCGCTTGGTGTTCGCTCGTCTTGGGTGAGGTCGTTGATGCTCTCAAACTCGCTCATGACCGGACAGTTGGATCCCAAGTTGTGTGGTCATTTGTACTCTCGGCTGTACTCTCGGCGCTCAAGTTCGTCGGGCGTTGGCCTTTGAAAGAAGGCAATCCATGGCTTCATCATTTCTTCGGGGATAGCGAAACTCGACGGCGAAGACTGCGAGTTTCGCGCCGTAAGCCGGCGCATCAACTCATCTGTCGGCACATCAAGGAAGTGTACTTCGCTGCTGGCCCCAAGTTCCTTCGCTCGAGAGCGATAGTCCTCCCGTTCCTCGCGCGCCCAAAAACCGAAATCGAGGACGACGTTCATTCCCAATTCTAGCGCTCTACTGGCTATGTTCCAAAGCAGCATCTCAATGAGACTGTGCCTGGCGTCATGCTCCTATTCCTCAGCATCTTGACCAAACAGTTGTACGTGCCATTCATCAGGTGTCAGTCGAAGGGCAAATTGTTCACGCTCAAGTTCTTTTGCGCGTGTCGTTTTTCCCGAACAGGGAAGTCCCACCATTAAATGGAGCGTTGCCACAGTGTCTTCTCCCAGTTCTTCTAGTATGAACCGCCTAAGAAGTATAGAACCTTCATTGAACCTGAGATAGGGAAAGGGAAAAGCTACCTGACGGGAAACGGATCATCTTTTTGGTTAGCCAAACACAAAAGCCGAACCGAAAGGTAGCTGATTATGACACGCGGGCTTTCACTGCTCCACTCGACGCCGCCATTGCGTGACAGAGACCAGACACGATGCTACAAAGCATGCTCTTAGCCGCGCTGATAAACTCTCAGGCTTGGCGTGACCTGCGCGTGTGGTCTGACCTCCTGCCCGTGATGAGGCCGCGATGTCGGTGGTGTACAGCGTTACTTAGGGACCATTCATCCACCGGGCGCATCGGCGGCCAGCGCTAGGCTGTATGACGCGCGGACGTCTGTACGATGGCGTCTCATATGATTCGCGGCTGGATGGCCCGGTCCGGTGGTGTAGATACGCCGCCGAAGGAGCTTCATATGCAGACCGCGCCATTTGTAGATCCGCAGACTCAGCTAGTCGCGGGTGGTAATTCGGATGAAATGCGACGCCAGCTTGCCATCAAGCGAATCAAAGCGAAGAACGACTTCAGGGTTCATCTGGTGGTGTATCTCGCCGTCAACGCGATGTTGGTCGCGTTCTGGGCAGTCACCAGCGGCTGGCGACCCTATCCAGAGAGCTTCTTCTGGCCGATCTTTCCGATTGCCGGATGGGGCATCGCGGTCGTGATCAATGGCTACTCGGCCTACTTTGGCAACCAGTACACCGAAGAGCAGATCCAGCGCGAGATGAAGCGGATTGCCAGGTAAGGGGCATCAAGGTTCGGCGACGGGGCGTGGGTTCGCTGAAGCAGGTCTACACTCCTGTTGTGTGCGCCGCAGGCTGCCAGGAAGCGACGAGGCATCAAGATGAAGCGGGTGTTTGGTTTGGGTTTGGCGGCCTTGGGCATAGCGACGTTGGACTATATCTTGTTTGGCCGGTCACGGCAGTTGCGGTGGGGCGCTTCGGACGAAGATGTAGCGGCGACGCTGCCAGGCGATGATCTCGTTCCTGACGCCGATCTCACCGCTACACGATGCATCACCATCGCGCGGCGAGCAGAGGATGTATGGCCGTGGATCGCCCAACTCGGGCAGGGGCGCGGTGGGCTCTACAGTTACGATGGCCTCGAAAATCTGGTGGGTTGCGACATACACAGCGCCGACCGCATTGTTCCAGAGTGGCAATCGGTACAGGTAGGCGACCAGGTACGGCTGCATCCTGAGATACGGCTCGCGGTATCTGTCGTTGAGCCTGGCCATGCGCTGGTCGTGCGAGGCGGCGTCCCGATGGGACAGACTCCGCCGCCGTACGACTTTAGCTGGGCGTTCGTTCTGCGCGAGCAGCCCGATGCGACGACTCGACTTCTTGTGCGCGAGCGATACCACTACACACGTTGGTGGGCTCCAGTGTTAGTGGAGCCGGTCGAGATCATCAGTTTCGTGATGAGCCGCAAGATGCTGCTCGGCGTCAAACGCCGTGCGGAGGGGTATCGCCAGGCCGCCGTGGCCGCAGCGACGCCTGCATGATCATCTTGCGACTGGGTGGCGATCAGCGCCTCGTGTCTGAGCCGCTGGCTGGCGACACCCGAGGCGAGAGAATGCCAAAGAACGCCGCCAGGCTATAGATCACCACGACCAGCATCAGCGGGTCGAACGCCAGATGCAGACGGCCATATTCGCCGTAGGATGTCAGGCTGGTGATCGCCAGCGCGTAGAGCGCGAGCAGCGAGAGCGCGCCCAGCGCCTCGGGCTGTTCCATCTTCCAGCCCTGGAAGCGCTCGCGATTGATGCGGCTGAGCGCGACGACGGCGAGCCAGAACAGCCCGCACAACGGGAAGAGCATGAAGAGCGGGTAGGCGCCAACGGAAAACGCCTCTAGCCCCTTGATGACGCGCCCGAGATGTCCGGCGGGGTTATAGCCGCCGAAGAGATAGTAGTTGTAGAGCGAGCGGAACGCCACGGGAACGGTGCGCCAGAGAAACTCTAGCGGGTGACGCAGGATGATCGCCTGCGCGTAGGCCCCCATGTTTTTGTAGCCGTGGCCTGCGAGGGTCGGCTTCATGTTGTAGATGTGCCACGGGTCGAGGATATTTTGCCCGACAAAGGCCTCTGTCGCGCCGGTCATCGTCGGGTAGCCAGCGGGCGCCTCGCCCTGCATGTTGTACTCAGTGATCTTGCCGTAGAGATTGATGTTCGTCGAATCGGTCAGGCCGAAATAGCCGTTGTAATGGGCATTCATTGCCATGTAGCCGCCAACCACGCCATAGGTGATGAGCAGCGCGAGTCCCATCGGCGCCAGCAATTCGCATGTCATGCCTTTGCGATGCGCCACGAAGAGCAGATAGGGAAAGAGGATCAGCGGCGCCATCGCCCATTCGCCGCGCGTCATCAGCACAAGCAGGCACAGCGCGGCGATGATCCAGAAGCGCGTGGACGTTGGTCGTTCGACGAAGTAGGTGATCGCCAGAGCCAACGCTACGATCAGCGCAGCGCCCAGGCCATCTGAGAGGATAGGACGAAAGAACGACAGCAGATAGAGGTTCGTGCCGAAGAGCAGGCCCACCAGGGTCGCCAGCCGCAGATGATGAAAGAGGCGCCATGCCAGCGCGTAGACTCCAAGGGCTGTGATGACGAACAGCGCATATTGCACCGCCTGAGCGGCGACGAGGTTATTTACTCCCGTGAGCGCAAAGACGACGGCCAGCACAATCGGGTATCCCGGCATGCGAATGGCGTCTGCCCACGGTCCACCGGCGAGAATGGTATCGGCCCGCTGGATGTATTCCCACGAATCGTGGTATGGCAGATAGGGCGCTGGACCATTGCGGAAGAAGATATATGCGGTCAGCGCCGCGGCGAGCGCCACGAGCGCGCCAAACCACGCGGCTGGCGAGATGTCCGCGACGACTGCGCGGCCTGTCGCCAGACTCGCATTGAGGCGTGCGCGCAATTGGCGTCCAGGCGCCTCCAGGGTTCCAGTCACTACCTCCGTAAACCGTTCGTTAACGACCTGCCTTTGTATATCTCGTTCGACACGCATGGAAAATGGCGATCCTCTTGGGGGTGGCGCGCGACGTCATGCCGCCGCGCTCATCCTTCTAGCGCTTTCGTCTATCCTCTGCGCATCATTGCGCGTTCGTTGGTCATCGAGCCACGCATAGAGAGCGCACATATCGTGCCAGCGGCTTTCGCTACCAACTCTTGCCAGTGTAAGCGTGTTTTACAGGATGTGTCGAATCGGGCGGGTCTTTGTGGCTATCAATCGGCATTACGCACACCGGCTCCGCGTGTTCTTAGCCTCCGTGGAGCGTGAATCGCATGGTTGGGGTTGAACTTTCTATAATACGTGATGTATCATTGATATCACATCATCAATGATACATCACGCAATTGGACATGAATATGGAGGTTACTATGCGCATTCATGCGATTCAGACGGGAACGGTCGCCATCACGCAGAATTGGCGTCGCGGCGTGGGAAGTGGGCCGTTTCGCCGACTGAACACGCTGCTTGACCGCAGATTCACTGAGCCGCTGCCCATCTACGCCTGGGTGATCGAACATCCAGAGGGTGTGATTGTCGTGGATACTGGTGAGACGGCGCGAGCCACGCAGCCGGGCTATTTTCCTGGCTGGCAGCCCTACTTCCGTTTCGCCGTCAAGGAATGGGTACGGCCTGAACAAGAGATTGGCCCACAACTTCGCGCGCTGGGCATCGATCCGCAGCGTGATGTGCGCTGGCTCGTGATGACCCATCTGCATACCGATCACGCGGGCGGACTGGCGCATTTTCGCGGTGTGGATACGCTTTTGTCGCGCACAGAGTATGTGGGAGCCACAGGTTTCCGCGCCCGCATCGAGGGCTATCCCAATAATCGCTGGCCCGAGGGGTTTGCTCCGCGCCTTCTGGACTTCCAGCGGCGCGCGTATGGCTCGTTCGATCGGAGTCTGCCATTGACGGCGGCTGGAGATGTGACGCTCGTTCCGACGCCGGGGCATACGCTTGGGCATCTGTCGGTCGTCGTCGAGGATGGCGATCATCGTGTTTTTCTCGCTGGCGATACATCCTATACGCAGGGGCTCTTGCTGGAGCAGGCGCCAGATGGCGTGGGGCCAGATGTGACGCTGGAGCACGATACTCACCTGCGTATCCTGCGACTAGCGCAGACGACGCCGATGGTTTATCTTCCAGCGCATGACCCTGACTCGGCGCAACGACTCGCGGATCGGCGTATGCTGTCAGCCGATGCGGTGGCTGCGGCGCTTGCGGCCTGAAGGCACGTCAGCGCGGAAAGGTGGTTCCTATGGCTCCGTTGAGCTATCGTCGCGTGGTCGTCAGGCGCACTGGCGGCCCGGAGGTGTTGGAAGTGGTGGAGGAGGTCCTCCCCGAGCCAGTCGCCGGGCAGGCGCGCGTCAAGATTCTAGCGGCTGATGTGTCATTCTCAGATGTGAACCTGCGTCGAGGACGCTATCCTGGCGCGCCGAAGCCGCCATTCACACCGGGATATGCCATGGTCGGCGTAGTTGACCAACTCGGGCCACAGACCGCTGGCCTGGTGGTTGGGCAGCATGTCGCCGCGCTGACCTTCTTCGGCAGCTATAGCCAGTACTTGTGCCTGCCCGCGCAGATGTTGATTCCCGTTCCGGAGGGTGTTGACCCGGCAGAGGCGGTATGTCTGGTGTTCAATTACGCCGTCGCATATCAGATGCTGCATCGGATAGCGCGTGTGGCGCGTGGCCAGCGCATCCTCATCCACGGCGCGGCAGGTGGCGTTGGTTCGGCGCTGGTGGAACTGGGTCAACTGGCGGGTCTGGAGATGTATGGAACGGCATCGAAACCAAAGCACGAACTGGTCGCGCGCATGGGCGCTACGCCTATAGACTATCGGACCGAGGACTTCGTCGCGCGTGTCCTGGCGTTGACGGGCGGGCGTGGTGTGGATGCCGCCTTTGACCCGATGGGCGCCGCGCACCTCAGACAGTCTGCGCGAGCGGTGCGCGCAGGCGGAACAATCGTCGGATATGGCTACTATGCGACGGCGAACCGTGGTGGCGCCGCTGTGCTGGATGTCGTATCGCAATATGCGTGGATGGCGCTTTGGTCGTTGCCGCCCAACCGAAAACGCGGCGCGTTCTATGACATCCGGCCGTTCGCGAAGAAACATCCCGAGTGGTATCGCGAAGATCTCAAGGCATTGTTCGATCTGCTTGTCACTGGCAAGTTGCACCCAGTGATTGCGGCGCGACTTCCTCTGCAGGAGGCGCCGCGCGCTCACGAACTCGTCGAGCATGCGCAAGTTCAGGGCAAGATTGTCCTCATCCCAAATGCCTAGAGGGGGCTTCATGGATCAGATGCGACCGATTGACGAACTGCGATATCTCGTGCTGGCGGCGCAGCGCGAGGGCAATCGGATGCTCGCCGATGGGCTGCAGTCGCTTGGACTCACCCCGTCGCAGGCAGAGGCGTTGCGGGTCCTCGAAGATTGGGAGCCGCTTGCTCTGGTGGAGATGGGCGCGCTGCTCGTCTGTGAGCAGGGAAGCCCTAGCCGACTGGTGGCGGGCCTGATCGCGGCTGGCTATGTCGAGCGCACGCCATCGACGGACGACAAGCGCAAGATCACCCTGACACTGACGCCAGCTGGACGTGATGTAGCCGCCCGCGCGCATGCCGCCGAAGATGCGCTGCTCTCACTGATGCGGATGGCGATCAACGACGACGAGGTTCAGATGATGCTCCCGATTCTCCGGCGCGTCGTGGCTGGGCGGCCCGCAGGCGACGCCCTGTCCCGGCGACTCGGACGTTTGCCGCTCCCCTCACGGGAGGACGGGTAGCTCCGCGCCTTTGGATGCATACAACACACCCCCGCCTGTCGACGCGCAAGCATCAGCGGGCGGGGGTGTGTTATGGAGTCGTTCTAGCGCGCGGCGGCTAGCTTGAGCGACTTGGTGAAGTTGGAGGCTAGCGTGTCGAAGTCGTCGCTGTTGTAGTCCTCCAGCTTGCCCGCGTCGCAGAGCATCGCGATTTCCGGGTCGATCGGCAACTGCGCGAGCAGTGGGGCGCCCGTCAGCGCTACGAGGTCGGCGCCGTTGCTGGGGCCGAAGATTTCGTTGCGCGAGCCGTCGGGCATGGTCAGGAAGGCCATGTTTTCTACCAGGCCGATGACCTTGCCCTTCATCGTCTGCACCATCTTGATGCACTTGATGACGATTTCGGTCGCGAGCATCTGCGGCGAGGAGACGACCACCACGCCATCCACAGGCAGCGACTGCATGACAGTCATCGCCTCATCGGATGTGCCGGGCGGGAGGTCTACCAGCAGGAAGTCGAGCTTGCCCCAGTCCACATCGCTATAGAACTGCTTGATAGCGCTGGAGATCATCGGGCCGCGCCAGACGACGGGGTCAGTGGAATCGGGCAGGAACATGTTCATCGAGACGATCTTGATGCCGCCGACGGAGCGTAGCGCGTCGATGCCCTCTTCGGTCTTGGTCGGCACACCGCGTACGCCGAATTCTTTGGCGATGCTCGGGCCGGTGATGTCGCCGTCGAGGATGCCCACTTTCAGGCCCTGGCGCTGCAACGCGATGGCGATAAGCCCTGTCACCAGCGACTTGCCGACGCCGCCCTTGCCGCTCATGATGGCGACGATATTGCGAATCTTGCCGCCTGTGGCGCCCTGGCTCATCACATTCAGCGGGATGCCACGGCCAACGGGCGCCTTCGTCGCGGGCTTGATGCCCTCGGCTTCTTTTCCGTTCGCCACGCGGTTCAGGTCGTCGAGCAGTGGCTCCAGCGCGAGCCGATGGGTCCGCGCGCCACCGGCGACGCTTTCACGAGCGCCGACCTGGCAGGCTGTGCAGGGTAGGCCATGACCCTGAAATACCTTCACTGTCTGCGGATACTTGCTCACCACATCGTGGATCACCATATCCGCGGTAATCTCAATCGCCATGCGTCTCCCCCAAGCGGAGTTCTCGTCTACGACGGGTCTCTGTGTGTATGGCTTATAGCGCCTGCGCAGGCGTCTAATTCCTAGTTGCCAACTCAGATTATAACACGCGTATCTGGCTCATCGGGAGACGTTTGTCACATGTGTGTGATCTCATCGTGGGCATATGCTGCCATGGCGCGAAGTGCCGGAGATCACAAAGAGGCGCCAGGCGTCTGTCGTGGCTATTCGCCTGCCACAGGCTCCGCGAGCATTTGCGCGTTGTGTACGGTCATTTTCCAGAGCGACTTGCCAGTGGCGGCATTGAGCGCGATGATTTCAGGATCACTTGACACTATGCCTCCTGGTGGGGTGGTAGAGCGATAGAGATATGCAACGCCCTGCCTGACGATCACAGACTCGGCTTCGTCTAACGGCTCATCCACTCGCCAAAGGACGGCGCCGTCGATGGTCCGCACGGCGACGAGTCCATGCTGATTGACGAGGTAGAGAACGCCGTTGACAACAGGAGCGACCCCATACGTGAATTCATTGAAGCCAGCGTCAATTGAAGACCGCCAGACTGATGCGCCATTCTCCGGTGAGACCGCCACCAGGTTGTCATGAGAGTCGAGAATGACGACGCCCTGCGCTGTCGCAATTGGGACTCCGTCTAGTGGCCCTTTCCACATCTGGTTGACCAAGCCGTGGAGACCGGCACATATACGGATGCCGATTTCGAGCACTCAGTGAAAACCAATTATGTGCGGTACCTGTGTCCACAGTGCGGCAACTACACGGATACACTCGTGATTGATCATGGCGATCCATACCCTGGCGCACCCGAGTTACTGCGGCAAAAATACTTGAGTCACCACAAGGCGCAAGGGTGTCCCCATTGTGGCGAGACGTTCCGGCTTACCGTCATCAAGATCATCCCTATGGCTTGAGTCGCATCATGGCAGTCCCCCGTGAGGATCAGCCCAGCTAAGACCTGCGCAGGTACGCCCCCGCCGGGCGCGCTGCTGTCGTGGGACAATGAGGGACATCTCACCGCCTGGCAGAATATCACCTCGGCCATCGGCTCCACTCCCGCACTGGAGGAAGCGCTCTACGACGGCGAGGGGTGGCGCATCGAGCAGCTCGACTTCGGTGTGCGCTCGCGAAAACATGACAGGTCAGTCGTGACCAACTTAATTGTTCACGTATACCAAGCAGACGAAGAGTGAGCGTATAGAGATTACGTAGAGCAACGCCCCTTACCTCATGACGCCTCTACCCCTCACCCAGTCGCACGTTGCGCAGCGATGGCGCCGCGAGGCCGCCTAGTCCGGCGAGGATGCAGGCGACGCCAGAGATGGCGATCACGAGCGGCGCTGGGAGATATTGCAGCAACACGCCGCCGAGGGCTGCTCCCAGCGGCGCTGCCCCCACCACCAGTGAGTAGCGCGCGCCGAACACCTGGCCGCGAATCTCGGCTGGGACGAGGCGCTGCAGCAGGGTGGTTTCCATCGGCGTGTAGGGCGCCCAAGCTGCACCTGCCACGCCGAGGAAGATCATCGCGAGGGGAAGCTGGTGGATGAAGTAGATGGGGCATAGCAGCGCGCCCCAGAGCACGGCGATCATCGGCAGGGCGATGCTTGGCCGCCAGCGGCGCGAAAGCCGGGTCAGCGTCAGTACGCCGACGAATGCGCCCACGCCAAAGCCAGTCCACAGCAGCCCGTAGCCGTCGGCGTTGGCGTGTAAGGTTCGGCTGCTATACACCGGCAGGGCGGCCTCCAGCGGGCCGTAGGAAAAGAAGAACACCAGCGACAGCAGCGAGATAGCGGTCACGCTGCGCAGGCTGAAGAGCGAGCCGAAGCCGAGCCAGCGGTTCGTAGCCTTCATAGCCTTCGTGGCAGCAGGTTGCGCGGCCTGCGGTGTGCGGAGGACGGTGGGCAGCGTGAGCGCCAGAAAACCCATTAGCAGGAAGCTGCTCGCGTCAATACACAGCGCCCAGGGGCCGCCCCACCTGGCGACGATGAGGCCGGCCGCTACGGGACCAGCGAGATACGAAAATTGCAGGCTGGCCGCGGTGAGTTCGTTGGCTCGGTCCAGATCGGCGTCGTCTACCAGATGCGGCGCCAGTGTGCGCACGCCAGCCGTGGTCGCCGGGGAGAGCGTTCCGGCCAGCAACGCCAGCGCGAAGATGTGCCACGGCTGCAGCCATCCTAGTGCGAAGAGCGCCGGGATCGCTCCGATGATTGCCGCTCGGGCGAGGTTATCGAAGCCAATTATCAGACGTGGCTGGTAGCGATCCAATAAGCGCCCGATGAAGGCGCCTGTCACGATGCCGGGAAGCTCGAAGCAGAGGATGACCAAGCCTACCGCCGCGCCTGAGCCAGTCAACTGCAGTACGAACCAGAGCAAGGCGATGGTGGTGAACTGGTCTCCAAGGTAGGAAACGCTCAGCCCCAACCAGAGTCGCTGGAACGCAGGGCGGCGCAGCGGAGCGCCAAAAGCTGTGGGTTGCGCCATGAGCCGGTTACGCCTCCTGATGACATGCCGGACGCTGGAGGGCCACACTGGTGAATCACGTTCCCTTGTATAGTAGGTGTACAAGATGCGTCTGTGGCAGGTCAATCGGCGCGACACTGCGGATGATCTAGCGCCGCGCCGACAGCTGGTTAGCGAACTTGCCGGATGCCGAGAATGTTGCCGTCCGCATCTTTCACCGAGGCGACCTGCATGCCGCCGCCGACATCTTTGGCCGGTTGCAGCAACTGCGCGCCGCCGTCGAGCAGCGTTTGCAGGGTGGCCTGGATGTCATCCACCTGATAGTAGCCGACTGGGCCAGTCAGCCCCGATTTGTGGCCGTTTGGGTCCAGGCCAACGTCAATGTCGCCGACCTTCCAGCCAACATAGAACGGCGAATCAACCATGGGCTCCGCGCCCAACAACTTGCTGTACAGCGTCTTCGCCTGATCGAGGTCTTTGACCGGATAGATGACCGCCGAGATTCCGTGATTCATGTTCAATGCTCCCACTAGGCGTCCGTCGTAACGCGACGAACGACGAATCAGACGCGCCGCCCACCTGCGTTCCGCAGGCCCTGTCACACCGGTTGGGCTTTGCTCGTCACAACTATGACGGACCCCAACGAAGGAATGTGACGGATGAACGAGCTAGACGAATACAACAGGCTGGCGGAGCAATTCGAGACGCATCGCGCCCACCTGCGAGCGGTGGCGTATCGCATGCTGGGCTCATTGAGCGAAGCGGACGACGCCGTCCAGGAGGCATGGCTGCGCCTCAGCCGCGCAGACACGAGCGGAGTTGAGAACCTCGGCGGCTGGCTGACGACCGTTGTCGCACGGATCTGCCTCGACCTGCTCCGGTCGCGCGAGTCGCGGCGAGAGGAGCCACTGGACGAGCATGCGCCTGACCCTATCTCGACCAGTCAAGGCGAGATCGATCCCGAGCAAGAAGCGCTCATGGCCGACGCGGTTGGCCACGCGCTGCTCGTCGTTCTGGATACCTTGAACCCTGCCGAGCGTCTCGCCTTCGTGCTGCACGACCTCTTCGACGTGTCTTTCGATGAGATTGCGCCGATAGTGGGGCGCTCGCCGACTGCGGCGCGACAGCTGGCCAGCCGCGCACGTCGCCGGGTGCGCGGACAGCGTGCGGCGATGGACGCCGATGTCGATCTTACAGCCCAGCGCAACGTGGTCAACGCCTTCCTTGCCGCGTCTCGCGCTGGCGACTTCGAGGCGCTGATCGCGTTGCTCGATCCAGAGGTTGTGCTCCGCGCAGACGAAGCGGCCATCGCCATGGGCTCGTGGAGTGGAATCCATGGCGCGCAGGACATGGCCAGACGGTTTATGGGTGTGCGCGGCGCACGTCCGGCGCTGATGAACGAAGCCGTGGGCGCCGTCTGGGCGCACGGTGGGCAGATACGTGTCGCGTTCGTGTTCACCATCATACACGACAAGGTTGTGGCGATCGATCTGGTCGCCGACCCCGAGCGCCTGCGTCAACTCGATCCAATCCTCGACAACTGACGCGCCAAGGCTACCTCAACTTGCTCCGAGACGCTGGCCATACACTGCGCCAGCGTCTCGGCTGTGTCGTGTACTGAAATTAGATATATCGTATTGACGCAGCGTCTGTGGTTTCTGTAGAATAAGATATATCGCTAATTGTGACGCGTGGGGTATGGGATACCCTGCTGTGACCGAGCATTTCAGGGAGGATTCTAGTTGCTGGTAGTGCTTTCTGTCTCCGTCGGCGTCAGGATGTTTGTCGCTGGAGGCCTGCTGCTGTTGGTGTTGGCGTTGGTGGTGGCGCGACCGGGTGGGCTGAATGTGGCGTGGTTTGCGGGCGTCGGCGCGCTGGTGGCGCTCGGCCTCGGCCTGCTGACGAGGGGCGCGCTGGGCGTGATCTTTCACGATACGTGGGATGCAGCGGCGACGCTGGTGGCGCTGTTTCTGCTCTCGGAGTCGCTCGACGCGAACGGCTTTTTCAACTGGGCGGCGTTGTGGTTGGCGCGTCTCGCCAACGGCTCTGGGCGGCGACTCTACGTGTTGGCGCTGCTGCTGACGGCGCTGACGGCGGCGTTGCTGGCGAATGACGGCGCCGTGCTGATGTTGACGCCGATCTTCGCGCGACTGCTGACGCGCATCTACTCCGACCGGCGCGCACAGATTCCCACAATTCTCGCCGTGGGGTTCCTCGCGGATGCGATGAGTGCGGTCTTCGTGCCGAGCAATTTGACGAACATTATCATCGCGGATGCCAGTGGACTGAGCTTTGTGCGCGCCGCGCTCTGGATGGCGGCGCCAATGGTGGTAGCGTTTTGTGTGGCGGGCGGCGCGTTTGCGCTGCGATTCCGCACTGCGCTGGCGGCGCGCTATCAAGTGTCGTCGCTCGATGCGCCGGAGAGCGCGGTCCGTGACAGGATGCTCTTCCGCGCGGGCTGGGTTGCGCTGGCTGGTCTGGTGGTGGGCTATATCGTCGGCGGCGAGGCGCATTTACCGGTGTCGCTGGTGGCGGGCGCCGCGGCGCTGGGCCTGCTGGCGCTGACACAGGCGCGCGGTGTGCGTTCGGCGCCGGAGATGGTGCGCGCGGCGCCGTGGAGCGCGCTGATCTACGCTGCGGGCATGTTTGTGGTGATCGTAGCGGCGTTTGACGCGCACACGCTTGGCGCGCTCATGACGCCGCTGATGCGGCTCATCAGCCCCAGCGCTGGCCGCCGTGGCGCGCTGGTAGCCGCATCGTTGCTAGGGGCGCTCGCGGCGGCGGTGAACAATCTTCCTGCTGCGCTGATCGGCGTGCTGGCGCTCCACGGCGCCCCGCATGTGAGCCGCATCGCGATCTACGCGATCATCCTGAGTGTGGATATCGGGCCGAAACTGACGCCGTTTGGCTCACTGGCGACGCTGCTGTGGTTGGGCATCCTGGCGCGCAACGGCATCATCATCTCCTGGGGGCAGTTCATCCGCGAGAATTGGTGGGTGATGCTCCTGACGCTGGCATCGGCGTTTGGCGCGCTTTATCTGGTGAGTTTCGTCCTGCGCTAGTCGCCGCGAGACTGCTTCGCGCCTGGCGCAGGACGCTCTGCGCCGCTATTTCGGTTGCTGGCCGTACTCGTCGTCGGTGACGTGCTCACCCCAGACGGCGCTGACGCCTTT
The DNA here is from genome assembly GCA_036391835.1 of Ktedonobacterales bacterium. Classification (GTDB taxonomy): domain Bacteria; phylum Chloroflexota; class Ktedonobacteria; order Ktedonobacterales; family JADMIN01; genus JAKAIY01. The sequence continues at coordinate 9,741 of DASVZC010000014.1, read as the reverse complement.
GTCATCAACTTCGAGCATGGCGAGGTGCGTCATGAAGCGGTTGAAGGCGGCGCCATGCCAGTGCTCCTCACCCGGCTCGAAGAAAACGCGGTCACCGGGGCGGATGACCTCGATTGGTCCGCCGCGACGTTGCGCCAAGCCAACACCTTCGGTGACGAAGATGGTTTGGCCGTTGGGGTGTGTATGCCATGCCGTGCGGGCGCCCGGCGTAAAATGGACGCTGCTCGCCGACAATCGCGAACCCGCCGATGGCGCTGCGACAGTGTCGATGAAGACTGCGCCAGTGAACCACTCGCGTGGCCCCGCATTGGTTTCCATGGAATTCTTGGTTACCTGCATGTCGTTCTCCTTGATGATGGATCCCGGGCCCTGTTCATCAGCGACTTAGCGACCGGTCAGACGCTCCAACTGCTCAGGATAGCGAGCCCCTTGCACGGTGATCCTGGAGGCGGCGCTCTCGATGTTCCGCAGATCATCGGAAGTCAGTTCGATGGCGGCGGCTCCGATGTTCTCCTCAAGGCGTTCCGGTTTGGTGGTCCCTGGAATCGGCACGATCCACGGCTTCTGGGCGAGTAGCCACGCCAGTGCGATCTGAGCGGGTGTCGCGTTCTTCTGCTGGGCGATGCTGCTGAGCAGATCGATTAGCGCCTGATTCGCCTTCAACGCCTCTGGCGTAAAGCGCGGGAGGGTGCTGCGGAAGTCGGACCGATCGAATGTGGTCTGTTCGCTCATCTTGCCCGTGAGGAAGCCCTTGCCCAGAGGACTGTATGGAACGAAGCCGATTCCGAGTTCTTCCAGGGTCGGCAATATTTCCGCTTCTGGGCCTCTGGTCCACAACGAGTATTCGCTCTGGAGCGCGGTTACCGGCTGGACGGCGTACGCGCGACGGATCGTTTGCGCTCCCGCCTCAGACAGTCCGAAGCGCTTGACCTTGCCTTCCTCGATCAGTTCCTTGACCGTGCCCGCAACATCTTCAATCGGTACATTCGGGTCGACACGGTGCTGATAGAGCAGATCGATGGCGTCGACCCGGAGTCGCTTGAGCGATCCCTCGACGGCCTGCTTGATGTGCTCGGGCTGGCTATTCAGGCCAGGCGAGCCCTGCATGCCCCTGGGGTCGTGCTGCGGATCGAGGTTGAACCCGAACTTTGTGGCGATAACCACCTTCCCTCGGAAGGGAGCGAGCGCTTCGCCGACGAGTTCTTCATTGGTATACGGGCCGTAGACTTCAGCAGTGTCGAAGAAGGTGACGCCCCGTTCGACGGCTGTCCGAATCAGCTTGATCATTTCCTTTTTGTCTGCGGGTGGCCCGTAGCTAAAACTCATGCCCATGCAGCCAAGGCCAAGGGCTGAGACTTCGAGGTCGCTCTCTCCGAGTGTGCGCTTTTGCACGAGGTATTTCTCCGTTCAGGAACGTGGGGTAAGTTTGATGGTTGCGGCGCGCGCCTGGGGGGTCAAGACGCTATTGACGATGCTGGCGGCATAGCGGCGATACTTGGCGCGGTATGCCGCGTCGATCTGGTTTTCGACTGAGTGATCGCCCTCCACGAAGGTGACGTCTTTCGCGACGCCCCCAGCCTCGATGTGGCCTTCGTGGCGTTCTTGCGCGCCGCGAAACCAGGCGGAGGTGCGCCCATTCACCGAGCGAACATAGAGGTCATCCCCCAGGCGGATCACCCAGATGGTCCGTGGGCGTCGTAGTGTGCCGTCACTCCGGAGCGATGCGATTTCCAACTCTTCCGCCGCGCCGATCTTCTTGAGTTCGTCGCTCGTCCATGTGGGCATGGGCGTATCTCCTATTCTGATTCTGATGCGATTGCTGTGGCGCCTCTGAACCGCAAACCCAGTTCGCTGTAGGCGCGCTTAGAACTCGATCAGGACTTTGAGCGCTTCGCGGTCATTCATCGCCCGGTAGCCGTCAGGCGCTTCGTCGATGCGAATGACTCGGTCGAAGACGCGGCCCGGCTCGATCTTGCCTTCGAGAATGTCTGGCAGCAGCTCCTCGATGTACGCGCGTACCGGGGCGGGTCCGCCGCCGATGGTGATGTTGTCGAAGAACGTCTGCCGTGGCAGTGAAAGTGACTCGTCCTGGGGAACGCCGACGCGACCGACTGCGCCACCTGGGCGGACAATGCTGAGCGCTGTTTGCATCGACTGCGCAAGGCCGACGCATTCGAGGACGGCATGCGCGCCGAAGCCTCCGGTGAGTTCGCGCACGCGCTCGACTGCCGCATCGCCGCGCTCGCTGACGATGTCGGTTGCGCCGAAGTCTATTGCGAGCGCGATGCGGTCGGGATGACGGCCCAGCAGGATGATGCGCTCAGCGCCGAGACGTCGGGCCGCGATGACCCCGCACAAGCCGACGGCGCCATCACCAACCACTGCCGCTGTCTTTCCAGGGCCAACTCTGGCTGTGAGCGCCGCATGATGGCCTGTGCCCATTACGTCCGAGAGCGTGAGCAGAGAACGCATCAACGCAGCATCGGCGCTACCCGGCACGGCAAAGAGTGTTCCGTCCGCCAGCGGGACACGCACCGCTTCGGCCTGCGCTCCGGGAACCTCTTCCGAGCCGAAGAATCCGCCATGAATGCAGGATGTGTGCAGTCCTTCCCGGCAGAATTCGCAGGAGCCGTCGGAGTATGCGAAGGGCATGATGACGACATCGCCGAACTTCACAGTACGAACGTCCGCGCCGACCGCTTCGACGAAGCCGATGGCTTCGTGTCCCATGGGGCGGCCAGCGTGGCTCTGCTCCATCGTCTTGTATGGCCACAGATCGCTGCCGCAGATGCACGCATGGGTGATGCGGACAAGCGCGTCGGTCGGCTCGATCAGGTGGGCGTCGGGGACAGTCTCGACACGAACGTCGCCCGCGCCGAACATCACAGTAGCGCGCATGGTGGTCTATCTCCTTTTGGGATGGGTTTGAGGTAAGTGAAATTACGGAAATGTTGAGTAGTCACGGTCTACAGATACGAAAGCTACTGGTACGTTCGACCACCATCGACGAGAAGAATCTGACCGGTGATGAATCCTGCCCAGTCCGAGGCAAGGAACGCGACGACATCCGCGATATCCTCAGGCTCTCCGAGCCGCCGGAGGGGAATCCGATTGATGAGCTTCTCGATTTCGGCCGCCGGGTCGGCCCAGGCCTGCTGGGTGTAGGAGCGAAAGCCGTCTGAGTTGATCGAGCGCGGTTGCACTGAGTTGACGCGCACGTTGGGAGCCAGCTCCACTGCCAGATGTCTGGTCAGGCCATCGATGCCCGCTTTCGAGGCGGCGTAGTTGGCGCCCACTCCTCCGACGAGCGCCGTGCTCGACGAGATGTTCACGATGGCGGCGCCGGGCTTCTGCTTCAAATACGGAATCGCTGCCCGGCAGCAGTGGAAGACGCCGCTCAGGTTGACCCGAATCGTCTGTTCCCACAGGTCGAGCGACATGCCTTCAGTCGGTTGTCCTGGGTTGATCGCGGCGCTGTTGACCAGGACATCAAGGCCGTTGGCCGCCGCTCTCACCATCGCCTCCTCGACAGCCTGCGCGTCAGACACATCCACCTGCGCCGCTTCGACCTGGCTCGGTCTGCCCTGCGCGCTCAAGCGCTCGCGGAGCTCGATGGCCGCCTGATTGACGACATCGCCGTCGCGGTCCCATATCACTGTGTGGGCGCCGAGTCCGGCGAGACGGTAGGTGATTGCGCGTCCGATTCCGCGCCCTGCGCCGGTCACGACAGCGGATCGTCCGTGGAATGAGAGTTCCCGCCAGGTTTCGTTCTCTGTCATGACTGTTCCCTTCTCGCTGAATCGTGGCGCCCTCATGCTCGCTTGAGCGCATATGGCGTAGTTGGCGTTCCTACTCGTCGTTGGCTGGCGTCGTTTCCTGTGGCGCGGCGAGATAGGCGAGCGCGAGACGGCAGTGCAGTTCTACGCCGATTGGCAGGGCTGCCTCGTCGAAATCGAAGCCTGGGCTGTGGTGCGGGCGATCGAGGCCGCGCTCATGGTTGGCCGAGCCGACGAGGATGAAGCAGCCGGGCGCCGCGTTGAGGAAGAAGCTCATGTCCTCAGAGCCCATGATGGGTCGCTGACTGACGATCCGCACGTCGGGAACCTGCTCCACGACGGAGCGGGCGAAGTTTGCCATGCGCTCATCATTGCTGGTGACCGGGTAGAGCCGAGAAATGCTTACCTCTGCCTTGGCGCGAGCCGTGGCGGCGACGCTCTCTGCGACCTCGCGTACGCGCTTGTGGATGAAGTCTTGGACCTTGGGGTCGAGTGTGCGAATCGTGCCGCGCAGTTGAGCGCGCTGTGGGATGATGTTGGCTGCGCTTCCCGCGTGAAAGACACCGACGGTGATAACGGCTGGGTCGCGCGGGTCAACTTCGCGGCTGACGATGCGCTGGAGTTCGCCGACGATGGCCGCGCCGATGGCGATGACGTCTACGGTCTGTTGGGGCGCTGAGCCATGGCCGCCTGAACCGATGACATTGATCTCGAAGATGTCGCCGCTGGCCTGGAGCGCGCCACTCTGGACGACAAGCGTGCCTACCGGATTGTCATTGGAGAGGTGAAGGCCGAAACAGGCGTCTACATGCGGGTTCTCCATCACGCCAGCCTCGATCATCGGCTTTGCGCCGCCCGGGCCCTCCTCGGCTGGCTGGAAGACCAACTTGACGGTCCCGTGGAGTTCGTCGCGGCGCTGATTGAGGATTTCAGCGGCGGCGAGCAGCATGGCGGTATGGCCATCATGGCCGCAGGCATGGTGGGCGCCAGGATTCTGCGATGCGTACTCGGCGCCGGTCTGCTCCGTGAGCGGAAGGGCATCCATGTCGGCGCGCAGCAACACGCAGCGACCCGGATGCGCGCCACGTATCAAGCCAACGACGCCCGTCTGGGCGACTCCGGTCTGGTGTTCGATGCCGAGTTTGCTGAGCCGCTCGGCAACGTAGGCGGCAGTCTCGTGCTCCTTGAAACCAAGTTCAGGATGCCGGTGGAAGTGTCGGCGATCTGCGACGAGTTGGACTGCGACCACGGACACGGCGTCGTGGATGGACGCGATGGAACGAGATTCGGTCATGGGTGCGCCTCCTCTGTGAGAATGAACAAAAGTCCAGTCCGCGTGAGCTGTGGCCGCGTCGTGTTTCCTTTGTATGCCAGGAATTATGCGGCCTTCGAACTTGGAATGGTAGAATGATTGTCGAAGATAATTGCATGATTCTGCAATGCCCGAAGATGCCCGGCAGACACACCCATGATGAGGCTCACAGAAGATATGATGACCATGAATGTGATGGCCCGCCAGCGAGCAGAGCAGGCGGAACGCGATGCGCAGCGAGCGCAAGCCCTCCGCGCTGAACTGGTGGTGCGCATCGGGCATGCCGTCCAGCGGGACGGAACCATTGAGCCTCTCGCCGGATTATTCCTGTCCCGCGTATCCGCGCCGCTAGAGCCGCTTCACAGCGTCGTAGAACCGTCCCTGTGCGTGATCGCCCAGGGGAGCAAAGAGGTGCTGCTGGGAGAGAGCCGCTATCGGTACGACCCCTTAAATTACCTGCTCACGACTGTTGATCTTCCCCGCGTCAGCCAGGTACTTGAGGCCTCGCCGGAGCAGCCGTACCTCAGTATTCGCCTGGAGCTTGCGCCTGCCCTTGTCGGCGAAGTCATGAGCGACACCGGTTTCTCCTCGCCGCCTGGCCCGGCTGATACACGCGCCATCGACGTCAGTCCATTGGAGGTGAGCCTGCTGGATGCTATCGTGCGGCTCGTCCGGCTGGTGGACTCCCCTGCCGACGCGCGGGCGCTGCTGCCGCTGATCACGCGGGAAATCATCTACCGGCTGCTGGTGGGAGAGCAGGGCGCGCGGCTGCGTCATATGGCGCTGCTGGGCGGGTACACCCCACGCATCGCGCAAGCGGTAGAACGACTGCGCCAGGACTTCGATCAACCTCTGAGCATCGAGCAACTTGCGCGTGAATTGGGCATGAGTGTCTCGGGATTGCACCATCACTTTAAAGCTGTGACGGCGATGAGCCCGCTGCAATTTCAGAAGCGACTACGTCTGCAGGAGGCCCGCCGCCTGCTGCTGGGCGAAGATCTCGATGCGGCCACCGCCGCATTTCGTGTCGGGTACCGCGATGCGTCCCACTTCAATCGGGAATACAAGAACCTCTTCGGCGTTCCACCGATGCGCGATGTGCAGCGGCTGCGAGCGGAAGCTCAGGTCAACGCCGGCTGATATGTCTGGCTTGGTTAGGCTGCGCTGGGTAGCTCGGCGAGCGCGGTGAGCCGCCGGGCGACGAGCGCGAACCAGATTGGCAGAAAGACGAGTGATGGCACAGCCACCAGGAACGCCAACTTCGAAAATGGCGCGGTGAGCGAGTAGCTGATGAGGTCCACGGCGACGAAGATGCCGACGATGCGCATCGCCAGCGGCGCCGACCACGAGGTGACCATGATCCAGATGGCGGCGAGGACATTCACGAAGAGGCGCAGGGTGAGGTATTGGGAGACGGGCGATCCAGCAAGTTGCATGATGTCGCTGGCGATGTCACCTATCAGCCAGGCATAGGCGGCAGAGCGCGCCCACGCAGGCGCAGGCAGGGCGGCAGCCACGGGAAAGACGACCGCATGCTGCGCGATGGCCAGCGCTGCCAGTGCGATCGCCACTGCTGGCGAGGTTCTGAGCATTGCGTCGCGCACGACAGGAACGAAATAGCTGATGAGATGCGCCGCAAAGAGGAGGGCGGCGATAGCGGCGAAACGTGCGGCGAGGCGCATGACTGCTGGCTCCCATTCGGCGAACAATGGCGCGGACACTGCTGTCCGCGCGTTTGTTCCCTCAGTATAGCAGAGCGCTGTGCGCCTGCCATTAGTGTTCGTCGCGGATGAGTGACATGAACTCGGCGCGGGTGGCTGAGCCACGCTGGAAGACGCCGCGCATGGCGCTAGTAACGGTGACACTGCCCGGCTTGCGAACGCCGCGCATGGTCATGCAGAGGTGCAGCGCGGAGATGACCACGCCGACGCCTTGCGGCTCCAGTGTTTCCATGACGACATCAGCGAGCTGCGAACTGAGGCGCTCTTGCACCTGAGGACGCCGCGCCAGAATCTCGACCGCGCGCGCCAGTTTCGAGAGTCCAACCACGCGGCCATTTGGGATGTAGCCGACATGCGCCACGCCGTGGAATGGCAAAAAGTGGTGCTCGCACATGCTGTAGAAAGGGATGTCTTTGACGATCACCATCTCGTGGTGGTCTTCGTTGAAGGTGACCCGCAGCACGTCGGCTGGGTCTTCGCGTAGGCCAGAGAATATCTCCGCATACATCTCGGCGACACGGCGCGGTGTTTCGAGCAGACCCTCACGGTCGGGATCTTCGCCCACGCCAATGATGATCTCGCGGACCGCATTGCGGATGCGCTGATTGTCCAGGGGCTCTTCGATTGGCAGAATATCTTCTCTGGCCATGATGACCTTCTCCTCAACGGTACTACGCGCCAGGTTACGCGCTAGAGCCGCGACACGTATGAACGCACTCACATCCAGATGGCGCCGGACGGCGACAGGCGAGGGCGTCCTAACGGCGCTGCCTCGCCTGGCTCTCTAGAATACTAGACCGACTTTCCGCCGCGATGCAATGCGTTTGGAATAGATGAGATGGCGCTCGTATTTTGTGCGATTTGCCCAGTGTTTGACCAGGAAACGTTGTGGCATTTCTCCATGACGGCGCAAATCGTCTCAATGCTACACTCTGGACAGTGGGGCATTGACTGTGTATCATACCTGTATCTCCATCGCATCGTCGCGCCTGGACACGAGAAAATTGCGACGTCTGGTTGCGCAGCGCAGCGCTCCGCGTCATGTGGACCTATTCGCGTAAGCGAGAGGAGGCCCCAAATGCGGTGTGAAGAGTGTGGTCGTGTTGTGAAGAACGCTGAGATGTGGCAGCTCGGAGGCGATATCCACGCCCCGACTTCCCGCTCGATGCGACAACTCTGCTGGGAGTGCCGAGAACGCGCTGCGGCTCCATCTATTGATGTGACTCGCGCCGATAGTCGGACCGATGCGCTCATGGCGCAGGTCTACGAGATCATGCGTGAATATGAGTCTGGCAGCAACGTTTAGCCGCTGACTCGTGTGACAACAGCACAGCTTGTCCTTGTGCGCGCTTCCGGATAGATCTGTCCGGAAGCGCGTTTTGTTGTCTGCGGATGCATACACATGACGCTAGAGTTGCGTGCCGTGCGCCATGATGTCGTCTACCTGTGTCTGTTCAGTTGCGTTTATGGTGGGTAACTGTGGGAAGACACGGCGCGCGGCGTCGTCTATGGTGAACAGCACACCAAAGCGCCAGAGCAGACTGATCGTCGAGCCGTGATACTGCGCACCCATCACGCAGCCATCCAGCGGATTCGTCGCTACTCTGTGTGATGACGTGCTGTAGTCCCCACCTCCTTCCCCCGTCGCTGCCTGATCGAGCGCGTTGGACGCAGCTATGACTACCCCTTGCGACGTAAGGTCGGCGAGCCCGGTGATGTTCCATCCCTCCGGTCTCAGCGCGACAATAAGGTCCTCGGGTATAACGACAGTGGTCAGGATCGTATCGGAAGAGCGCTGCCCTGCGACGCCGTTTGGCGATGTGATCGCGTATCCGGTGGCGTCGGTGATGCTCCATATGAGGTTGATGACCACATACACCGACCAGCCCTGAACATCGGGCGGCTTCATGGGATCACCTGCAATGAGACTGGGGTTAGGGCAGAACTGAATGCAGTTGTGGTTGGCCCCCAGAGCGAAGTCATCGCTGAGCGCCTCTGAGAGCCCGAAGTGTAGCGGCGCTGTCGCGGTGACGACATGTCCTGAGCCATCCCAATAGCGGTCGCCAACTGCGATGACACTCGTTCGCGTCAATTGACTAAGCCGGCTATTGACGATCTGTTTCAAGGCGCCTCGTTGATCGGGTTGCAGCGTGGCTCCGGTCGAGCCGAGATTGATGATGCGCGCCACTCCTTGCCCAATGAGAAACTGTTCCGCCGATTGCGATGTGTCGAGCGGGCAGGTGTCACTCTGCGACTGCGGCACGCTGAAGACACAGCGCAGCGAGGGGAAGTAGCGCGCGTGGTAGTCGAGGTGGTGACGACCCTGGGGCGGCTGAATCAATGCTCCCTGCAGTTCGGCGGATGGTAGCTGGCGGCCATCAAGTGTGACGGTTCCCCACGGCGCGCCATTGCTCAGGAAGATATCGGCGACGCCTAGCGGCACTGTGGCCGTAGGGGTCGGGGTCGCGATGTGGAGGAGCGTGGCGACGGCTTGGCCCGGGTCGCTGGTGGCGCGCACGAACAGGCTTACGGCGACCGATACAAGTAGGAGCCCAGTCGCCACAAGCGTCGCGATGCGCATATGGCGCCGGCGCTGTGCTTGTCGCTGAGCGTGTGCGGCGTCGGAAGGAGAGGATGGCGCATCGAGCGGCGCGCGGGTGAAGTCATCATCAGCCTCGTGCGCTGGTTCTGCGTTCTCCGACTCTCGCATCGTCGCGTTGCTCCGTTTGCGGTTGGCCTCTTTCCTCAGCGATTGTACATCGCTGCGCGCTGGGGATGTCGCCTCAGCCTGCCCCTGCGCCTGCTGCACTATGAGGTTGGCTGCGTCTTCCTCGTCGCTATTGGCGGCAGGGAGCCAGGGATAGTGGTTATGTGCGGCGCTGTCGAGCGCCACCATTGCGCCGAATCGCAGCAAGACGTGCGCCTTCGTCGG
>DASVZC010000013.1:0-4993 GCA_036391835.1 Ktedonobacterales bacterium | reverse complement strand
CCCCTGCGCCTGCTGCACTATGAGGTTGGCTGCGTCTTCCTCGTCGCTATTGGCGGCAGGGAGCCAGGGATAGTGGTTATGTGCGGCGCTGTCGAGCGCCACCATTGCGCCGAATCGCAGCAAGACGTGCGCCTTCGTCGGGACGTTACTGCTCAGGTCATCGTAAAACGTCAATTCCATGACACAGCCTTCTACAGGATTCGCCCCGACAATGGGGCTGAATCCGCTGGGGCTAGCGGTCGGTTGCGATGGTGTTTGTGGCGTGACGGACGTCAGGAGCATCATGCTCGCGTTGTCTGAGATCGCGTCGCTGGCGGGATGATCCAGTCCGCTGATGCTCCATGTCGTTGCGTTCAACTTGATACCCAGGTGGAGAGTGTTTTGGATGAAGCCGTCGCCCAGACTTTGATAGATCAGGGGCATCGTATTTCCATTTGCGTCGGTGAGTGACCAGCGCTCACCTATTTGTAGGTCGACTCGCCACTGATCGTCAAATTGGCCGATGTCTGTGGTGTTCCCGAGACCCGCCAGGGCGCAGAGCTGGAAGCATGAGACATTCCCCCAGGCAGGCACATCGCTGGCGGTAAGTGTGTGCAGGCTCAAGCGAAGCGTCAGCGGTTCCGATGCGGTAACGAGGCTGCGCTGAGCATCCATGTAGCGCTCGCCGGGCGCGATGGTTGCCATGTACGTTTTCGCGCTGAGCGTGCGATTGATCTGCTGTACCAACTTGCTGTACTGGTCAGCCTGGAGTTTGTCGCTAGTCAGGTTGAGGTTGATCATGCGCGCCAATCCGTGATCAGCGATGAACTGGCCTGATTCGCCTTGTCGGCTGTCGACTGGGCACGTATCGTCGGGTTGACTGGGCGCGCTGATGACACAGCGCAAGGTGGGAAAGTAGCGCGCCTGATAGACGAGGTGGTGCGTGCCATAGGTCAGCAAGATGCCTTTGACGCTGGCGTCGTTTTGCGGAACCTTCTTGCCATCAATAGTAAGCGCGCCCCACGGAACTCCGCGCATGATGAAGATTTGATTCGCGCCGGGTACGAAGGTTGGCTGGGGCGTAGGCGTGTAGATCTGGAGCAGTGTGTCGAATGCGCCGCCGGGGTCGCTGGTGGCGTGAACGAACAGGCCGACGAGCGCCGCGACGACGAGTAGCGCGGTCGCCGCTACCGCCGCGACCCGTTGACGCGCCGAACGTGGAGTCGCCTCCCGGGAGTCGAGTGCGAATCCGGGCTCAGCCGTCTCCTCCGCAGTTGGCTTGCCTGGTCGCGTTCCTTCGGCCATGTGCGCGGTTCCTGTCTGGTTCCTGTCTGGTTCCTGTCTGGTTCCTGTCTGTGGTCAGAATGACGTCTGTGGGACACCTTGCTGGATGAGCGTGTTCATGACATTCACTTCAGTATCGTTGGCGTGCTCCATTTGCGAATACACTGGATGTCCCGCATCATCGATGACGAAGGCCGCGCCAAATCGCGCTACGATCGTGACATTCCTGTAGCCGTCGGGTGGCGAAATGATGACGAAACAGCCCTGCAATGGATTACTCGCGAGTCCGATAACCCTTCCACCCATCGCAAAGCCGCTTGCGCCCAGATGCTGGAAGATCGCCTGATTGACGGTGTTCTCCTGCGCAGTGATGGCCGCCTGCTGTGTCAGCCCATCGAGACCACTGACCTGCCAGCCGGAGGTGGTCAATGTCACCCCGATCTGACTGAGGTTGTTCACCGAGTTGTTTCCTGGCGTGACAAACATTCCGCCATGTTGATCATCGACCGCGCCAAGGGACTGCCCCGATGCATCGGTGATCGTCCATTCGGCGTAGAGGGCAGTCTGGATGTGCCAGAGGTTGTCGACGCCCAGACCTGGGATCACGGCAGTGTTATCTGGGCAGAATGGGTTACAGTCCCCCGGATTGAGTCTGGGGTGTGTGGAGAGCGTGAGGGTGAGAGTCAGCGGCTCACTGGCGGTCGCGATGTCGCCCTGCGGGTCGAGGTAGCGGTCGCCGGGCGCGATGGTGGCCGAGAGCGCTTGCGCCTGCAATGCTACGGTGATCGCCTTGCTCAGGGCATCGCGCTGATCGGCGGAAAGTCGGTCGAGGGATGCGCCGAGATCGATGGTGCGGCCTGCCTCGCCCGTGAGTTGACGCGCGGTAGCTCCTGTGGTTGTGTCGAGCGGGCAGGTATCGGCAGGCGCTTGGGGAACGCTCAACGTGCAGCGCAGCGTCGGAAAGTAGCGCGCCTGATAGACTAATTGATGACGGCCACGCGACAGGATGATGCCGTTGAATTCATGTGTTATGAGATTGTTATTGCTCAAGCGTTTGTTGTCGATGGTCAGTGTTCCCCAGGGAACGGCATTGGCGAAGTAGAGCGCATCGCCGCTCGGGGCTATGGTGGGAGCAGGTGTCGGCGTTGGAATCTGGAGCAGCGTTCCAATCGCGCCGCGTGGGTCGTTGGTGGCGCGGAGGAAGAGGCCGACTAGCACGGCGCCGACCAGCAGCGAGGTCGCGGCGATGGTCCAGACACGCGCGCCCGGTAGCTGGTGAACTGCGGGATTGCGGGGAGAACTCTGTCCAAGCGCGCTGACGCGAAGGGTGATGTCGCTATCCGCTGGGTCTTGTGAGGATGGCTGATGTGGCGGCTCACCAATCGGCATCGTCGCACTTCCTTCCACTGTCAGGGGAGCGTCGTTACTCCGCCTGCTGGTTTACGGTAGAGCGATTGTACACCTTCTGTGGAAACACGCAAGGTGACACGCGCCACAAAACCACGCCCCCAGCCGCTTCCATAGTATGAAGCAAGCGGGGGCGTGGTGGATTCGTTTGTGCGCGTTCGCTAGCCGGCGATGGATATGATCTGTTCGGGGTTGCGGCCAGTCGGCACTTCGACCTTGCCGTTGTCGAGTACGAAGATCATGTCCTCCAGACGCACGCCGCCCCAGCCGGGGATGTAGATGCCTGGCTCATTGGTGATGACGCTGCCAGATTCGATGCCCTCGGTGCGCGCCAGTTCGGCGTCGAGTTCGGGGGTGCTTACGCGCAGTCGGCTCACATGTGGCAGTTCATGGACGGCGAGGCCCACGCCATGCCCCAGGCTGTGCATGAATTCTTTGCCGTAGCCCGCTTCGTCGATCACCTTGCGCGCCGCCGCATCTATGTCGCGGCCACGCGTGGCGCCCGCCTCCACGGCAGCGAGGGCGGCATCCTGCGCGCGCCGCACGATTGAGTAGATTTCCTTCAGCTTGGCGTCTGGCTCGCCGATGACCACGGTGCGGGTGATGTCGGAGCAGTAGCCATCCACACGGCAGCCGAAGTCCACCAGCAGCGGCTCACCCGCGCGCACGTCTCGGTCGCTGGGAACCCAGTGCGGTTGTGCGCCACCAGGGCCGCACGCGACGATGGTATCGAAGCTTGGCCCCTCGGCGCCCAGCGCGACCATGTGCCGTTCGAGGATTTCCGCGACCTGGCGCTCGGTCATGCCAATGCGGATGTCTTTCAGCAGCAGGTCGAAGGCGCGATTGGCGATGTCAGCCGCGCGACGAATGGTGTCCAGTTCGGCGGCATCTTTGCGGGCGCGCACCAGTTCGATCATGTCGTCTACTGGGACGAGTTCGACGGCGTCGCCTAGCGCCTTCTGGAAGCGCTCGTAGGTCGCGTAGGGAGTCCAGTCTTTCTCGAATCCGAGCTTTTTAACTCCGCCTTCTTCCGCCAGTGTGCGCGCGAGCAGACTGGACATCGTTTCATTGTCGGCCAGCAGTGGGGTGACACCGCTGGGATGGAAGGTGTCTTCAAGTCCGCTCACCACGAAGGTTGAGGAGAGCAGGCCAAAGGTTCCGCGTGTCACCAGCGCGTAGCCCGCCGACTCGTTGACGCCGTGGTCAACGGCTGTGAGCCCAGTCAGGTAGCGCCGATTATATTGGCTGGAGACAAGCAATCCATCGAGCCCTGCCTCGCTGATGCGCTTGCGTGTGTTTGCCAGTCGTGAGGTGTAGTCCGCTTGCGACACGAATGTCCCCTTTTCGTTGAGAAGATGAGGCGTCTGGAGGCGAGCCGCGCTGCTCGTCAGAATCGCTGACCGCGCCGCAGAGGCTGAAACGCGCGCCGCTCTCGCATGTGCATCCAGTATACACACCGGGGGCAGTCCTGGCGCCACAGGCAGCGTGGGCGAGGGAGCCGTACAATAGAAGATGAACCACGCCTCGATGTGAGGCGCGAAGTGAGGCTAGCGAGCCAGAGATGCGCCACATGTCGCTTGAGACAACTGAAACCACGGATACCACGCCTATGCGTGAACCCGCTCCCATGCGCCCACCTGATGTGGCGCCTGATGAGCGGCCACCTGCCGCGCCCTCGGCTCGGCAAACGCTCTGGGCGCGCTTGCTCACATTGCCACTCTTCTACAAAGTGCTCATCGCGAATTCGGCCATCATTGTGATGGGCGCTGTCGCTGGCACTGCCATCACCATGCGCATCGCTACGACGACTACCCCAGGCGCATTAGGACTTATGCTGGCAATCGGGTTCGCGGTCGCCGGGCTGACGCTGACCTTCACGCTGAATGCGCTGGTGCTGCGGGCCGCGCTCAGTCCGCTGGATCGCCTGCGGTCGGTGGTGGAGCGGGTGCAGCAGGGCGATGTCTCGGTGCGCGCGCAACCGTCGCCGCTCGATGATATGGAGCTACGCCGCCTGGCCGAGACGCTCAACAAGATGCTCGACGAGGTGGAGCGCTATGAGGAACAGGTGCGCGCACTCTCGGGTCGGTTGATCTACGCCCAGGAGGACGAGCGGCAGCGTATCGCACGGGAACTGCACGACGACACGGGACAGGTGCTGACGTTGCTGTTGATTCGCCTGAAGTTGCTGGAGTCGCAGCCTGGCGCGGAGGCGATCAGTTCGCAGCTGGCGGAGTTGCGCGGCATCGTGACCAGCGCGATCGATCAGGTGCGGCGGCTCGCGCTCAATCTGCGTCCACCAACGATTGACCAGCTAGGGCTATTC
>DASVZC010000012.1:0-54809 GCA_036391835.1 Ktedonobacterales bacterium | reverse complement strand
CGCATGTGCGCAGCCTGATGCTGCTGCATCGAATAAGCCATCGATTCATAGACGACTTGCGGGTCACTCGGCGCAATGGCTGGAATGTCATTCGAACCGTAATCGGTGGAATAATCGAGTTTGTCCAGCGAAATGAAGTCGTGCGGATGCGTTGTATAGGTTGGGGCGAATGGAACGGAGGTCGCGCCGCCCGTTACAAGCTGGCGACTGGGGTTTGTGGGCCGATGCGTCGCGCTCAGGGCATAGACTGTCAGGAAAGCGATGATAACGGCAGCCGTCGCCAGCGTCGCAGCCCAACTGCGCGCACGTCCGAATCGGTTCGGCGTCCGATGCGCAACGTAGGCGCCTCCTGTCTCATGCGGCGCCGCGACAGTGGCCAGCGTATCTGAATGGTCAGGCGTTGTCTCCGACTCGAATGCGTCACTCATCGTATTCACCTGCATTTGTAGGCGTCCGTTCAATCGCTCGATCTCAGGGGCCGCGCCGACTCGCCACGCAGCGCCGTCACGTTCGAGCGCGTGATAGACCAATTGAGTATCGGTAGGGAGCGTATGCGCGCCGTCGTTGTGGGCGGCGCCGCTCTCAAAATCAGAAGGCATCTAAGCGTCCCTTCTCGAAGGAGTGGCTTGTGGGAGTGAGGAGGCGTTTCCACTGTCGAGCAGTTCACGCAGGCGCAGGAGGGCGCGACGGAGGCGACCACGAATGGTTGTGGCAGGCTCGCCCAGCAGTTCGCCAATCTCGGTCGAATCCATGCCAGCGTAGAAGCGCAGCGCGATCACCGTGCGCATATCTTCCGGGAGGTCGCGCAGACATCGGCGCAGGTCGAGCGCGTCAATATGCTCACTGGCGCCGCGTCGAGGCGATCCTCAGTGTTCATGCGTAGCCCCTGCCCACGAGCGCGCCACGACCGACAGACATTGACCGTAATCTGCATGAGCCAGGCGCATGTGGATGCTGGGTCACGCAGCGTCGGCCAAGCGCGCCACGCGCGTACGAGCGCCTCCTGCGCGGCGTCCTCCGCATCCGCGCCAACAAGAGCAGCGGCAACACGCGCCATCATCGCCGTGTGTTCGAGGACGAGCGGCGCGAATCGCTCATGTTCCATGCGATGGGTGTCCTTTCGCTTCACCCGCGTCTGTTGCGGGTGTCACAAGCGCACGGCGCCGGCTGCTCGCGCGATTGTCTGCCAGTGAGACTCACGCGAAGGCTAAAAGTGTTACCATGCTGACCAGCGGATAACGTAATCGGTGAATACGTCACAGTGAAGGACGATCAATGCTCATCAAAGCGTGTCTGAATGGGAGTCGCGCGCAGGAGGAACACCCCGCCCTGCCCATCACGCCCGAACAGTGCGCCGATGCGGCGGAGGAGGCCATCGCGGCTGGAGCGGGAGCGCTGCATATCCATCCACGACGTAGCGACGGCGCTCAGACGCTCGACGCCGAGGCGCAGGCTGACACGATTCTCGCGATTCGGCAGCGTTACCCTGACATCGCAATCGGGGTGAGCACTGCACACTGGATCGAATCAGATCCTGCGAAACGTCTCGCCCATGTACAGCGTTGGACCACGCTGCCCGACTTCGCCAGCGTGAATTTCGATGAACCAGACGCAGCGGCAATGAGTGAAGCGCTGCTGAGCCGTGGCGTCGGCGTTGAGGCAGGGCTCTCGTCGGCGGACGACGTAGCGGCCCTCGTCGCGAGCGGCGTCGCATCACGAGCGCTACGAGTTCTCATCGAGCCAGGCGACGAGGGCGACCCCGAAGGCGTCGCATATGCCACGATACATGCGCTGGACGCGGCAGAGATCACCGCTCCACGGCTGCTGCATGGAACTGGCTCAGCGACCTGGCCTATCCTCCGCCTGGCGCTGGCGAAGGGATACGACACGCGCATTGGCTTCGAAGATACCCTGCGCATGCCCAGTGGCGAACTAGCCGTGAGCAACGCACAACTGGTCGCGGAAGCGGTCGCGCTGTCCCATAAGGCTGGTCGCTGGGGCTAGCGGAGCGCGTTTAGTCGAGCGGGCGCAGTGCGACAATGCGCGGCAAGAGATCAATTTCGCCCGCCGGACGCTGAAACGCATCTATCGTATAGATGAGGTCGAAGGTAGGCATGCGGCCAATGTGCGCGCGGATGTCGTCGGAGAGGTCTCCCTGCCGCGCCCAGAAGAAGACTCGCTCAGCCGTCGCATCGCGCACACGCAGGCGAAGGTTACGACCATCCGCGCCGCTGCGCCAGACGGAGGTAATACGCGCCCCCTGACAAATATAGACGGGCTCTGGAAATGCCGGGCCATACGGAGCTAACGCTTGCTGCTCACGATAGATGCGCGGGAGCAGACGGTTGAGTGGCAAGCGGCAATCTACGGCGAGCGGTTCGGCATTGTCGGAGGCGCCCTGCGCGCTGGCCTGGCGCTGCTCTGTGAGGTGTTGACGGAGGTAGTCGAGTAGCGTCTCGATGTCGCGGCTGGCAAGGGTGAATCCCGCCGCACGCGCATGCCCACCAAAGCGGCGGAACATCTCCGCGCGACCCGCCAGCGCCTCACCCAGATTCACACCATCGGGTCCACGCGCCGACCCACGCGCCTCGTCGCCATCGCGGCTGATGACCACCGCCGGGCGTCCATGCTGCTCGGTCAGGCGACTCGCCACCAGTCCCAGCATCCCAAGCGGCCAGCCCTCGCCCACCGCGCTCACCAGCGGCTGAACCGAGCCAGTGGCGGCGAGTTGCTCGGCCACCTGTCGCTGAGCATCCACCATGATCTCTTCTGTGACGCGCTGCCGCTCCTGATTGAGCTCATCGAGGCGGCCAGCGGTGGCAGTAGCTTGCGTGTCATCAGTCGCCAGCAACAGTTCTACCGCGAGTTCGGGAACACCAAGGCGAGCGGCGGCGTTGAGGCGTGGGGCGATCACGAAGGTGATGTCGCGCTCGCCCAGCGCGCTCACAGTGACATTCGCCAGCGTCAGCAACGCGCGCAGCCCCGGTCGCGGCGCTCGACGAATGGCCTCAAGTCCCGCGCGAGCCAGCGCCCAACTCTCGCGTGTCAGTGGGGTGATGTCGCCAATCGTGCCAATCGCCACCAGATCGAGCAGGCTGGCGCTGATCGATTCGGCCCGCTCAGGCGCCATGGCATGCAGCAGCGCCTCTGCCAGCCGGAATGCCACACCAGCGCCCGCCAGATCATCACTCATCGTGCGCTGTTCCGCCAGCCGTGGATTCACGATGATGCAATCTGTCGGCGCCTCGGAGTGAATGGGGTGATGATCGGTAATGATGACATCCATTCCCATGGAGCGGGCCAGCGCCACTTCAGTGACATTCGCGCTGCCGCAGTCGGTCGTGACGATCAACCGCGTACCTTGCGCCGCCAACTCACGCACAGCGGCGTCATTGAGGCCACGCCCGTCATCTTCGCGCTTGGGAACGAAGAAACCGGCGTCCGCGCCCAGCGCCCGTAACGCAAGGAGAAACAGCGCACACGACGTCATACCGTCGCAGTCATGGTCGCCGTAGACAACAATTCGCTCATGGCGATCCAGCGCCAACCGCAGCCGCTCGATTGCCTGCGCCTGCCCGGGCAACGCGGCCTCGGCAAGGGCCCGCCAGTCCGCCGCCAGGAAGTCCAGCACGACGGATTTACCACGCACACCACGATTCGCCAGCAATTGCGCCTGAAGTGGCGTCACACCCGGAATACTCTGAAGTTCGGCGCGCGGCAATTCCTCGGCGATGCGCGGAGGCGTCGATTGCCGTACCAGTGCGGCGCGCAAGTCTCCCCAGGCGAGTGGCCGAGAAGGACCAGAAGAGGTCACGGAGCGCGCCACGCTTCCAGGCGTAGCGTGTACATCACCCTGGGTCGACTCATCCACTCGCTCAGATTCCATCGTGATGAACCCTTTTCTACCTGCGTGTTCAGCCATTTTATGCGGCATAACGCATCCAAAAAAAAATGTCTTGGCATAGCGCGTGCGTTTAGAGGATACAGGAAACACAGATGCATGTCCCTTAGAGGCGAGTACGCAGGTTGTTATCCACCACGGTACCACACCACAAAGGAGGCGATTCATGACGCCACGTGATACAAGCGTGAATGCCACACGTCCGGCGACACTGGGCGATCAGTTTACCACGGCTGAGTTGGAGCGACTCTCCCGACTCCGGCGCGACTTCACCGATCATGCGGAATATAGTGAGTACATGATCGACGCAACGCAATTAGAGTTCGCCCGCTGGCTGTATGAGCATGGCCGCATCGGCGAACATCCAAATACGGCTCGCTAGTCATCCCCGGTCGGCAGAAGCCGCGCGAAGATCTCGTTGCCGAGCATGCGTCCTCGCGCGGTGAGCCGCACCCGACCATCAACCTCTTCGAGCAGATCGAGTTCGCGAATGTCGTCTAGCCTGTGCGCAAACGTCGGCCAGAACTCCATCCCATAGCGCTCATGAAAATCGGCGAGCGACACCCCCTCCGCCAGACGCAGCCCTAGCATCGCCGTCTCAGCCATCTCCAGGTCGCGCGGAATCGCCTCATCATCCACAATCGCCCCGGCAGGCGCCACGCTCAAATCCTGTTGACTCACGGAAGCTTCAATGCGGGCAATGTAATCGCGAATGGGCTTTGCATTGGTAAAACGGCGCCCGTTGTAGAATGAACTTCCGCCCGCGCCAAGTCCAATCCACGTCAGATTGCGCCAGTAGGTCAGGTTGTGCTGGCACGCATGGCCCGGTTTTGCCCAGTTCGAGATTTCATACTGCTCGTAGCCTGCGCTGGCGAGCCTCCGCTGGGCATATTCATACATGTCAGCGGCAGTATCTTCGTCTACCTCACGCACTTTCCCACGCGACACCCACGTGTAGAGCGGTGTTCCCTCCTCCACGATGAGGTTGTACAGCGAGAGGTGGTCTGGCCCCAACGCGATGGCCTGTTCGAGAGTGTCTTCCCAGATGGCCTGCGTCTGCTTCGGCAGCGCGAAGATGAAGTCGAGATTGACATTGTCAAAGCCTGCCGCGCGCGCCGCGTGCAGCGCCGTAGCGATCTCTTCGGGCGAGTGGATGCGCCCCATCCAGCGGAGTAGTCCTTTGTCGAAGCTCTGCGCGCCCATGCTCAGCCGATTCACGCCTGCGCGGCGCACCTCGTCGAGCCGCTCATACTCCAGCGCGCCGGGGTTCGCCTCCATCGTCACTTCAGCGTCGGGGTCTACGTCAAAGGCGGCGTGAGCGGCGGCGAGAATCTGCGCCACCTGATCGGGCGTCAACAGACTCGGTGTGCCGCCGCCAAAGAAGATGGTGCGACAACGCGCGAGACCTGGCCGACCCACAGCCGCACGCGCGCCGGCGAGCGCTATTTCTTCGCATAGCGCCGCGACATACTGCTCGCGCAGCCCCAACATGCCCGCGTACGAATTGAAATCGCAGTAGTGACATTTGGCATGGCAGAACGGGATGTGAAGGTAGAGGGAAAGGGAGTCGTCCAGCGCGCCAGTGCGCGCGCCTGGTGACGTGAGATCTGCTTGTACGCCCATGAATCCTGATTTCGATGCCGCGCGCCAAAACGCACTCAGCTTGTGCCGTCAGCGAGCCATGCCGCCTCTGACGCGATGAAGCGGCGCCTTCGGTTTACCCGAACACACCGCTTCATATTCTCGCACATACTCACGCCAGCCTGCGTGGCGGCAAGCCTATGGCTGAGTTCCGACGCCCCCAGGCATACCCGGAATGCCCGAACCCGCGCCAGCCGACGGGGTAATCTGCGGTAGCGCCGCGCTGAGGCTCGGCTTCTTCGGCAGATTGCGCGAGGCCGTCAGCATATTCGTATCCGCTGTCGTGATCTTCGCTCCTGGCACAGAACGTTGCTCGTTGAGGTAGTGCGGCAGGGCATTGTCCTGCGCGGCCTTCAACGCCGCCGCGTCCACCGGGCGCGAGGGATCGATCGCGATGATTTGTACGACGTCATAGGTACCCGTCGTATCGGAAATCACCGGGCTGAGATCGCCCGCCTTGCGGCCAGAAGCGTAGGCCCACAGTTCGATACCGCCATCACCAGTGCCAGCCGGTACCCAACCCATATCTCCGCCGGTGTCCTTGGTGCTGGGGTCGAGCGAGGAGGTCTTGGCCAGACTCGTCCACAGTGCGTCGGTGTTCCCACCTTTGACGAGTTCAGCGCGCACTTTGGCCGCGTGAGCCGCAGTATCTGCCTGGATGCGGCGCAGATGCACCTGCCTCGCTGGTGACACCAGCTTACCCGAGAGGTACGTCTGCATCTTATCGCGGCGCAGCTTGATCGTGATGCTATTGATCACGTCGCTGTCCGACAGGTTGTTGGCGCTGATGAACTGCGCATAGGTCTCGCCGTTCGGGAAAGCCTTTTTAAAAGCCGCCAGCGCGTCGTTGACCTGCTTTTGGGTCGGCTCGAAGGCCGAAGCGGGTGTGTGATTCTGCTGCTCGAAGCGCTGCTCAGCTGCAAGGATTAGCGCGTTATCTTCAAGTGTGCTGACCGCCGACTGCGTGATCTGCGTCTGGGCGTAGTTCGCTTCGTTCGACTGCAACTGAGACGTGACGACGCTATTCTGAACGTACGCGTTCACGTCGCCCTGCGCCACCTTAGCTTTCAGCGTATTGAGTTGAGCGATCTCGCTCTGCATCGTGTTCCACATGTCCTGCGCCTGATAGGCCAGTTCTTTGCGGTAGGCGTCTTGGGAGATTTTCACACCATTGACGCTCACGATGGTCTGGTTCGGGATGAAGACATTTTCGTTGAGCACGCCATACAGGATGGTGCCGATGACAGCCAGCCCGACGACCCCGATGAATGACCACGTCGCGATGTGCTGATAGTGGTGCTTCTGATGGCGGGTGAGATGAGCGCCCCAGCCAAAGATGAGCGGCTTTCCGTCGCGCAGACCTTCGATTCGCGCCGTTTGCCTGGCCCGCGACTTCGCGGTGGGGGCATTGGCCCGGGTTGCCTTAGCCGAGTTATTCGGGCGTGGGCGCTGCCGGGACTGGCGTTGTTTGGTTGGAGTACTCATAGGCGCTATCAGCTCTCCCTGGGGGCTGGTACATACAGCGAAGCGAGTCGCTCGCGGACGTGGAACCACACAAAGGTCACGTATAGGCGAACGGCTCGACTTCGAGGTGTGCGTGATGACGCAACAACGCCAGTCTTAGGCGCCGCGAATGTGGGCTGCCGTGTAGGGCATCAACGCCATATGACGCGCGTTCTTCAGCGCGACACTCAGGCGGCGTTGGTGCTTAGCGCAGGTGCCCGTCTTTCGCCTTGGCTCGATTTTACCACGGTCGGAAAGATAGCGCCGCAAGCGTGAGACATCTTTGTAGTCGATCTCGCGCACATGGTCCACGCAAAACGCGCAAACCTTGCGGCGGGAGCGGAAGTCGCGTCCGCGGCCACCACCGCGGCGCTCGGGGCCGCCACCTGGGCCGCCTGCGCCTGGAGCGCCTGCGCCGGACTGCGCCGAGCCGCCGCCCTGGCTGTTGTAATCTCGCCTCTGCTGCATAGGAAGAAACTCCTGTACGTGTGGGATTGCCGACCTGCGCGGAGAGGTTCGCGCGCGTCGGCACGTCTCAATTCGTTCGGCGTCGGCGTCACTCGCCCCAAGGGGCAAAGCAGCGCCGAACACCAGATGGATATGTATCGTCGCCCGCTCACCTCACGATGAGCAAACGATGTGGGAATCCTAGAAGGGAACCTCATCAGCGGACATGTCATCATAGCCGCCGCCCGACCCTGATCCCTGACTCTGGCCTTTAGGATCGAGCATCTGCATGTCGATTGCGCTCACATCCCAGGCCGTGCGCTCGTTACCGTCTTTGTCGGTGTACTTGCGCGAGGTCATGCGACCCTCGATGAAGACCTTAGAACCTTTGTGAAGGTACTGATTGCAGGTCTCAGCGAGCTGATTCCACGCCACGACGTTGAACCAGGTTGTCTCCTCGCGCTGTTCACCGCTCCCTTTATCGCGCCAGCGTCGGCTGTCAGCCACACTAAACTTGGTGACCGCCGTGCCACTCGGGGTGTAGTTCAACTCAGGATCCCGTCCTAAATTGCCGATGATGATGATCTTGTTCACGTGTGACTCCACTCTGCTGTGACACGCGCGCTCTCACATCATTCGTCGCGTGTCGCTAACTACGCCTCCGACGGCGCCTCTGCCACTGGGGCGACTGGCGTCTCGTCGCTGCTTGGCTCGGACGCGGGAGTTTCGCTGACGGTCTCGGCCTCAGCGGCTGGCTCGGCCTCAGCGGCTGGCGCGTTGGCGGCAGCCTCAGCGCGGGCGGCTTCAGCGGCGGCCTGCGCCTGCGCCTCAGCCTCGCGCTGCGCATCGAGCTCGATGTCGCGCTGGCGCTGCTGGGCCACCACACGCGGATCGCGCACCTTCATCAGATGGCGAATGATGTCCTCATGCACCCTGATGTTGCGCTCGATCTCGGCGATAGTCGAAGGGTCGAGCTTCAGATCGAAGAAGAAGTACAGGCCGTCGCGGAAACGCTGAATAGGATACGCCAGTCTCCGGCGTCCCCAGGCGTTCACACGAACCACCTGACCATTGTTGTTGTTGATGATCTGCGTCACACGCTCGACGAGCGCGCGAGCCTGTTCATCGCCAACCTCGGGATTGATCACAATCCCCAGTTCGTAATCCCGCGCCATGCGGATTCCTCCTGTGGGCATGCTCCCATCCAGCGCCGCGCGCATCCGCATAGAGCGTGCGACAAGGTGGGGCAGGATGTTTGAGCGCGCTTCCAGTCTGGGGTAAACAGATGAAAGACGCGCGGCAGCGACGTGCGCCTGCGAGGGCAGCAATCGTCGGAGGCTCAGTAAGCCACCATCGCATTATAACATCGCTCGTGAAACCCCGCAATCCGCAGCTATTCTGGCCTACTTCCCCTGAGTTATGCCCCCAGGGCGAGCGTATGTAGACTGAACCAGCTGCTATGACAGCGTATTCCAGCTGCGCCACACGAAAACGGTAATGGCGTCAGAATGCGTGCGAAGGATGAGAGAGGAGCGCCGACTATAGCGCTGGGGGAAGCTGGCGAAAAATGCTATTGATCGTAGGCGCGAGCAGGCTTAACGCGACAACAACAGCAATCGCGACAAAGGCGATGATGAGCGCATACTCCACTAGACTCTGGCCTCGGCTGCAAACAGCGGGGGAATCGTGATCGAAGGATACTTCACTGCTCATAGCGTCGGCGTCCACTTTCTGCCTATCAATACACACATAATGAGTACTCACCACCCGCACCTCATGAGGAACGCAGATCGGCCACCTCAAACGCCCGGTCTATACATGCATTCATGTACGGTACATGGCGTCGGTCACCCTTGGCGCAACTATACCATAAGCAAACGACCGAATTCGGCGCTTCCACGCTGATAGGCTAGCTGTCGGTATTTCTTTACGCGCCGCGCCAGCGCCGCTATACTTGCGCCAGGACGATGTCGAACGGCCCTCGTCGTCCAGTTTGCGCGTGCGCGGATGCGCCAAAAGCGCCCCTCTGAGGTTAACAACGAGCATGACTGCTTTTGAGAACAACCAAACCGACGCCCACCCCATTGTCACTGCAGAGATTAGCCGCGCATCTCACGAGGATGAGGGAGCGCGCTTGCTTGCGGAACTGGAGGCAGTGCCCACCGCCAACACGTCAGATTCCGCACAAACAGCCACTGACCTGGAAGACGCAGAGCATTTCACCCCACGCAAGTTCGTCGAATATGCGCTGTCTCAGCACAAGCGCACACTCGCAGAGTCGCAATTGCCCTCGACGTTGATTGCGACATTCCAGGACTCCATCTATCGCGATCTGGTGGCGTCCACCAGCGCAGCCCAGGCCCCACAGGTGCCAGAGCAGGTGTGCCGCATCGCCCAGGGGATGATTGGGGAAACGCCCATCGCGCTGCGGAAACTGGGCATCGGCGCGCCCGCAGCGGTCGCCACGCTTGAAGAGTTGATCGCATTGGGCGTTCGTGACATTCTCGTCGTGGGGACAGGCGGCAGCCTGCAGCCTGCCCTGCCGATTGGTTCGTACATCGTGCCGACCAGCGCCATCCGGGAGGAAGGCACATCGTTCCACTATGCGCCCGCTGGCAGTGAGCTTGGCCCAGATGCGACACTCGCCCAGGCAATGGCCGAAGCGGTCGTCGCGCAGGGT
Organism: Ktedonobacterales bacterium; assembly: GCA_036391835.1. Lineage (GTDB taxonomy): Bacteria > Chloroflexota > Ktedonobacteria > Ktedonobacterales > JADMIN01 > JAKAIY01. The sequence continues at coordinate 44,637 of DASVZC010000012.1, read as the reverse complement.
GGCGTGGTCACCTTTGGCCCCGTGTGGACCATCGACGCGCCCTATCGCGAGATGCGCTCGAAGGCGTCCGCCTATGGAGCGCTTGGCGCGCTCGCGGTGGAGATGGAGGCGTCAGCCCTCTTCGCGCTTGCGCAGTTCCGCAAAGTGCGTCTCGCGCTGACGCTCGCCATCTCCGATGAACTGTTCCATGAGTGGCGGCCAGGCTTTCACGGAGCCGAACTTCGCACTGCTCAGCGTGTGATTGCACAGGCCGCATTGCAGGTCGCCGCTAACATTGCCAAAGGCGAGCACAAGGCCGAATAGAGGAGAGCTGGTGCGCAGCCACAGCGCTACGCCAGTAGGAGATGCAGGTCGCCGAACTCGTGCCAGAGGTAGCCCTCGCGTAGCGCCTCTGCGTACGTGACCGCCAAATGCTTGCGACCCACCAATGCCTCTAGCATCGCCAGGTGACTCGCGCGTGGCTCGTGCAGACCGGTGAGCAGCCCCGAAACGCTGCGAATACCGCGCTCAGGCGTCACGACGACATTCGTCCAGCCTTCGCCTGGATGGACCGCGCCAGACGCATCGGCCACTGTCTCCAGGGCGCGAACGACGGTGGTGCCGACGGCGATTACCCGGCCACCAGCCGCACGCGTGGCATTGATCACGCGTGCGGTCGTCACTAGCACGCGGTAATATTCTTCGTAGGGTGGCTCGTGGTCTTCCAGGCTCGCGACTCCCGTATGCAGCAGCAGCGGCGCTACTTGCACTCCCCGCGCCACCAACTCCGTCAGAATCTCCGGCGTAAACGCGCGCCCCGCCGATGGCATCTCGGCGCTGCCCAGTTCCGTCGCATACACCGTCTGGTAATACTCGATTGGCCAGCTTTTGGTGACGTAGCCGTAGCGAATGGGAAATCCCACACGCGCCAGATACGAATGTACGGCGACTGGCAGATTCAACGTGGCGATCCACAACCGCACAGGAGTGGTAGCATGCGCGGGATACGGCGCGAGGAGCGTCGCCGAAGCGCCTTCAGGCAGTGTAAAGACTTCTCCCGGCGCCACATCGTGGAAGGGTTTCGTTCCATCCGGCCCGGGCGCGCGCACCTCGACACTCCAGAACCCACCGGGCAGGCGCGTGGAGAGATGGAGCTCCAGCGAGCGACCATCCGCACGCACGATGCTCAGAGCCGCTGGCAATGTGCCACTGGTGTTGATCACCACGACGTCGCCCGGCGCCAGATGGTCACCAATCGCGTTGAAGCCGGTATGCAGGACCCGATCATCCGCACGGTAGGACACCATCAGCCGCACATCATCGCGCGCCAGCCCACGCGCCTCGGGTGGCTCGTGCGCTTCCAATCGAGATGGCAACGTAAAGTCGAAGGGATCGGGCTTCGGCGCCTGCTTCAGAGCAACCGGTAGGTCAATGCACACAGGCGCCGATGTATCGCACTCACAACTCGTCAAAGTTACGTCCATGCTATCGTCACTCCGTTGGTGTTTCTGAAGATTCCCAAGTCGCGCTGGGCTGAAAGAGACTGATCTGCATACCATCAGGCGAACGTAGTCGTTGGCTGAGTTCGCTCCACGTCGTGTGTACGGGGGGCCGCACAGCCTGCGCGCCCGCTGCTTCCAACCCAGCCGACACAGACGCGACATCACCAACCGCGAAAGCAAGCCGCACCGGACTTGGCATCCGCTGGCCAGCCTCAACCTCATCGGTGAGCGCCGCGTCGCGCGGGTCGAGCAGTTCTAAAGTCGCCTCGCCCGCCGAGAGAATCATCCCGCGTCCGGTCGGCTCGTTCCACTCCTTCACGACCGCAAGCCCCAGTCCGTCCCGATAGACAGCCACAGCCCGGTCGAAGTCCTCCTCGGTCAAGGCGACACGCAATCCACGCACGCCATGCGCCTCAGACTGCTCGTCATGCTGCGCTTCTCTCAGCGCCCGCGCCTGATAGCGCCCATTGGGCAGCGAACCGGTCAGCAGGCGCATCAGCCCAGGCACGCTCTCCTCTGGTAGCGGTCGATCACTGATGTCCTCGCCGGGGAACGCTTCCTGGTGCATTTGCGTGCGCATATCGCCAGGGTCCACCCAATACACGCGCAGGTCGGGCCGTTCGGCGCCGAAGATTGCGGAGAGATGCTCCAGAGCGGCCTTGCTCGCGCCATAGCCGCCCCAGCCAGGGTATGCCTCTACAGCCGCGTCGCTCGTGATGTTGAGGATGCGCGCGCCAGGCTTCAACGCGGCGGCATGCGCCTGGACCACAGCGAGCGGCGCGACGACATTCGTCCTAAACACTCTCTCCAGTACATCGAGCGGATAGTCGAGCAGCGCCGGTTGTGGGCTCGGGCCAAGAAAGCTCGCGTTGTTGACCAGCGCGTCCAGCCCGCCCAGCCCTTCAGCGGCTGCAGCGAGCGCGGCGCGATGTGCGGCGTCAGTCACATCGCCAGCGAGCGCGACCACGTCTGTACGCTGCGCCAACTCAACCCGCGCCGATTCGAGCGCTGAAGCGCCCCGGCCATCGAGCAGCAGCGACCATCCCTGCCAGGCCAATTCGCGCGCCAACGCTAACCCCAGCCCACGCGATGCGCCAGTGATCAGCGCCGTGCGTCTTGTTCGTGTATCGCTCATGGATCATTCCCCCATTCCCTTCTTCGCGTTCAGACGGCCTACACCGTGTTCGCTACGTGAAAGTGTAGAAGAATCCAGCCTGCGCAGCCTCGTTCAGATGGCGTAATGGGCGCCTGTCCATTCGGACAGGGTACAGAGGGAGAGCGCGTTATGAGAGGCTTAGGAGTCCGCGCTGCACCGCCATGGTCACTGCCTCGGTACGATTGCCAGCGCCCAGTTTACGGAGCAGCGCCGCGACGTGGAATTTGACAGTGCGCTCGCTGATATGCAACTGGCCCGCGATTTCCTTGTTTTGCAGGCCCCGCGCGAGCAGCCGCAAGACATCCTCCTCGCGCGGCGTAAGCGCCACGGCTTCGGGGTCCGTCTCCGTTCCGCGCTCGATGTGCCGCAACAGACGCGACGCGACGACCGGTGTGAGCAACGAGCCACCGGCGTGCACCGTCCGAATCGCCTGGAAGATATCCTCACGCGGCGTACCCTTCAGCAGATAGCCCTGCGCGCCTGCCCGAACCGCGGACAGGATACGCTCATCCGTGTCATACGCGGTGAAGATGATCGTCCGTACCATATGCTGCCGCTCGCGCAGACCGATGAGCGCCTCAACGCCATCGCCATCAGACATCGCGAGGTCCAGAAGCAAGACATCGGGCGACAGCGCTAGCGTCCGCTCAATCGTTTCAGCGCCCGTAGACGCCTCGCCCACCACGACAAAATCCGCCTGCGTGCTCAGAATAGCGATCAAGCCGTCACGCACGATGGGGTGGTCATCCGCGACAAGAATACGAATCTGCTCACTCATGAGGTAGCCACCAATGGAGCCGTCACGAGAATATGCGTACCATGCCCTGGGCTCGTCTCCAGGCAGAACTGTCCGCCGAGTAACTTCGCACGCTCACGCATGCCGATCAGCCCAAACCGACCCGCTGACGCATGCTCGGGGTCGAATCCTCGCCCGTCGTCGCGAACCTCGAAGCGCGCCTCCTCAGCGTCGATGTGCAGACGCACGCTGACATGCCGGGCATGCGCGTGGCGTCCAATATTCATCAATGCCTCCTGCGCGATACGATAGATGCCATTCTCGATGCGCGCGGGCAGCGGGCGTGCGCTGCCTGTCGCCGTGAATGTGGTGACCGTCCCCTCGCCAGCGCTCTCGCTCACGAGCGATTGTAACGCCTGCGCCAGCGTGTGTCCGTGCAGCGCTGGAGCCCGCAAATCAAGCACCGAGCGTCGCGCCTCTTCCAGACTGGCGCGACTGAGCGCGAGCGCCTGCTGCAAGGCGTCTCGCACCTGCTGGCGTTCAGCGCCAGCCTCCAACAGCGCCTCGGTAGATTCCAGCCGCAACGTCACCCCGGTAATCTGCTGGGCCAGCGTATCGTGAATCTCACGCGCGAGGCGGTTGCGTTCCTCTACCATGCCTACTTGTGCGGCGCGATCAAATAGCCGCGCCCGCTCGATGGCGATGCTGAGTAGATCACCGACGGCATGCAGCAGGTGCAGATCATCGGGCGAGAGTTCGCGCCAGTCGGGGCTTGCGACATTCAGCACACCCAGCTTCTCGGCATGCGCATAGAGAGGAATGCTGGCATGGTAGCGCAGTCCCTGGGTTCCATCGATGAGATGCTGAAGGCGGCTGCACGTCACAACATTCACATTCGCGGCGCCCGCGAGGTCGCCCGCTCGATAGGTATCGAGGCAATAGCAGCGACCTTCCATGCGATGCGGATTCGCGGCCAATGCAGGCGGCAGGTTCTGTGAGGCCGCAAGGTAGGATGCGCCGCTGTCGGCGTCGAGCAGCCAGATCCATCCGGTGCTGAGGTCGAGCAGGTCGGCGACGCGGGCCAGCGTCACCTGGAGCGCCTGCTCAAGCGCCACGGAGCTATTCAATGCGCTCGCGATGGCCATCAGGATAGATAGCTCACGATTACGCCGACGCAATTGCTCAGCGCTCGATTTCCGTTTTGGTTCTTCCGGCACAGCGCGCCTCCAGGCCACTGCGTAGCGCCACCAACGGCGCCGTCAGTCGCAATGGCCTGTCAGCATGGTACACCATGACGCGCTAGCGACGTCTCGCGCTATACGCCGCCGTATACCTGGTTGCTGCCGGTGCGAGTCAGCGAGCCCACCTGATCAGAGAAGTGGCAGGCCGCCATGTGACTGCGCCCAGTCTTGTCTTCCATCTTCGGCTCGACCTCGCGGCAGATCGCCTGCGCGAGCGGGCAACGCGTGTGGAAGCGGCATCCCGAAGGGATGCTGCTCGGGCTGGGTAGGTCACCGCGCAGAATGATGCGTTTGCGTTGCCGCTCGATCGCCGGATTCGGAATCGGCACCGCGGAGAGCAGCGCGGCAGTATATGGATGCAGCGGATTGTCGTAGAGTTCCGTGCGATCCGCGACCTCCATCAGCGAGCCAAGATACATCACGGCGATGCGGTCGGCGACGCGTCGCACCACGCTGAGGTCGTGCGAGATGAAGAGGTACGTCAGCCCCAGTTGGCGCTGCAGCCGCTCCATCAGGTTGATGACCTGCGCGCGAATCGACACGTCAAGCGCGCTCACCGGCTCATCGGCGATGACGAATTCCGGGTTGATCGCAATCGCGCGCGCAATCGCGATACGCTGACGCTGGCCACCGCTGAACTCATGCGGATAGCGATCGATAAATGATGGATTGAGACCGACGATGGAGAGTAATTCCTCAGTCCGCCGCTTGATGTCACCCCGCGACCCAACGTTGTGAATATGCATCGGCTCACCGATCAGCGCGCCAATCGTAAATCGCGGATTCAACGAAGCAAAAGGGTCCTGGAAGACCATCTGCACCTTTCGGCGAACCGTGCGCAACTTTCGATGTTCGACATGCGCCAGATCGGTATCGCCAAGATACATGTTGCCGCTCGTGGGCGTGTAGAGCCTGACGAGGCAGCGGCCAATGGTTGATTTACCAGAGCCACTCTCGCCAACGAGGCCCATCGTCTTGCCTCTGGAAATATCCAGAGTGACGCCGTCCACGGCGCGCACTGCGCCGACTTGGCGCTGGACGAAAATACCCTGCCTCAAGGGAAAGTGCATCTTCAGATCGCGGATACGCACGAGAGCTTGTGTCGACTCCGGAGCGGCCGCTGGCGCAGGACTAGCCATTAACGCCTCCTCTAACCTTGCGTCTGTTGAAGCGACACGCGCTACTCGGTCGCATTACTTGCAAATTGAGCGCCACCGCCACGGTGTTGCACCAATCCCACTGGAATAAAGCCCTTGAGCTTGGCGCGCTCCAGGGCAGCCGGTTCAGTCACATCTACCCAGCACGCCGACTGATGGCCTGGCCCCACCGAGACGGACGGCGGATATTGCTTGCACTTGTCAATCGCAAATGCGCAACGCGGCTGGAATGGGCAACCAGTCGGCGGATTCAGCAGATCAGGCGGGCTACCAGGAATGGTGGCAAGCTCACCCTGACGATCATCGTCCAGGCGCGGAATCGCGCCCAGCAGACCCAACGTATACGGGTGTCGCGGATTCGCGAACAACTCGTCGGTCGGCCCAGCCTCCGCGATATGCCCCGCGTACATCACCAGCACACGGTCCGTCGTACCGGCGACGACACCCAGGTCGTGCGTGATCAGCATGACCGCCGTGCCGAACTCGCGACGCAGGCTGCTGATCAGTTCCAGAATCTGCGCCTGAACGGTCACGTCGAGCGCAGTGGTCGGCTCGTCCGCGATCAGGAGCTTAGGGCGGCATGACAACGCCATCGCGATCATCACGCGCTGACGCATGCCACCGCTGAACTCATGCGGATACGCTCCAAGCCGACGCTTGGCATCCGGAATACCGACGGACTCGAGCAAGCTCGCCGCGTGCGCTTCCGCTTCCGCGCCGTGCAAATTCAGGTGAATTTCGATCGGCTCGATCAACTGTCGGCCAATCGTCAGCACCGGATTCAGGCTGGTCATCGGCTCCTGGAAGATCATAGCCATCTGGCCGCCACGTATTTTGCGCATCTCAGACTCTTCGAGGTCAACCAATTGCTTGTCCTCGAAGAGCACTGACGATGAGTCGAGAATCTGCGCGGGTGGCACAGGGAGCAACCGCATGAGCGCCAGTGAGGTTACGCTCTTGCCCGAGCCACTCTCACCGACGACACCAATCGATTCACCCTCGTTGATATCGAACGACACGCCGTTGACGGCGTGGATCGGACCTTCGCGCGTTTTGAACTGAACCGCCAGGTTCTTTACTTCAAGCAGCTTTCCCAAACGTCTCTCCTCTCGCGGCGAGCAACGCGCCTTGAGCTATCGTTGCGAATCGTCGTGAAACTAGCGTTGGGTCATATACGGGTCCAGCGCGTCGCGCAGTCCGTCGCCCATCAGGTTGAATGAGAGCACCGCCAGCACAATCGACAGCAGCGGAGCATATAGCAGCAGCGGATCAGTCACAAAATATGACTGCGAATCATTCAGCATCGTGCCCCAACTCGCCTGTGGCGGCTGCAGGCCGAAGCCGAAGAAGCTCAGCACCGATTCCGTGATGATATTGTTGCCGATCAGCAAGGTAACGGTAACCAGGATTGGCCCTGCGGCATTCGGCAGGATATGCGCGAACATCAGGCGCAGATCACTCGCGCCGAGTGTGCGCGCAGCCAGCAGGAATTCACGCTCCTTGAGCGACAGGAACTCACTGCGCACGATACGCGCTGCCGACGCCCACGAGAGGACGCCGATCAGAATTACGACCGTACTGACCTTGCCGTTGTTGAACGCAATCGAGAGCACGAACAGCACCAGATAGAGCGGCGTCGAGAGGAACGCATCGGTGATACGCATCATGACGGCGTCAATCCAGCCGCCGTAGTAGCCCGCTAGCGAGCCAATCACGAGGCCAAAGATCAACGACACGATCATCGAGAAGATGCCGACCTCCAGCGACACGCGCGCGCCAAAGAGCAGGCGCGCCAGCACGTCGCGGCCAAGAGCATCGGTTCCCAGCGGGTGGGCCAACGACGGCCCCACCAACGCGATATCGAGATTCGGATGGTTGGCTGGATCGAAGTGCGCGGTCTGATGCGTGATGACCGGCGCCAGCAACGCGAGCGCCGACATGATCACCAGAAAGACGAAGCCGGCGACGGCCACTTTGTTCCTGATGAATCGCTCGAAGATCAACCGCCCCTGACTCTTACGCGCACGCGTGAGTTCCGGGGTCAATTCCGCCGAGACGGGCATATTTGACTGTGGTTCTGTCTGTACGATATCCATGGCGTGTCTCCTGTCATCGTCGTGGGTAAGCCACCGGAACTACGAATACCGGATGCGTGGGTCGAGCACGCTATACAGCACATCCGCGACGAGGTTGAAGAAGATGACGCTCGCAGTACTAATCATGAGCATCGCCAACAACACCGGATAGTCGCGCGCTTCAAGCGAATCGTAGAACAAGCGGCCGAGCCCTGGCCATGCGAAGACCGTTTCTGTAATCACGGCGCCGCTAAACACCCCACCAACGTCAATCGCCACCTGCGTCGTCAGCGGAATCAGCGCGTTGCGCAACGCATGACGGAAGAAGACTAACCGCGAACTCAACCCTTTTGCCCGCGCTGTTCGAATGTAGTCCTGCTTGACGACGTCGAGCATGCTCGACCGCAAGTAGCGACTCCAGACGGCGATGAACAGGAGGGAGAGCGCGATGGTTGGTAAGATCAGGTGCACCAGGCCATCGAGGAAGAAATCAAACGGAGTGAACCCATCCGTGATGGGTGACTGGTTCGAGAACGTTGGAAGCCACCCGAGTTTGACTCCGAACACTTCCTGCAAGATGATCGCGAAGGCAAAGACGGGCATCGAGATGCCGACATAGGCCAGCACAGTCGTCGTGTAGTCGGCGAGTGAATATTGCCGCACCGCGGCAGTCACGCCGAGCAGAATCGCGAAGACCAATGCGAATGCCAATGCCGAAAGGAGCAGCTCCAACGTCGCGGGAAGCCGACCGAAAATCTCACTCGATACGGTCAAGCCATTGACGAAGGAATTGCCGAAGTCACCGCGCACGAATTTTCCCAGCCAGATCAGGTACTGCATGTACACGGGCTGGTCGAGACCATAGACGTGCGTCAGATTGTCGCGCGCCGCCTTCGTCAGGTGCGGGCTGAAGAGCACCGCCGTTGGTCCACCTGGAATCAGATGGATCAATGCGAAGAAGATGATGGACATTACGAACATCATCACCACGGACTGCACGATGCGCCGGATGAGATAACGCGCCACAGTTCACCGTCCCTCTTGATGTGTCGCCACGCAGTGGCGTCGTCGCCGCGAGCGTATGCGTCACGAACGAGTCCGCGATAAATCGTGCAGGTCAGCGTATCAAGCTACGCCGCTTCGCACAGGGTAGGGGTTTATACCGCCGATACTATCGCAATATTTTCATCTAGGGCCACAAGATACCATAATCCCTGCCAAATTGACACCAAATTACCTAGGCCAATCGCATAATCTGGGCCACAGCGACTTTACGCTGTAGGTAAAGCCACCGTGGCCCAGAGTCGTCAGGCCCTCGGTGGAGGCGATTCTCTAACAGGCGCCATCTGTCAGCGAATCGCTCCATCCAATGACGTTGACTAGTGTGCGATCTTTACGCGAAGTACCAATCCCAGACGTTCCACGTCTCAGACGGGCCACTGGCCGACGGAGCGTAGTTCTTCATGTTGGACTTGTACATCGCGATGTCGCGCAAGCCATAGAGGAAGAACACGGGGTAGTCGGTCAGAAGAGCCTGGTGGATGGTGTGGAACGCTGTCTTACGAGCAGCGATATCCGTGGTCTTCTCTTCCGACGCGATCGCCGCGTCAACCGCCGGGTTGGAGTACTGGGAGTAGTTCGAGCCGCCCTTGTCAGGCGTCTGGTTCGTACCCCACAGCGTCAGGTCGTCTGGGTCATAGCCGAGCGAGTTCGCGAACTCAGCCATGTCGAAGTTCTCAGACGGAAGCACCGTGCCGAAGTACGTACCCGCCGGGTAGTTCACGATGTCGATCTTGATGCCCAGCTGCTGCCAGGAAGCCTGGAAGATCTGCTGAGTGTTCGAGCGACGTGTGTTGTTCGCCGTGGTCGAGTAGCGCAGTTCGAGGATCTTGCCGTCCTTATGACGGAAGTTGTCCGAGCCCATCTTCCAGCCAGCCTGGTCGAGCAGATTGCCCGCGGCTGTCAGGTCGTACTTGTAGCACGGGATGAGCGCCGGCTCATGTGCGAACGAACCCACGCTATCGTCGCAGGTCGGCGCGCCAGTGCCCTTCAGCACCTTGTCGATGATCTGCTGCGTATCCGCCGACATCGTGATCGCCTTGCGGACGTTCACGTCGGAGAGGATCGGGTTCTTCATGTTGAAGTAGATGGCCTCGAACGAGCCAGCGGTCTTGTCCGTCGTGAACGTGTAGCCGCTGATCGCCTTGTAGCTATCCAGCTTCGTGATGTCGAGGAACCAGGAGTTCGTGATCGAACCACTCTGCAGAGCCGTCAGGATCGTATTCGCGTCGGGGATGATCTTGAAGTTCAAGCCCGCCAGATACGGCTTACCAGCCTGGTAGTAGTTCGGGTTGGCGACCGTGTTGATGTGGTCGGCCTGCACGCGATCGGTGATCTTGAAGGGACCGCTGGTCACTTTCGGCCAGAAGTTGTTGTCCGACTTCAGGATCGTCTTCGGATCGAGGCTACCATACACCGACTTCGGCAGCGGCGCGAGCGCCAGCGGGTCAGTCAGTGAAGCGGCCAGGAATGTGACGTCGAACGTGTTCAGTTGGATGACCACCGTCGAGGGGTCAGTCGCAGAAACGCTGTCAATCTCGCTGCCCTGGAATCCGGCCTTCGCGCCGTAATCCTTGTTCTTGAGCAGGTTGACCGTGAAGACCACGTCGTCCGCTGTCAGTGGGCTGCCGTCAGACCACTTGAGGCCCTGGCGAAGGTGAATCGTGTAGGTCTTGCCATCAGCCGAGACGCCGCCATTGGTCGAGGACGGAACCTCTTTGGCCAGGCCAGGCTGAATCACGCCAGTGTTGTCGCCGTAGAACAGCGGCGCCCAAATAGCGGCGTCAACGAGGTCAGAGAATGTCTCGACGGAACCCTGCGGGAGCAAGCTATCAGGCTCCTCATACAGGCCGTCGATCGCGGTGCCACCGTGTTTCGGGCCACTCGATGTGGTCGGTGCTGTTGGGCCGCAGCCCGCGAGTACCATGGGCAGGAGCAGAAGCACGCTAGCTGTGGTGGGGATAATCGCGCGCCATTTCGGCATGCCGTAACCCTCCTCGGTACGTGTGCTAGTGTCCGTTCATACATGCGAACGATAACAGTGCACAGTCGAGAATGTGATCGACTCTGTCACGCTGACCACCTATGGCGCGATGGTCAACTTGTCTAGAGATACGTCACGTCTTGTGAAATCATCACACTAATTTCAAAACATATGCTCAAAAGAAGACACCGTCGCTACCCCGCGACCTCAGGATAGGACGGCGTTCGTGGCAAGTGAGACGTGCGCAAAATAATAGTTGAAAAGTCTATTGATGCGAGGGCGCTGATGCTGGACTTTCGTCAACCTGAACGGCACGGCCAATCGTCTTCGCCTCGCGCACATGGCGATTGAAGGTGGTCATGATGGCCATGACAAGGTAGGGGGCTGAAATGATCAGAATGGCGGGAACCGGACCATACGCCTGCAGGAGCACACCGGCCAGCGCGATGCCCAACGGCTGTCCGCCAAACGCGATGAGCCGGAACGCGCTATTCACGCGCCCCTGCAATTCATCCGGAATGATCGAGATGCGATAGCCGAACTGCACGACATTGTAGATTGGCGACGTAATGAACATCGCGGAGAAGATCAAGCCCATCACCCACGGATTGGGCGCAATCGCAAAGAGCGGAGTTGTTACAGCCCAAATCCAGGTCGAAGCGATGATGACGAAACCAAAGCTCAGGCGTTTCTGAAGCGGAACCGACACCGCAGAGCCAACGATGCCGCCGATGCTGCCAATCGTGAAGATCAGGCCGATCACAAACGGGCTAGCGTGCTGCACCTGCTGCGCGATGACAATGGCGATCAGGAACGTGCCGTTGCCGACGAAGTTGCTCACGCCAGTGAGAAACGCCATATAGCGAATGAGCTTATTGCGCCACAGCCAACTCATGCCATCGGCGATTTCCTGCGTGAGACGCCTGCGCTGCGCCGTGTGCGTCTCCTGGAAAGTGGCGCGCATAAAGAACAGCGAGATGACGGACCCGGCGTAGGAAACGGCATCGGCGAGGAACGGCAGCGATTGCGCCAGGCTGAACAACAACCCACCGAATGGCGGCCCAACCAACGCTGACAGTGATTCCGTCGCCTGATTCTGCGCGGTCGCGGCGGGAATCTGCTCGGGTGTGACGATGCGCGCCAGCGACGCCGCCTCGGCGACGTTGAAGAAGACGAACAGGCTGCCCTCGATCAGTGACACGACATAGATTTGCAGCGGGGTCAAAGCGTGAAACACCAGAGCCACCGGAACGCTGCCCAGCGCGACCGCCCGCAGCGCATCACAGATGATCATGACGCGCTTGCGGTCCCAGCGGTCGACCAGCGCGCCAGCGGGCAGACTGAAGATGACATAGGGCAGCGCCCGTAACGCTCCGGCCAGGCCAGCCTGCGCCGGAGAATGGGTGAGCGCGAGCAGCAGCAGCGGGAACGCCAGCGTAGACGCCTGCGTGCCAACTGACGAGACCATCTGACCTGCCCACAGCAGGTTGTAGTCGCGGTTCCGCCAGAGCGGGTTGCGTTTAGCCGTTCCCGTATTCGCCGAAACTGAACTCACCACACTTCTCCTGTGCAACTGGGTTACTGTCTCTCGACGCCTATGCTTCCTGCAGGTAGGTCATGGCCAACTTCGTCAGCAATTCCACGCCAATCGGCAGCGACGCCTCGTCGAAGTCGAAGAGCGGGCTGTGATGCGGATGGTGCAGATTGCGCTCCGCATTCGCCGAGCCGAGAAAGACAAAGCACCCGGGCGCCGCATTCAGGAAATAGCTCATATCTTCCGCGCCCATCTGCGGCCTAGCGCCAATAATGTGGTCTGGCTCGACGATCGTCTGCGCGATAGGACGCGCGAAGTCAGCCATATTCTGGTCGTTGGCCGTTACTGGATAACCTTTGTGAATGGTGACTTCGGCGGTTGCCCGCGACGCCTCTGCGACCCCTCGCGCAACCTCGCCAATACGCTTGTGCAGGAATTCGCGAACCTTCGGGTTGAGCGTGCGAATCGTGCCGTTCAGCCGCGCACGTGGCGCGATGATGTTGTTGCGCGTGCCACCATGGAATGAACCGACCGAGACAACCGCCTGATCGAGCGCATCCACCTCGCGGCTAATGATGCGCTGCAATTCGTTGACGATGGCCGCGCCAATCGCCACGGCATCCACGGTCTGGTGTGGCGCGGAGCCATGTCCGCCGACGCCATGCACGATGATCTCGAACTCATCAGCGCTGGCAGCGACTGGCCCGCCTTGCACCGTCAAAATGCCGACAGGTTTGTCGTTATCCATGTGCAAGCCAAAGCAGGCGTCCACATGGGGATTCTCCATCACGCCCTCGGCGATCATTGGCTCGGCGCCGCCTGGTCCCTCTTCGGCAGGCTGGAACGCCAGCTTGACGACCCCGTTGAACTCATCGCGGTGACGCATGAGCATCTCAGCGACCGCGAGCAGAATCGCCGTGTGGCCGTCGTGACCGCAGGCATGGTGCACACCCTCGCGCTTGGAGGCATAGGGGGCTCCGGTCTCTTCCGTCAGGGGGAGCGCGTCCATGTCGGCGCGGAGCAATACCACTCGCCCCGGCTGACGACCATGAATGAGACCCACGACCCCAGTCTTTGCAATACCGGTATGCGTCTCGATGCCAAGCGAACGCAGACGCTCGGCGACGTATGCGGCCGTCTCGTGTTCCTCGAATCCCAACTCAGGATTCTCATGGAAGTGACGGCGGTCGGCGACCAATTGGTCGTTCAGAGCGCGAATCTCGTCGCGCAGGGTCGCATTCGCTAGCATGCTTCACAACTCCTGACAAATGGCCACCGCGCGGGATCAGTGGGCGGAGCGCCCATACGCGGCGCGAAGGAAAGGCGAGCGGCGACTAACACGCGCAGACAGTGTCAGCCGCCATGTATCACGAGCATCATACATGCGCCAGTCAAATAACGCAAAATGTGCTCTGAAAGACGCTCACTACCTACACTGTGAACATCTCCACATTGACGTATCAATCGCTATGCCGTACGCTCGTTTTACGTTCCAGACGCGCCTGGCAGAAGGATGAATCCTTGTAAGGGATAGGCAGCCATGTGTCCAGATGTGCACTCCGCGCCGCCGAATCTTCTCATCGCCATGAGCGCGCTGACGACCGATGAATGGCTCTATCCGCTCCTAGCGGTCGGCCTGTGTGGAGTGGTGTTCGCGCTACTGCTTCTGAGCGTACCACAATGGGGCGCCTCCTCCTGATGCGCCGCATGCTTGCGGCGCCTATCCTCTTGGCGATGACTGCCTATTTGTTCACGCTGAGCGACAATTGGCGCGCCATAGCCCTGAATTGGAGCGGCCAGATCCTGTCTCAGCCAGGAATACATCCCTGCCAGATCTCCCAGATTGACCATCTGTTTTATCAAGCGCGGAACGGCGCTAGCATCTTGTGGTTTGCAGGAATAGCGACTATGTTCCTGAGCTACGCCACATTCAGCAGGGCGCTAGAGTTGCATCGGGCAGTTCGCGACGTACACAAAGCTCAGAAGCGGCGCGAGAGCTGGCCGCCGGTAACGGATATGCCTTGAAGTAGGCAAACCATGGCGCTAGCCCGCAGGCGCCACTTGATACGTCGAACTCGTTCCACATGAACATCGGCGCTATGCCAGCAGAGCATAACCCAAACGTCAATGTTAGATACACATCATATATATAAAGGTAGAGATTCATCGAACCACATACAAAGCATGTGAGGCATCCTGTCGCAGTCAACCGCCCCGAAACGCACTGTTACGCGCTGTCAGCCACTGTACAGAGACGTCAAACTCGATGGTCACCCCACGCCTCGCAACGTCATCAGTCATCTCGCTGGTGTGGCAAGCGATCAAGCCATGCCTGAACCTCGCTGGTCTGACCAAACATGAGGGTCGTAAAGTCACGCAGGCTCTTCTGGCCATAGTCGCGGGCAAGGTCAAATCGACCACTGCGCGCCCATGTCCGCCCTATTCCATAGTTCGCGATGGCAACCAACTCCAGTTCGATGTCCTCACCCTCTGTAGCGACGGTGAGCGCCTGTTTGTAGGCGAATAACGCTCGGTCGGCCTCTCCCATCTCCTCATACAGTTGGCCGACCTCGCACAGCGTCTCGCCAATCAGCCAGCGGTCGCCCATCTCCTTCGCAATCGAAAGCGCACGCTGCAAGAAGGCGTCAGAGCGGTCGTAGCGTTTGCGATACCGCTCCAGAGCGCCCAGGTTTTGCAGGGCGTTATTCATCCACTGCGGCAGATCGCGCTGTGTGGCCAAGTGCAGACAGGAGGTCAACAGCCTCTCAGCTTCCAGCCGCCATTGCTCACGCTGGTCAGCATCCTGCCGCTCCGCATAGTGCACATAGACACATCCCAGGGCATTTTGCAGCGCGGCAATACGACGCACGTGCCCCACCTGCCGCGAGCGCTCCAAGCCATTGGTGAGGAAGTCGATCGCTGCCTCGTGGAAGCCGCGCTTGAACGCGATGATACCCATGTGCTGCAGGCACGTGATGACGGTTTCAACATCGCCGTTCGCCTCTGCGAAGTCGAGCGCCTGAGCATAATATTGGTCACCGACAACCAACTCACCGCGATTACCGGCGGCCTGTGCGATGATTCGCAACAGCAGGCCAATGTGATGCCCCTCATTGGATTCATGCGCCAACGCCAACCCATCCCTGGCCAACCGCTCCGCGTCGGCGCTATTCCCGCAGCGCAGCGCGACATCTGCGCAGCGCGCCAACAGGATGATTCGCAATTGGGGGTCATCTTCAGATGAAAGCGCCTCCAGCCCTGCCTCGTACAAGCTCAATGCGCGTTGGTAGTGGCCGCGTAATTCGTCCAGGCGTCCACTATGGAGTCGCGCCCGCGCCGTGCCGACCGCATCAGCAAGCGCAAGCGCAGCCTCTTCGGCCAGTTCCAGCAAGCGTTCAGAGACTTCGAACTCACCGCGCAACTCCAGGAAAGGAGCAAACGCTGTGATACCGCGCACGAACGCGGCTGACGGCCTTTGCGACGCGACACGCAAGGCGCTCAGCATGTTGCTGTTCTCACGCGACAGCAGATCGTAGTTCGTTGCCCTCTGCTCCACCAATGTCGTGTAGTAGTCGAGCATGCGTTCGTGAACGACAACCGCCTCACGCCTGGAGAGATGCATACGCGCATAGCTATGGATCATCTGATGCAAGGTATAACGACCCTTGCCGGTTGATTCCAGAAGGCCACGATCCCACAGGAGATCGAGCGCGGCATCGCTGGACTCACATATGTCCTGAGCGGCATCCTCTGAAAAATCACTCGGCTTGGGCGGGAAGATCGAAAGTCTGTAGAGCGTCTGGGCCGCATCCTGTCCTGCACGCTGCGTATGCAGCATGTGGCGCACGCTGAGATCGATGACGGCGTACAGGGTGTTTCGCGACTCTAGCCCCGGTGCGAGCGAGCGTTCAACAGGCCCCAATTGCCGCTCCAATCGAAACCGCTCTTTTGGATCAGCCAGCGCGGCCAGCGCCGCTTGAATCCGTCGCGGCTGGCCACTCATGGATTCGATGCGCAGATGATTGCCCATCACGGTGAGCGCGAGCGGCAGCGCGCCTACAGCCTGCACAAGTTCGGCGGCGCTCTGTGGCTCCGCTGTGACCGCGAGCGGAGCCAATCGCGCAAGGAGCGCACAGCCATCGGCTGGCGACAGTTCTTCCACGTGGATAGCGGCGCTGCTCGCGATTTCTGCCGCGATACTTGGCGCCCGCGTCGTGACGAGGTACAGGCAGTTAGGGCCGCCTACCTTCAGGCTGACGAAATGCTCGATGCTCCAAACGTCGTCAATAACCAGGAGTATGCGCTGTTGACCAATCGCATCGTGAATCGCGCGAGCCCATCCCTCCGTGTCAACGGCATTGGCGGCGTCAGCGGATGCGAGATGGAGGCGCGCTCCCCAACTGCCCAACACGCTGTTGATGTCCGGCTCGGGGCCGAGCGCCGCAAATAGAATCCGATAGCGCTGCCCAAGGAGCCCGCGCGCCAGGTGCGCAAGCTTCACCGCCAGGGTACTCTTTCCCACACCGGGCAAGCCGTAGAGCGCGACGATCCGCTGCTCTTTCAATCGTGCGAGGCAATCGTTGAGAAAGGCGTCTCGACCGATGATTGCATCTGCGGCGAGCGGATCCGGCAGGGAAGTAGCCGCCGACTTCCGCCTCACAACGGCCACATCCTCACGCGGCGTCGCGGATGGAGCGTCGCCATCTCGATGACGCGCAGCCGCCTCGAACGTTGCGCGGTCGGCGCCTTTGAGCTTTAGAGCATGGATGAGTTGTTTCAACGTATCGCGATGGGGATGGTTGATACCGCGTTCGAGGTCGCTTATGGTTCTGACGCCAAGACGCGCCCGTTCGGCCAATTCGCGTTGTCGCAAACCCTGGGCTTTCCTCAGTCGCCGCAGCAAGGAACCAAACGCCTCGTCATGCCCGCCAAGCGTCATTCGCTACGTCCTTCACCACCACACATACACTATCTGCAAAAATTAGGTGAGCGCCGCAGGGCCATCATACCACTGTAATTCAGCGCTGCAAGTAGAAAGATGTGACTGATCCTGTGGCAAACCATGTGGATTTTGCATGCTAGAATCATCGATCATGTGTTTCACTACGGGCACGAAGAACTCGGCGTATGCCGCATACGATGGCAGGGTGGCAGAAGTGCGGTGGGGATGAAAAAGCGCCAGTCTACGTCATACGCATATATCGTTCAGCATTCAGCGGTCGTCGGGCGGCAACTAGACAGGGATGGATTTTCGCGGAAGGAACTCACCATCATGGGCGCCAGTTCCAGTCAAAGAGTTGGAACCGACGCCCATGATGTCTCTTTACCCTCACCCGCAGTCACAGCGCATTGACGCTACAAACCTGACGTCAGTTGGCGCGCCCCGGAACCACTCCATCACCCACAGCGAGGAAGCGATCGAGCAGATGAAGACGCCACGTAAAGCGCAGCGCAAAGAGCCACACGATTAGCGCGGCCGCAAGCAATGCATACTCTCTCAAGCCGAGCGGCGACAGCGCGAAAATTGTGCGCAGCGGTGGGGTGAGGCTGCAGATCAGCATCGCAGCCAGCAGCCCTACGGCGAGCCACGTCGGGCGCCAGTCGCCACTCAATTGACTGCCACCAACCCACCAGCGCGTAGGCGGCTCAACGAAGATCACCAGGAAGAGGCCGCAACTGACAATGAAATACGTCAGCGAGGTCTGCGCGACTGGCTCCGCGGAGGGGAGCAACAACAGTGTGCGACTTAAGAATGCTCCCGGCGTTTCCAACACGTGGATGAGGTAGACACTGACGAAGAGCGTAACACCTATGGCGCTCGTGAAGATCGCAGCCGGGAAGAAGAAGCCGATCAACCGTCTCACGACGCTCCCCTGTGGCTCTGGGCGTGGATGAGTCCAGACGGCAAGCGCCACCGTGGGAATGCCCACCGAAAATAACGTCACCATAGAACCCTGACGTACCTCGAGTGGGAATGTCCCGATGACCATCGACGAGAGGACGACCAATCCCACACTGCTAATGCGAGCGAGAAATAGCTTCAAGATGCTCTGCATGCCACTCAAGATACGCTGCCCCTCGCGAACAGCAGGCGCCAGCACGGCAAACGAGTCCTGCATCAGAATCAGATCCGCGACGGAGCGCGTCGCCTGGCTGCCGCTCTGCATCGCGATGGCAAGTTGCGCCTGCTTGAGCGAAAGCACATCGTTCACACCGTCGCCGATGACCGCCACATAATGCCCCCGCTGACGCAGCGCACGAACGAGCTTTTCCTTCTGCCTCGGCGTGGTACGACCAAAGATAACGCCTGACTCAGCCGCCGTGGCAAACTCCTCTTCGCTCATCTGCTCCAGATCAGGGCCGGAAATGACTTCGATATCCGGGTCAAGGCCAGCCTGGCGAGCGAGGCTGGCCACGGTTTCGGGATTGTCGCCCGAGATGATCTTGGGATGAACCCCGGCGCGCATGAACGCCGCCAGCGCCTCCTGCGCCTCGGGCCGCAACTCATCCCGAAAGCTGACGAGTCCCAATGGGCGCAAGTCGTTGGGAGCCTGTGAGTCATCACCCCGGTCCTCTAGCGGTTCACTCGCTTGCGCCTGCGCCAGCAGCACAACGCGCAACCCTTGCTCGGTCAGCGCGCCCATCACCGAAGCGATGTGTGGCCACAATTCAGCCCCCTCGCCTGAGAGATGCGGCAGGAGCGTTTCTGGCGCGCCAAGGACGTACACACCACGAAGCGTGTGTTGACCGCTCTGTTCCGTGTCGTCGAACGCTTCAGCGCTCCATTTGCGCGCAGACGAGAACGGTATCTCCGCGCTGGGCGAACGGCGCGGGCGTGGCCACATGGCTGCGATTGCGGCAGTCGTCTGGTTCGGGCTCGCGGTGCTGGCAGCCAGAGTCCCCAACACATCTTCTAATTCGTCACTGGAGGCGCCGAGCGGATGATGTCCGTTGACGCGCAGCCGGTTTGTGGTCAGTGTTCCAGTCTTGTCCAGACACAGCACATCGACATGGCTCAACGATTCGATCGCGTTTGCCTGCTGCACCAAAGCGCCATAGCGAAGGATGCGCACGGCGCCCAGCGCATACGCGACGGCGATTGATAGGAGCAGGCCATTTGGCACGAGCCCCGCCAACAAGGTGGAATCAGCCACACTGTCCGACAGGTTGGCGTGATGGATGAGCGCGGTAATCGTCGAGAGAAACTCCAGGTAGATCACGATGAGGAGCATGATGCGAATGACGAGGTGAATCTCCTGCTGAAGTGGAGTCAGGATACGGCGAAAGGCATGCGCGCCGGCGGTAATCTGGTGAGCGAGAGAGTTGACGCTGACATGCTCGGCCACGTAGTGCGCCGTCCCCGTCAGGCACAAACTGCCAGAATAGACCTTGTCTCCGCCTCGTTTCAACACAGGGTCCGACTCACCCGTCAGCAACGACTCGTCCACTCCGATGCGCTCATCGCCGATAATTCGACCGTCCACCACGATCTGATCGCCTGAGGAAACCTTGAGCACGTCACCGACGACCAACTCGCTGGGGGAAAGAACTCGTTGCTTCCCGTCGCGAATCACCGTCGCAGTTGGACGTGTGAGCAATGCCACGCGGTCGAGCACCCGCTTGGCGCGGATTTCCTGGACAACACTCACGAGCACGTTGAGCGAGATTACGCCGGTGGACACCAGTCCGTCGGCCCATCTCCCCAGCAGGACGAGCGCGAATCCAAGCCCAAAGAGTGACATGTTGATGAACGTGAAGACGTTCTCGCTCAGAATCCGCCAGTAGGAGCGCGTACTAGGAGGAGGCGCAGTATTGCCCAGACCGTGGGCGCGGCGTTCCAACACTTCTCGCTCAGTCAACCCCTGAGCAAGCGCAGTGTCTGTCAGATTGCTCACGTCAGCGGTCTGCATAACGTCATCTACCCCATCTCACGCGGTTGCGGCCAGCGGGGCGCCCCCGCGCGTTCACCTTCAAATGTACCCGTTGGGAGTCTGTGATTGCGAATTGGGCGCAGGCTGCGGGGCGCCTGTCGCCTGGATGCTGAGACGGTATGCCGCGACCCCAGAGCGAATGGTCGGGAACACACGCTCGCTGCCAATCGCCTGAAGGAGTCGCCCCTGCGCTAGCATCTCTCGCAAAAATGACTTGGCGCGAGCGACCGCCAGGACGATATCCATCGCCGCTAGTTCAGGCTGCAGCCCTTCGAGCATCTCCATCGCGGTAGCGTCCACGTCGGTAATGGCCTCCGCATCGAGCAGGAACCACACGATTGGCGTCTCCGACTCGTTGACGAGTTCCAGCACGCGATCTCGGAAATGGCTCGCGTTGGCGAAGAAGAGCGGTCCGTCGAATCGGTAGACGAGCAGCCCGGGCAGCGTCTCCGCGTCCGCGAAATCGCCGATGTCGTGATATCCTTCGAACCCCTTGACGTCTCCCAGCACCGCATCATGAGGACGCACAGCCCGAGCTATCAGGAGGATGAGTGACAGGCCAACGGCCAAGAGAATGCCCTCCAGCAACCCGATGAGCAGTACGCCGACGAGCGCGACAAGGGCGATCACGAACTCGCGCTTGCTGAATCGATACAGGCCACCCAGCGTCCGCAGGTCTATCAAACCAACCATCGCCGCGACCAACAAAGCGCCCAGCGAGGCGCTAGGAAAACTACTCAAGACGCCCGTGAAGAAGAGCAGGATGGCGACGAGACAGACCGCAGCGATCACACCTGCAAGTTGGGATTTTCCTCCAGCCGCTTCGTTGACGGCAGTGCGTGTGCCGCTGGCGCTTACGGGATAGCCTTGCGTGATCCCGGCTGAGAGATTCGCAACGCCCAGACCTATCAGCTCCTGATTGCTATCTATGGGGTAATGATTGCGCGCCGCGAATGTGCGGGCATTGAGGATGGTGTCAGAATAAGTCAGCAGGACGATGCCAATAGCCGCGGAGAACAGCGGGCCCAGGTCAACGACCGTAATTGTGGGTAAGCGAAGCGCCGGTAGTCCGGGCGGAATCGCGCCAACGGTGGCAACCCCATACCGTGTGAGGTCAAACACCGCAACAAGGACAGTGGCTGACATGACTGCCACCAGCGCCCCTGGAATGCGTGGCGCTACACACTTCAGGATGAGCACAATAGCAAGCGTCCCGATGGCGATGAGCGCCGTCGGCCAGTGTGACTGACCAAGCTTGCGGAGAAACTCGGAGACCTGGCCTACGAATGTATCCGCCTGTATGCGAATGCCTGTCATCTTCCCCAGTTGACTCGCGATGACAGTGAACGCGAGGCCGTTCATATATCCCACGAGGATCGGCTTCGACAGGAAATTGGCGACAAACCCCAGCCGAACGACCCCAGCCAGGATACAGAGCAGGCCCACGAGGATCGCCAGGGTCGAGGCCAGCGCCGCATACCGTGGCAGGTCGCCAGCCGCAAGCGGAGCGACGGCAGCCACCACTAGCGCCGCTGTCGAGGTGTCTGGCCCCAGAATGAGCAGGCGTGAAGACCCAAACAACGGATACATGACGAGCGGTAACAGGCTGGCGTAGATGCCCACGACAGCGGGCAGGCCTGACAATTGCCCATAGGCCATGGCGATAGGCACGATGACTGCGGCCACCGTCACTCCCGCAAGCAGGTCAGACCATACCCAGGCTCGCTGATAACCGCGTATCCAACCTATGCCGGGTATGACTCGCGTAAGCCATGGGGGCGTCATGTCATGCTGTTCCGCGAGGCGTCCTGTCGAGTGTCGAGTACCCATCCTCCACCCTCTCTCGTCTCTCGTCGCATACATCTAGACGCAGCCACGGCACGCAGCGGTCACGTGGCGCTGGTAAGGGTTCTCAAGAATATCTCATATCCGCCGGTTTCCGCCAAAGGCTTCGCGCTTGTGACTGGACTGGGAACTGACTGTTAGCAATTGAGCGCCTGATGTGAGGAGCGCATGAATGTATGAGATGAGGCGGGCATCAATCGAAGGAGCAGGGGGAACCGCGCCTTCAGCATGCCCGCCACCAAGGAAATGAGCTATGCATATCCAGAGACGCATGCGCATGACGGTGAGCGGGATGCTCGTCGCGCTCATCTTTCTCGTTGGATTCGGAATGTCAGAGACGACCCCAAAAGTCCAGGCGCATGCTGCAACCGTAGCAGTGAACCCCTACATTGAAAGCAAATACATCCTTGCCCAGACCAGTATCGACGGCCCCGCGCTCTGGACAAGCCCAACTGGCGCGATTCGAGGTGAGATCGCCTACACAGGAACAGATGTGGAACACCATTTGAATGTCATGACGAGTACAGACGGTATCCACTACAGCGACAAGCGCATTTTGAACGACACGTCATTCGTCCGGCCTGCTTTGACACGGTTTGGCAGCAGCGACACAGATAACATCGCCCTGGCGTGGACAGGCGACGATGCGAACCACTCGCTCAATGTCTATGTCGGCAGACCCGGCTTCGGCTTCACCAAGATGACGCTGCGACAACAAAACAGCTTCACCGCGCCCGCGATTGCGCTCAAAGGTTCTGAGCTGTACCTCGCCTGGGCAGGCACAGACGCCAACCACTCGCTGAACATCGGGCATATCCTCTGGCGTGGCGGCATGTACATGGCGAGCAAGACCACGCTGTGGAGCCTGCATTCCAATGGGCGACCGACTTTGACGTACGACCCGAACAGCGACCGGCTGCTCTTGAGTTGGGGGCTCAGCGGCTCGAATCAGATCGCATTCGCCACATCGAGCGATGGTGTGCATTTCACGTCTCCGGCCACGTCGCCAATTGCGGAGTGGACTCGCAGCGGGCCAAGCATGGTGGGACTGCCAGTCAACAACATGCCACGCTACTTCCTCGCCTGGACGGGTACGGACGCGAACCATACGCTCAATGCGCAGTTCACCGAAAGCTACCCAAGTTGGGGTGATGTAGCCGCTACGAAGTCGACGTTCTGGGGTGAATGGGCGCTTGGCGGCCCAAGCCTGGGCTACATCGGCGCTTTCAATCGCGTGCTCATGGCATGGACAGGCACAGACGCTAACCACCACTTGAATCTGGCGGTCGTCGCAGTCGGCCACGCGTAAACCAACGCGCGGTCGCGCTAGAAGAGCATCGGCGCCAGCCCCGCGGATTCAGTCGCGGGCTGGCGCCTATGGATTTCAGCGCGCACGGGTCATAGCGTCGAGTTGAAATACGGTCACTACGCCCAGAAACAATCCAATGCTGAGGCCAAGACTTATGCCTCTCGCGAAGTCGAGCGAATCGGCGCGCACAGGGAGCGCTCCCCCCAGCAGAAAGCTCAGGAGCAGCGAGACGAGTCCGAGCGACCAGCAGATAGCCATGAAGGTTGTTCGCGCTGATCGCGCATGCCACGCCTTCACGAGGTAGAAGGCCGCGACGCCCGCAGCGACGACACCCAGCATGTCGAGAGTCAATAGTAAGTCCATGCGCGCACAAACTCCATCCCACAGGCACACCTCAAACGGGGCTTGTGCGTATGAGTATCACATGATCGAAGGCGCTGTCGATGCGGCGCCATCTATAGTTTCCACAGCAGGCGCCGATGTCACCACATACACAGTTCTGGCTGGTCACGATACTCTCGACCCTGCTGACAGGGCCATTCCTGATGTTGGCCTGGCGTCGCGGCTTCCCCAGCAGGAGGCGCATGCAGGGGTATTACTTGGCAGGGTATGGGCTGATCGTGGCGACGCTCATCGTCGACTCCTTCATCAACCCACCGCTGCTTCTTCACGGCTTCTTTCCCGGCATCGGCTGCGGGCTCATCTTGACTGCGATTGGCCACTACCTGATAGACGCCCACCAGATGGCAAAACCAGCCAAATCAGCGTCCGCGACGGAATAGGAGACATAACACATGGGGAGTGTTCTATGTCCCACATTCCGCAGTCTCACGTGTGCAGTTCGTAGAGTTTCGCACAGTGGCCCCAGTATCCGAATCACCTGCTTGTGGAGTGGTTCGACGCCTGTGATCTCCTGGAGGGGTGGGCCGTGCGGTGGGAGGAAGCGGACCAGGCTAATGCCCTCGAAGCATTGGAACATCCAGCGCAGTGTCGCCGATCTGTCGGCTGCTTGACTTAGCTGGGGACCGTTTGTCCTATCGCGGCTAAACGCTCCCGCAGGCGATGCTCAGCCAGCCGGTAGACCAGTAGGCACAGCACCATGATGAGCGAGAGAGCGACGATGCGCTCCGGCTTCTTCACAAAGACCGAGGAGGCCAGAAAGAGCGGGTCTTTGAGGAAGGCGAAGCCGCGCTCAACACTGTGCTGCTCGGTGTAGGTCTGGACCAACTCCTCGTCGGCGAGTTGCTCCGCCGCCAAGACGTTCGTCGCGACCAGGAAGAGGACTTCATGCTACCAGGATTCCCTAAAACGCGACACTACCCACTGCGGAATGTGGGCAGGAGCACATGCGTCCAACTTTGCTGCCGGGGCAGTACGCGCAGTGCGAGCCAGCGCCGCTGCGGCCGGCCCAATCCAATCAGCGAGCACTCGTGCCCTAGCGAACCGGCATCGCTGGTGGTGGCGGGCGCTGGCCGCTGAAGGAGCGGAACGCACCTTCGCTGACAATGTACCCGATGGTGAAAAAGGGGAAGCCGGGCAATTGCACCAACCCAGTTGCCAAGACCACCCCATCGGCCAGGAGGAACCCGAGGGCGCTGGGAAGGAACCCTATCAGATACGAGGCGCCACGTCGGCGCCAATGCTCGGCCAGCGCGGTAATCAGCAGGATATCGACGAGGTTGATCTCGTATCGCCCCCAAGGCAGTACGAGAAAGAAGTTCGCAGAGATGAGCACCGAGGAGCTGGCTGCCACGTGCGGAGTCTGTGGGTACCCACCGAGCGCCAGGACCACATCCAGCACGCTCAGGCAGAGGAACAAGAGCAGAAAGGGTCGGAAGTGCGCTGGCATGCCCCGGCCAAGGAGCAGCCCGCCGCTCCACGCTACCACGAGGACCATAAGGTCGGTCAACGGGGCGATAGGAAGATCGCGCACCGAGCCAATAATGTCCGCCATGACCCCGACGACGAGCCCGACGACGAGCGCACTGACCAGGCGCCAGCCGCGCAATTGGCGCGCCAGCCAGGGCACGGCCGAGCTGATGAGCGCCAGCGCAACCGAGAGGACAAAGACCAGGGCAATCGAGCGGACGGGCACAAGCGGAAGAGACAGCATGAAGCACCTCTCTTCTGGGCGCAGGAGTCAGCCGCGCTCACAGGCATCATACTCCCCCCTTACCGCAAGTTGGAAACACCTCCAGGTAAGCTAAAAACTGTCGATCTTTTACTGCGGAATGTGAGCTATGTGATATACTCACTAAGGCTGCCTAAGTTGACATATTGTTTCAGTTGTACAAGCGCAGATAGCCATACCGACAGAGAGCCAGACCTGATGAAGCGTCCCTTCGCTTTCACTCCCTCAACCACCGCCGCATCGAATCGTGAATCACCTCGTCGCACGTCCCAATGGCTGGCTACTCAGATAGCCCTCCTGTTACTTTTGCTGGGCACGTTCGCGGTGTCGGTCATGCAGGTCAGAGGATATGAGTCGGATGTCGTCCGGCAGTCCTTCACACTCAATGACCACATTCCCGTGCCAGTGACGCGCTATACGCCGACACACCGCTCGGTCAATGTCATCGCCGTGCTGGCTCATGGCTACTCGGCGAACAAAGAAATCATGTCAGGATTCGCTGTCGATCTCGCGAAGCAAGGCATGACGGTCTACACGTTTGACTTCCCAGGCCACGGCGCTTCGAGCGTACCCTATGGCGGAGGCCAGGGCGCCGCAGGAGCCGTCCCCGGGCTGGTCACCACGCTGGGTGAGGTGGTCGACTACGCAACAGTCCACGCGTCCGCTCCCAATCCGAAGATCGTGCTGGTCGGCTACTCGCTCGGCACCATCGCCGTAGGTGAGTATGCGCTACAGCATCCACAGCAATCAGACTTGCGAGCGACCGTGCTCGTCGCGGGCATCCTGCAAGATCGCCTTACGAAGATCGTGCCGCGTAACGTCCTTGTGCTCTCCGGACAGTTCGACCTGCCCGGTATCAACGACACGGCCCGCCATCTGATGGCGTCTGGCTGCGGTGTGGCGCTGGCGCGCGTGGCTGATGTCTATAGCTGCAACGTTTCTTCGCCATACCCGCGCTCGCGCATCGTTTTGCCGGGCCTCGATCACATTTCCATCGTAACCGCCGCGTCGACCCATGCGGCCGTCCTGCATTGGCTTCAGAAGACGGTTGATCCACGCATTGGCGCGGCTCCGGTCAACGCTGACGCCCGGCTCCACTGGTTCTTGCTGGGCGTGTTCTCGGCTGCTCTCGCCATTGTTCCATTAGTGTCGCTGGGCGCCTTCGCCGTTGGCAAACTCCAGCCGGAGAACGAGCGTCTGCCTGAGTCGGAGACGGTGAGTCAGCCGATGTGGCGCGGGATCGCGCTTGTCGCTGGCGCGCTGGCTGCGGCGCTGTTGGTCATACGCCTCTGGCTCCCGACGAACTTCTGGGCGCCTGAGCCGTTGCCGTTCGGCTTCCTCAATCAGCAGGTTTCGGCTGATGTGGCGCTCTTCTTCCTCATCGCTGGCGCCGTGCTGCTCGTTGCGCGTCGCTTCGTGGCTCCAGCGCAAGCGAAATTCAGCGCGACGCGCCTGCGTGAGGCAGCGCCACAAGCGCTCCTGGCGGTCATCGTCGCCGCGTTCCTCTACTTTACGCTGGGCAAGCTGTCCAGCTTTGCCTGGGAGAGCCTGACGCTGACGCCGATACGCCTGTGGCACGCGGCCGTCTACGCGGCTATGGTCTGGCCGTTCTTCGGCGGCGTGCAGGCATTGCTCAGCGCATTCGCACAGAAGCGGAATGGGCGAGCGTTCGGATTCGACACTAGTGTGACACTGTTGGTGTTGGTCTCGCTCGTGGGCGCGATTGTCCTGAACTTCGAGCGCCTGAGCTACCTTGGCATCCTGCTGCCTGTGGTGGGTATTCTGCTCGTGAGCCTGCTGGGACTCAACGCCTGGATCCGCCGCATTGTGCCCAACTCGACCGTGCTCATCTCGACGCTCCAGGCGCTGGTGCTCGGCTGGATCCTCGCGGCGACGCTGCCATTCATCCACTAACCGACTACTTGATGTCGGCGCAACAAAGCGCTCATGACGAACATGGCAGGCGTCGTGAGCGCTTTGTTATTCTCTCAAGTAGCGCTGTGAGTGATTCATGACATCAATGTGAGATGGGAAAGGTAGGCGATTCGTGGACGTTGGCTGATTCGGCTGCGCCCTACGAATCGAGTGGCAGTGAGGAGGCCCACGATGTCCGGGCCAGGGCTCATGTCCGACAAGCCAGCGACGCTCGCGGGAGGGCCTGCTCAAAGGCAGGAACGCCGACGCGAGCTTGACTGGCTGCGCGCTTTCGTCGTCTTCGGCCTCATCCCATTTCATACAGCCGTCATCTTCATCGGCGCACAGGGCGACTACGTGCGTAATGCACAGAGTAGCTGGTTGCTGGCCCGACTCGTCGCGTTCATCACCTTCTGGGGCATCCCGCTGCTCTTCTTCGTCTCCGGAGCCGCAACCCGCTATACGCTCGCCGCGCGCGACAACCGGCAATACATCTCGGAGCGCATCACCCGACTGCTCGTCCCGTTCATCTTCGCCATGCTGACCATCATGCCAGTGCAGGTGTACGTCGGCTACCTCGGAACGCCTGGGCCGCATGTCTCCTTCTGGCAGTATTACGGACAATTCATGCAAAGCCTGCTAGGCATCCTGCATGGCGCGATGCCCGCTCGCGGGGCTGATTGGATCGGCCATTTGTGGTTCATTCCGCCGCTTCTCGCCATCTCAGTCATCATGTTGCCGCTGTTTCGGTTCCTGCGCAGCCCACGCGGAGAACGAATCATCAACTCGTTGGACGGCGTCGCTACGCTTAGCATGGCGCTCATTCTCTTCGGGCTTCCATTTGGCCTGGCCGAAGTGATTCTGCGCGTGGGCTGGCCGATTCCAGGCTCCGCCGCACCGGAAGCGCTCGACAACTGGCCAGGATTCGTCATCTTTGGTCTGTTCTACATTGGCGGCTTCATTGTCTACAGTGAGCCCCATATTCAACGGGGCCTGCGGGCATGGTGGGCGCCTGCGTTGGCGCTCGGCGTAGTAACGTGGCTGCTGGTCGAAGGGGCTGGCGCCTATGCGTCGGTCTTGCCAGGTAACAATTTCTGGTTCGAGGCGCTGATCAGGCTGCTACGGGGCTACGTCTCGTGGTTCTGGGTCGCCGCCATCGTCGGCTTTGGCTTGCGCTACCTTACCTCCAGTGGCAGGGTCGTACGTTACCTGACGGAGGCGACGTTCCCCATCTACGTGTTGCATATGCCGATTTTGACGATCATCGGGTATTACGTGGTGCGGTGGCCGGCTGGAATCGCGTTCAAATTCATCTTCATCAGCGTCGCGGCGATGATAGTAACGATCCTCCTGTTCGAGGTATTCGTGAGACATGTGGCGCCACTGCGCTTCGTCTTTGGCATGAGTGTCAGGCCACGCGGTGAACCGCAGGACAAAGCAAAGTCACCACACACCACACGATCCAGGCCGGAGCGTTTGTCCATAGGTGCGCCTACCAAATACGATTCAGCCTTGAGCAGGCGACGCATGGAAAAGAGCAGAACGAGCCAACGGGGCGCCTGAAGATACGCGGTTGTGAGTCGCGAACCTACGTCTGCGACGCTCTTGTGACCTCGTTGACACATGGTATCGATGTGGGCGGCGTGGCTGCTTCGCGATGTCTGCATGTACGACGTGCGCGAGTATCGGCGCTCCACGGATGGAACCATGCGCGGGGAGGGTACGATGACGACCCTACCATCACTCAAGGTGGACATGACCACACCTGGCGCGACACAACGCGCCAACGCTCCGGTGGGCGCCAGACGCTACGAACTCGACTGGCTGCGCGCTCTCGTGGTGCTTGGGCTCATACCATTTCACGCCGCTGTCATCTTCAGCGTGTCGAGTGACGCTTACCTGAAGAATGCCCAGAGCAGCGTTGCGCTGTCGGTGCTTGGCGCATTCGCAGGCGTTTGGGGCATGCCGCTGCTCTTCCTTGTCGGTGGCGCTGGAGTCCTGTTTGCGCTCCGCAAGCGGTCAGTCGGACAGTTTCTCGGCGAGCGCTCCAAGCGTTTGCTGATTCCGTTTGTCTTTGCCACCCTTGTCATCGTGCCAATTCAGGTCTACTTCGTGCTCAAGGGTAATCCGAGCCTGATGAAATCCTTTGACATCCCAATTCCTGATCCGCAGCAGGCGGTCGCTAGCTACTTCTCATTCTACGGACAGTTCCTGTGGGGCTACGGCTACTTCCTCACCCACTTCAGACCCGGACTTGTTCCCGTCTTTTGGGGCCACCTGTGGTTCATCCCACGGCTATTTGCCTACACCCTGGTCACGTTGCCGCTGTTCCGATTCCTGCGCGGCGCCAAGGGCCTGCGCGCAATCGACTGGCTAGCGAACGCATGCAAGCGCCCAGGCGTCATCTTGCTGTTTGGCCTGCCGCTCGTTTTGGTCGAGGCAATCTTGCAGAGTGGCTGGCTGAATAAGCTCACCGCTCATTGGTTCCTGTACGACGACTGGAGCCAGTTCTTCTTCTACCTGATATTCTTCATCTTCGGCTACGTCCTGTACGCCGATGCGCGCTTCGTGAAAGCCGTCGAGCGCCACGCGTGGGCCGCGCTCGGTCTGGGTGTCGTCTGCTTTGTGGGCTCACAGATGCTGAACATCGGAGCCATCACGATTCCCCTCTCGAGCAGCGTTGGCCCCGTGTTCTCGCTGCCGATTCGCGGCATCCTTACGTGGTTCCTGGTGCTCGGGGTCCTCGGCCTGGCATCCCGCTACCTCAATCGGACGAACGCGGCGGAACGCTACCTCAACGAAGCGACCTATCCGCTCTACGTCCTGCATATGCCCATTCTGACGGCAATTGGCTACTCCCTTCTGCCGTGGAATGTCAATTTGCTGCTCAAATTTGCGTGTATTGTCGTGGCGACATTCGCGGCCACGCTGATCGTCTATGAGATGCTCGTGCGGCGCATTCCAGTGTCTCGTTTCCTGGTAGGCGCCAAGCGACCAGCCACGGCATCGAACACCCGGGCCGCCTTCGCTGTGGAGGCAGGTCAGGGTGATCGAGACGTAGCAGAGAAAGGGTATATCATGAGCACGCTGGAGAACGAGCGCCCAGCGGAGGCGACGACCGCCGGCGCTACAAACCTTTCTGAGGTCGCAACGATCAGCCGAAACACGCAACAGCCATACAAGAATCTGGCGCAGATGTTCCGAGGACGTTCAGCCTACTTTGGCGATGCGGTCCGTTGGCGGCAGGTCGTCGATGGCTCCTGGATGAGCATGACGTGGAGAGAGAATGCGGCTCTCGTCAACGAACTCATCGCCGGGCTAGATGCCCTCGGAGTCCGTCCGGGGGAGAGCATTGGCATTCTGAGCGGAACACGCTGGGAGTGGTTGGCCGCCGACTGGGCTATCCTTGGGCTGGGCGGAGTAACGATCACGCTGTATCCATCCAACACGCCAGAAACCATCGAATTCATGGTGAATGACGCGGATGTGCGTTATCTGTTCATCGAGAACCGCAACCAGTACGACAAATTACTGAGTATACGCGAGAAGGTTCCTGGCATTCGCAGACTGATCATGTTCAGCGATGCAGAGCAGGTGAGTTCTGACCCGTGGGTGCTGCCGTTCGCAGATCTACGCGCGTTGGGTGGGCGATCCCCAGCGGAAGCTGAAGCGCTCGCCGCGCAACGAGCTGAAGCAATACAGCCGGACGACCCTTCAAGCATTGTCTACACCTCCGGCACGACCGGACGACCCAAGGGTGTCGTGCTCAGCCACGCGACGCTGGTGGCGCAGACGGCAGGCGTGCGAGCGCTGCTGACGACCCTGCACCCTGGCATGGTTGATCTGCTCTTCCTGCCACTGGCGCACGTCCTTGGCCGCGAGGAGCATCTGATAGGGATTGAGTTCGGACTGGAAACCACCATCACGACCAACACCGACCAGTTAGCGAATGATCTCAAGACGGTAAAGCCCAACCTCGTCATCGCCTATCCGCGCGTGTTCGAGAAGGCATATGCCGCCTTCCAGGCTCAGGTGTCAGCAGGCAGCCGCATCACCCAACGTATCGCGGCGTGGGCAGTGCGGATCGGCAAGTCTGTCGCCAACCGCCGCGAACGACACGAGCCGATATCCTTCTATCTAGCGCTGCCCTACTGGATTGCCGATCGCCTGGTATTCCGGCGAGTGCGCGCAAGACTTGGAGGTCAACTGGAGTTTGTCGTCTCGGGCGGTGCGCCACTCGATCGTGATATCCTCGATTTCTTCCACGCGGCTGGCGTGCTGCTGCTCGAAGGCTGGGGGCTCACAGAAACCGGCGGCGCGTTCACCATCAATCGGGTAGAAAACTATCGGAGAGGGAGCGTCGGCCTGCGGTATCCAGATCATGACATTCGCATCGCATCCGACGGCGAGATTCTGGTGCGCGGGCCATGTGTCTTCTCCCATTACCACCACAATGACGCGGAGACGGCAGCCGCCTTCGATCAGGATGGCTGGTTTATGACTGGTGACATCGGATCAGTCGACGCTGACGGTTTCGTTCGCATCACTGACCGCAAGAAAGACCTGATCGCTACCGCCGGTGGCAAGAAGATCGCGCCACAAGAGATCGAGCAATTGCTGGGAGGTATCCGCGGTGTCTCGCATGCGGCGGTCTTTGGGGATCGCAAGCCCTACCTCGTCGCCCTCATTGCGCTGGATGACGCGGAGGCGCGGAGGTGGGCAGTCGAAGCGGGCATCGGGAACCCGGACACAGGTCAACTCGCGGCGCATCCTCGATTCCGCAGCTATCTGGATGGCGAAGTCAGCCGAGTAAACGCTCATCTGGCGCGGTATGAAACGGTGAAGCGCTTCGCCATCGTGCCAGAGGACTTCACCGTTGAGAATGGGCTCCTGACGCCGACACTCAAGATTCGTCGCCGCCAAATCCAGAGCGCCTATCTCCCAATGATCGAGCAACTGTACGCCAACGGCGCACGCCCAGCCACCGAGCCCAATAGGGAGCAACCACCCGTACCGCAGGCGCAAGGTGGCGGGGCGGTGTGACCCCAGGGCGTCATTGACCCATCGGCGCTGCCAGCATATAGGCAACGAATGGGCGCGCTTACCTCTGTGGTACTGGGGTCGCGGAAGCGCCGGATGGCTGCTCTTTACGTAGCGTCTCGTGCATACGTGTCAGCACGATCGCGCCGGAAGCAAAGGTCAGCGCCGCGATGCCGCCGATGGCCCACGGAACGCCAAACAGGTCTGCGAGCAATCCAGCCAGCAACGCGCCAACCGCATATCCGAGGTCGCGCCAGAGGCGATACACGCCAACCGCAGAGGCACGCCACGACGGATGCGCCACATCAGCGACGACAGCCAGGAACGTCGGGTACACCATGGCGGTTCCCAGTCCCAGCAGCGCCATTGCCACAGCCCACGGGGCGAAGCCATGCGTGAGTGGAAGGATGACGAGCGCGCCTGCCTGGAGCCACATGCCACCGACGATCAGCGGCTTCCGTCCTATCCGGTCGGACAGGGCGCCGGTCACGAGTTGCGATAGACCCCACACGGCAGGATAGAGCCCCGCCAGGAGCCCGATCTGCGCGATGCTCAATCCGCCCGCTGCAAAGAAGAGCGGGAAGAGTCCCCAGGCGAGTCCATCATTCAGATTGTTGACGAGGCCGGCCTGGCTCACGGCGGAAAGGGCGCGATCACGCAAACTCGTGCGCATAAAGATTTCACTGAACGCTGGCGTGTTATCCTTCGCTGGCGTCGTGTCGGAACTGGCGGTGTCAGCCGTGAGGAGGCGCGCCTCGTGCCTGGCGAATCCGTGAGACTCATGAACGACCAGCACAGAGAGCAGCAACCCCGCGATCGCGAACGCGATACCTGGCACGAACGGCCACGGTCGCAGCCCGTACACGGAGGCGAGGTAGCCCGACCCGATGGCGGCCAGCGCCACAGCGCCATAGCCTGCCGCTTCATTCAGGCCCATAGCGAGCCCCCGGCGCGCAGGTCCAACCAGGTCGATCTTCATGATCACCGTCGTTGACCAGCATAACCCCTGGTTGACGCCAAGCAGCACATTGGCGACGATGATCCAGCCCCAGGATGGCGCGAAGATGAGCAGGAATGGAACGGGCAATCCGACCAGCCAGCCCGTGGTGAGCACGCCCTTACGGCCAAGCCGGTCGGAGAGGCCACCTGCGCTCAGGTTGGCCAGCGCCTTCACGATGCCGAAACTCACGATGAACGAGAGTCCAGCGGTCGCAGACGCCACCCCGAACTGACGAGCGCCCAGCAGCGGCACGACATCGCGCTCAAGTCCGACCATCGCGCCGACAAAGGCGTTGAGGATTACGAGCGTCAGGAACTGGCCGAGGTTGGCGCGAAGCCCCAAGAGGGGCGCCTGGGATGGCTCGGAGAGCTTACCGGGCAGCCGCATCGATCACATCCTGTCCGTCTCGACTCATGTCCATCGCGCCGCCGTGGCGATTCGCGGCCCGAATCTCGCGATGTCCCGCTGGGGGCTCTGGGAGATCAGTCAGCATGAATGCGACGAATTCCTCTGGATCGCGCTGGCGGAGGGCAGGATTGAACCGGCGCTCGAATCCCAGCGTCGAGCTAGGCTTGCCACTCATAGAGCGCCCACACGCAGAGCCGGCGAAGTGCGCAGGGTAGACCTCCAGGTCGTCGGGCAAGAGAGCCAACCGCTGCAAGCTGGCATACAACGCCCGCGCCGCCGCCGCAGGGGCATCGCTGTTTTGGTCAGTCTCCGCAGACTCGCCAGCGGTCAAATCGGGGCGACCCGCGTCGCCGACGAAGAGCGTATCGCCGGTGAGCAGGAACCACGGTTCCGCTGTCCGCGTGCGATCACCCACCAGCAGGCACATGCTGTCTGGGCTGTGTCCGGGAGTATGTATCACCCGCACATAGTCGTTGCCCAATTCAACCTGGTCGCCATCGCGGAGCGCGCGATGCTCGAAATCAACGTCGGCGGCCTCGTGCAGGTAGATCGGCGCGCCCGTGCGCTCCGCGAGCATGGCAGCGCCCGACATATGGTCAGCCTGCACGTGCGTCTCGAAGATGGCGAGAATCGGCGAGGCGGCTGCCTCCGATACCGCGAGGTAGTCGTCAATGTGCTCGGCATGCGGATCGACAACGGCGAGCGCCTTCTTTCCGGTGCAGCCGAAGATATATGAGGCGCACCCCGTCGATGGATGCAGGACCTGGCGGAAGATCATGGTACTATGGCTCCTCTGAGATTCTGTTCTCGTCTGTTCTGGTAGGCGCCGCTGACGACTCAGTGTCAGACTTTCGCCTACCTGGCGCCTGACGCGGCGCTGATACCTTCGACGCCAGCGGATTCGTCCACCGCTACTGGCAGACCCGCCGCTGACCATTCGGGAAATCCCTCAGAATAGCGGTAGGCGCGCGCACCTCGGGCGCGTAACAGCGCCACCGCTTCATCGGCGAAGACGCAGTAAGGGCCGCGACAGTAGGCGACAATGTCGGCCTGGAGATCCAGTTCGCCCAGGCGCTGTTCTAGCTCCGCCACTGGAATCGAGCGTGCGCCGGCGACATGTCCCTGCCGATATTCGAGCGCGGGACGCACATCCAACACGATAGTGTCGCTGCGAGTGAGCCGCGCGAGTAAATCATCACGCGAGATCGGTTCGAACGTCTGGCGATCCTGCAGGTAGGCGCCCACGAGACGGTCAATCTCGGCCAATTGGGTGCTGCCCGCATCACGCAGCGCGGCCCACAGGCGGTAGACACTTGGGTCAGCGATGCGATAGAACACGCGCAGACCAGCCTTACGCGATACGACCAACTGCGCGCGCGCCAACGCTTGCAGATGCGCGGACGCATTGGCGGCGGTAAGGCCAGCCTCTCGCGCCAACTCCTCCATCGATCGCTCGCCCTGGGCCAAGAGGTCCAGCAGCTCTAGCCGGGCAGGACTGGAAAGCGCCTTACCCAGCCGCGCGAACTGCGCGTACAGGCGCTCCTTGAACGCACGGTCGCCCATCAGACGCCCCATTTCTGTATATTCAAATACTCAAATACTCAATAGAGTAATTGTATGGATAAAGATAGCGCAGTCACTGGATAGAGGTCAAGGATTGGGAAGTGAGCGAAACGCTAGTTCACGATCTATAGGACGCAGGCAGGGTGCGCCACGACTGTTGCGGCTCACGAGGTTGCGATGCCTGAAGGGAGGTGAGGTCGCGAGCCGTTGGAGTGGGAGGAACATGCGTCGCCCACTCCAACGTGGCTGAACTCCGCGAGATGGAGGCCAGCCATTCTAGCAGCTAGAAGTCGACGGTCAGAGCGGTCAAACGCCGTGAGTTCAGCGTGACATTCCACGTGATCTTGTCGCGAGGAATACTGAGTCGCAGGTTGGGCATGCGCTTGAGCAGGGTGGTAAAGGCGATATCGCCTTCCAGGCGGGCCAGCGGCGCGCCCAAACACACATGAATGCCATACCCAAAGGCGACGTGGCGGTTGAGTTTGCGAGCAATATCCAGTTCGGCAGGGTCCGTAAACTGCGTCTCATCATGATTCGCCGAAAGCAGGGCGACGATCATGAGATCGCCCTTTTTGATCTGCTGCCCGGCAAGCTCGATATCTTCGGTGGCGAAGCGTGGGCCTGTGGTGGTCGCCGGCCCATTGAACCGGAGCAGTTCTTCGACCGCCGACGGAACGAGGCTGAGATCGGCTTTGAGCTTCTCCAGTTGATCGGGGTGGTCCAGAAGCATCAAGGCGCCTGTGCCGATCAGGTTCGAGGTCGTCTCATGGCCAGCGAAGATTAGTAGCGCCAACATCGAGACGAGTTCTGTTTCGCTGAGCCGATCCCCTTCGGTTTCCATGGCGATCAGTTGGCTAATCAGGTCATCAGCGGGGCGCCAACGCTTTTCAGCGACGAGTTGCGCTGTGTACTCCCCGAAGGCGCGCATGTGCGCCATGACGTTCGGGTCGCGTGCGCCCAGGCCGGTCGCGAGCGCGCCAGACAGGTCGCGAACCTGTTCCCAGTCGGACTTCGGAACGCCAAGCATCTCGGAGATGACGTTGATGGGCAGCGGGAACGCGTACTCCTCGATGATATCCATGTGACCGCGCGCTTGCGCCGCGTCGAGCAACTCGTCGGCGATTTCCTGCACGCGCGGACGCAGGCTTTCGATGTATTTAGGCGTAAAGGCTTTGGACACCAGCGCACGCAGCCGCCGATGATCTGGATCGTCGACCATGAGCATCGAGCCGCCCGGGGTGAAGAAGGCAGGGGTATCAGATGCCTCGCCAGACTCGCCGAAATAATTCCCAAAGGGGTTGCCGCCACCGATAGAGCGTGGGTCTACTGTAAAGTGCGTAGCATCCTTGAGGATTTGCACCGCTTCATCCATGCGCGTGACGACCCAACCCTGGCGGTCCGTTCCCAGGATCATGCCCGGGAGGGGAAACAAAGGACCCATCATTCGCAATTGCGCGAACAATGGGGCCGCGTTCTCAGCAAATTCACCGCTAAACAGGCTAAATGCGTCACTTCCGGTCAGAGGTTGCTCTGAAGTAGCGCTCATCACGAATTACCTTTCTCACCGTTATTTGTCGCAGACAGACGCCATGTCTTTCGCAACACGGTATTCGTCGCCCATAAGCGCCGATGTCCGGATACGTTATAATGACATTGTGTGACAAAAGTCAATGAGAGAAAAATAACTATGAGCGACATCAACACGTCAACCCAGGTCGAAACGCACACAACGGGCTTACGCGAACGGAAGAAACACCTCGCGCAGACAGCCATCGAGGAAGCGGCGCTCCGACTCTTTCAGCAGCGGGGGTACGAGCACACTTCCATTCAAGACATCGCGGATGCGGTGATGATGTCTCCGCGTACGTTCTTTCGGTATTTTGCGGGAAAAGAGGACGTGCTCTTTGCTTCGGTGCGTGCGCCATTGATCGAGGGACTAGCTACGCTGGAGCGCATGGAGCCAGGGACATCAGCGCACGAAGCGCTTCGTGCGCTGTTTAGCTATGTGGCCACCAGATATCAGCAACAGCAGGCCAGCTTTGTGGTTCGCTTTCACGTGGCCATGCAGACCCCATCAATCGCGTCCCTCTATTTGTATGGGCTGGCAGTCACCGAACCAGCCATCTGTGACGCGCTCTGCTCCCGCCTGGAGTCCGCTACGAACCGCAATGAGATTCGCTTCCTGGTCGCCATCTACATGGCCGCGCTGCGCGTCTCAGTGGAGGAGTGGCTGGAGCAAGAGGGTAGCAGTGACCTTGCCACCCTGTTGCGCGACCATATGGACCGTATCTCCTCGCTCCCCCGGCGTAAGCGCAGACTACGAGAGCGATTCACCCATGGCGCGTGAGCAAGGCGTTGATGGGTGGCGCGATACGACTAGTCGTGTGCGACCGATAGCATGAGTCAGGGGAGTGGGACGGCTGAAAACTGGCGCCCAGCCTGCCCACTGCCCAATGTATCACTAGCAGGCGTAATCCTGGTCGAGCGTGCCAGAGAACTGGATGAGGTAGGTCGGGCCGCCGGTGAACTGATGTCCCGTGCAATACGTCGCCGCTTTACTGGCTGAGCGCACCGTCGTCGCGCCCCAGCCTGGCCAGCCATTCAGCCACGAGCCCGTGATCGTATCCCATTGATAGGTCGTGCTATAGACGCCGACCGTCGTCACACCGTTCGCATGCAGCGCGTCATACTCGCCTTGCAGGCTGTTGCGGTTCTGGGTCGTGTCACTGTTCCAGGTGTTGCCCGTCTCGACGTCCAGCCACCACGTCGCCGAGTGGATGTTGAGGCTGTTGGCGTAGTTGAGAGCATACAATCCGGCGTTGTAGCCGTAGTTGTAGGCCAGGCAGTTGTTGTCGCCCGCCGCGCAGACCTTCGGGCTGTTCGGATTGATGTAGGACGACTGGTTGTTCCAGCCGGTGTTCACGTAGAGGCTGAGGTTGGTGAACCAAGTGGCTTCTTGCGCCAGACACGGGCTCTGGCTGTAGCCGGTCCCATCGCTCACGCCGACGATACCAAATGCCGGATGCGCTGGCGGCGTCGCGGAGCAGTTCGGCCAGGAGACATCATAGCCGGTCGAGCCGCTGGGATAGGGCGTCGCAGCCGCCGCATGCGCTGACTGTGACACCACGAGGAACAGCGCAAGGCTCGCCGCAAAGACAACACTCATCCGTCGGAGCGCCCGCTGCGCCCTACCTGCGTTGATCATGTGCTACTCTCCGTCCTGTTGGAATAGCCCCTGTCCCACGCGCCCGGGGACGGGGGAAGATCGAAGGCGCTACGAACGATATGGTTCGCATCTCGGTTCGTATTTCATCCACGCTGTTGGTAACAACGCATGAGCCGCGCAAGTAGCAACCGTCGAGGATAAGAGTTCGAAGCAGGGTGCGCACAGGAGGCATTCGAACAGCAGGTTCCGGTGTGACTCGAACACTGATCCGCAAGACGACCACCTGCAGTATGAAGACTCTGTCCACAAGACGTCAGTACATGCGTTCCGCGCTATCTTAGTGCAGAATCTCGGTTAGACTAGATACTTGCTAGATACAACAACCGTGAACGTCATTCGTCATCATATGCGTCTCCTAATGTAGGAAATCGTGACTCTAACCAGTACCAACGCTGCCCTTTGCGCTCATACAGCCTCTCGATGAGTGTAGTCAGTGACGTAGCGACGACCGGCATTTGGCCGGGCATCCCATAGGTTTCCCAGTGCGCGTCGTAGCAACGACCAGTGTGGAGTGATCCGCAATCTATCACAAGATAGTTCGCGTTTTCGATCTCAGCGACGATATACCAATCCCACAAGCGGTCCTCGGGCTGCTGCTCGCGCGCCATCGCCGCCACATCCTCGCCAAAAATCTTGTCCACGGCCAGCGTCCATTCATCCGGCCCGATGATACGAGCTTGCCAGAATGCTTCTCTCCCAATGATCAGGCCGCCGCATAACTCATAGAACGCCTTCGCATCCTCAGGCACGACAAGGGTGTGAGCGACTGTCGGCTGGCCAGCGGGTGGAAACACAACACAGTCCGGGTCACGTGCGATGTAGTCGAGTAAAGCAGTCAGGCCCATATGTGACGCTCCTGTGCGTAGTGGCCAGTCATGAACGACCATGAATCCCAATGGACAATGTCGCCCGCGCTAGTTCCGCCCGCATGTCGCGCCTCTCGTCCGCATCGACCACCTGTTTGGTATGCAAGCGGCAGTCATAGGTAGTCGGCAGATAGGCGAACGCCTGCTCCACCTGCGCATAGAAGGCAGGGAGGTGGGCTTCTCAACGTCGCAACTCTATCTATGCAGACATGATACAGCCCGCAGGATGCAGCGCATCTACCTGCTCGAACTCGTCACTCACCAGGGTCATGGTGAACGGCATTGTTGTTGTTGCTCTCTAGCTGTGCGTGAACAATGAAGTTGGTTACTTACTAACTCGTTATATTACCCACGCATGCACGCGAGCCGTTAGGACACGCATGCCGGAAGGAAGACAGCGCAGGTGTAGCGCTGTCAGGCGTCGAATCACGCTGTCAAGCCTGTCTGCGCATCCACCACTAAGGGGAGCTAGACGTACTACGCTTAGTGGTCTTTCGGATGTTGTGAGGTATGGTTGGATGGACTTACTCGCGCGACCAGAGGACAAGGAGCAAACGCTGTGGGGAGGAAGCGCTCATCCCGCAAGCAGGATCTGACCAGTCAGGAGAGAGGTGGGCGCATCTTTGATCTGACAGACGAGACGCCTGTCGTATCGCCTCGACGCCGCGCCGCGCGAGACAAGTGGGAGTGGGATGATGCGGAGCCTGACATGGTCTATGCGCCGCGTGCCCGCGTAACAGCGCGTCCGCTCGGCCGCCACATCTCGTCAGCGCTGTTAGCCGAACCCTGGTCCGAGCCGCTGTCCGAGCCGCTGTCCGAGCCGCTGTATGACCAGTTGTCAGAACCGTTGCCAGAGCCGGTGACGGTAGTGACGAGCATTGTGGCGCGGCCAGCAATACTGCGATTCCCCGCGCAGGTGACGGAGCGCCTGCACCTGAAGACGGCACGCGGCAAGACGCTGTTTGTCTATCTGGCGCTGTTCCTGGTCTTTGCGCAGGCGCTGGTGGGCGCGCTGACGCCACTGGGTCGCAGCGAGCAGCAGGCGTTGAGCGGCGCAGTCAATGCGCTGGCGGCGGTGGCGCCTGCCGTGTCCACGCCATTCCCAAGCGGCCCCACACCGCAGCCAATATCATCACCAGCGGCGTTCATCCAGACGATGCTTCCCTATGCAGAGCAAGCCCACAAGGATCTCGGCTGGCCAGTCTCCGTCGTGCTAGCCCAAATGGGGGTGGAGCACGGCTGGCGCCTCCCCGACTTTGATGGATGGAACCTGGCGAATTCCAGGCCATTCCTCGATCCGAATGGCGATGGTGGAGTGTGTTACAACCAATCTATCGTACGCAACTTCTGCTACGCGTCCACACCCTGGATTGGATTGGCGATCTACGAGCACGTCGCCCATCTCAGCTACTATTCGGCCATCGCGCGGGCGGCACAGTCGGGCGGCGCGCTCGCGGCGGCGCAAGCGCTGGGGCAGTCGCCATGGGATGCGGGCCATTACGCGGCCGGTGGCAATCCCGGACAGGCGTTGATCAACGCCATGAATACCTTCAACCTCCGCCAGTACGATTGAGGCGGTAACGCAGTCCAATCATGTGACACCGCCCACAAACAGCGGCGCACAGCCCAGCAGATCACACAAGAGGAACCGCCCCGGCGTCGGATCGTACGTCGACGCCGACAGCCAGTACGGCCCAGTGGACGTGTCGTAGCCTGCGCCGCCACTGCCACCGTAGCGATAGGGGTTTGTCCAGCGGTTGACGTTCGGGATGGACTCAGCGTTGCTGGCGGGCAGATCAGGCAGGGCTTCGAGCGTGGGTAGCGCGTCAATGACGCCGCAAGACGGCGCCGACGCCTGGACGCCCGGCATGCGGCCGTACGCGCGAGATGTATCACCTCGCGCGTACGGCCGCATACTGGCGGCGCCCATATGTCGCCCCGGTGTCGCTCAGCTGGATGTGGCCATGCGCGCCGCCAGAGTCGCGTGGATACGCTCGAGCGCGCGTTCGAGGTTT
Source organism: Ktedonobacterales bacterium (assembly GCA_036391835.1). Lineage (GTDB taxonomy): Bacteria > Chloroflexota > Ktedonobacteria > Ktedonobacterales > JADMIN01 > JAKAIY01. The sequence goes on along the minus strand of DASVZC010000012.1, from coordinate 2,966 downwards.
TCGGTCGAGTTGGCGTAGCTTAGCCGGATGTAACCTTCCCCGAAGCGACCGAACGATGTTCCTGCCAAAGTCGCGACACCGCCCTCGTAGAGCAGCAGATCAGCGACCTCGTGTGAGGTCAAGCCTGTGCCGGTAATGTTGGGGAAGACGTAGAAAGCGCCGCGGGGCCACCGGCAGGTCACGCCAGGTATCGCGTTGAGGCCGCGGACGATCAGGTCGCGCCGCCGATTGAACTCCGCCACCATCTCCTCAGCGTCGCGCTGCGGCCCGGTGAGCGCTGCGACGCCGGCAAGTTGCGTCGCAGCGCTGGTGCAGGAGTTACTGTTGGTCATCAGGCGCGAGATGGCGGGCGCCAGTTCGCTGGGGAAGAGCCCGTAGCCCAGGCGCCAGCCAGTCATGGCGTAGGTCTTCGAGAATCCGTCGAGCACAATCGTGCGTTCGCGCATGCCGGGCAGGGCGGCGATGCTGCTGTGTTCGCCCTCGTAGATCATGTGACCGTAGATCTCGTCGGAGAGCACATACAGGTCAGGGAAGCGCAGCACCGTCTCAGCGATGGTCTCCAGTTCGGCGCGCGAGAGGACACCGCCGGTCGGGTTGTGCGGCGAGTTGAGGATAATCAGCCGCGTGCGCTCGTTCACCATCGAGCACAGTTTCTCGGCATCAAGCGAGAAGTCGCGCGACTCCTCGAGCTGGATCGGCACGGCCACGCCGTTGACGAAGTCGATCATGGATTCATAGATTGGAAAGCCGGGGTTAGGATAGATGACTTCGTCCCCTTTCTCCACCAGCGCGAGCAAGGTGAAGAACATGATCGGCTTCCCGCCGGGCGTCACTACCACATCGCTGGCGTCAAAGGCGACGCCCCGCCGCGCGCTGGCGTCGCGGGCGATGACCTCACGTAGTTCGGGAATGCCCGCGGAAGGGGTGTAGTGGGTGGCGCCATGCCGCAGCGCGTCGCAGGCCGCCTCGATGATATGGGCTGGCGTGTCGAAGTCGGGCTCGCCGATCTCGAGGTGGATCACCTCGCGGCCCTGCGCCTCCAGCGCTTTCGCGCGGGCTAGCACCTCGAACGCCGTCTCGGTTCCCAGTCGGCTCATCCGATGCGCGAACTTCATTGTATCGGCTCCTTTCGCTCGTCATTGAGCGTCGAATCGTAATGTCAGAGGCATGACGCTGCATGCGCCAGGCCAATTTCGCTACGGCGTTAGGGCGGCGGGCCCTCGTTACTGGATTGTATCCCGCCGCTGCGGCGCTGTGTTGTGAGCGCGCCAGCCACTGGACTCCGTCACCACGTCCGTGGCTGGGCGTTGCGACCCGCGCCGAGGGCGTCGTTGTTGAGCCCAGTAGGCAGCGGTTCCCCCTTCAGGCCAGCGATCAAGTTGCGCGCGGCGATTTCGGCCATCTTGCCGCGCGTGGAAAGACTGGCGCTTGCGATGTGCGGCATCACGAGGCAGTTGGGAAGCGACACCAGCGGGTGATCGGCGGGCAGCGGCTCTGGTTCGGTCACGTCGAGCGCGGCATAGGCAATCTGACCCGAGCGCAGCGCCTCTACCAGCGCTTCGGTCTCCACCACCGGCCCACGCGACGTGTTGATCAACACGCCAGACGGCTTCATCGCAGCGAAGCGCTCGCGATTCATCAAGTGACGAGTCTCGGGGGTCAGCGGCGTGTGGACGCTGACGAAATCAGACTGGGAAAGCATCTCGTCGAGCGGCGTGTAGATGATGCCCATCTCGCGCTCGACATCTTCCCGCCGGTAGACGTCATAGTAGAGCACACGCATGTCGAAGCCCTTGGCCCGCTTGGCCATCTCCAGGCCGATACGCCCCAGCCCGACGAGGCCGAGTGTCGAGTGGTGGACGTCGGCGCCCATGAGCAACATAGGCCCCCACGTTCGCCATTTGCCGGCGCGCACGTAGTCCGCGCCCTCGACGATGCGCCGCGCCGCCGCCATCAACAGCGCGAAGGCGAAGTCGGCGGTGGTCTCGGTCAGCACACCGGGCGTATTACCCACGAGCACGCCGCGCGCTGTCGCCGCTGGCACGTCGATATTGTCGAAGCCGACGGCCATGTTGCTCACCACCCGCAACTGGGGGCAGGCGTCCAGTAGCTCGCCATCGATGGTGTCTGTCAACAGGCTGACCAACCCATCGCAGTCGCGTGTCTCGCGCAGAATCACCTCACGCGGCGGCGGGAGTTCCTCCTGCCAAACGGTCGCGTCACAGAAGTCGCGGATGATATCCAGTCCCTGATCAGGGATGAACCGGGTAACGTAGACTTTGGGCTTACTCATGGCAGCTGACGCTCCTTTGCGTACGCGCGAACGAGCGGACACGTAGCGTGGGATACCCTTTGAGGGCGCCCCGCGCCTTCTCTTCCATGCTATGACAATACGACAAAATAGCGGAAACTGGGCGGGTGAGCGCGCCCACATCGCTATCGCAGCCGGCGCCAGAAGCAGGCTGCGCCGCTTCGACATCCAGGATGGCGACTCCACACTTGAAGCGGGTGGCGCGGTAACGCGTGGGTTGGGCGCTCCCAGAGGCCGACCGCGACTGGGCGTTCGCCTGCCAGTTGTGTGCGCTCATGGGTTAGTGAGAGAATAGGGTTATATTTCGAACCTCCAGCCAGACGCTCCCAGTGTGGCGGGCGATCCTGGCGACCACCGTGAGGAGTGGGACGATGAAAGCGCTCGTGAAGAGCAAAGCCGGGCCTGGGCTGCAACTCGTGGACGCGCCTGAGCCGGCTGTCGGGATAAATGACCTGTTGATTCGGGTGTTGCGCACAGGCATCTGCGGCACCGATCTCCACATCTACGACTGGAATACTTGGGCGCAGAACACGATTCCCGTGCCGCTGGTCATCGGGCACGAGTTCGTGGGCGAAGTGGTTGAGGTTGGGTCGAACGTCAACGATTTCCACCCCGGCGATATCGTCAGCGGCGAGGGACATCTCGTCTGTGGCAG